>JAFZXV010000044.1 GCA_017616595.1 Bacteroidales bacterium
CCCACCACCACCCATAACGAGACCTACCGTGCCGGCCAGCAGCTCGACCCGTACGACGATACCCGCTGGCGCTTCGCCCCGAGCGGAATGCTCTGGTGGGAGATGGGAGAAGACGCCAATATGCGCATCTTCTACCGCGGATCCTCCAATCAGCCCAGCGTCTCCCAGTTGATTCCTGTGCCCGACAACAGCAACCCGCTGCGTATCAGCTTCGGTAACCCTTACCTGGCACCTTACTTCAGCCACGGCATCAACGGAGACTACCGATTCAACAACAAGAGGACCTTCGCAAGCGTGAACGTGCGCTTCAACGGTTCCTACGTGCAGGAGCCCATCACTACGGCAACCTGGTACGGCCCCAACGGCGCGGCATACTCGATGCCTTTCAACGGTCCCGATTCGTTCAACTTCGGTGGCAACCTCTTTGCCAACATGCCTCTCGGCCAGTCCAACTTCACCATCAGCAATATGTCCAGGGCCAATTACAGCACCAGCGCATCCTATGTGGGTGGCGATGACGTTACGGCCCAGATAGGCAATTACTACGACGCGTCGACCGGCGACATGGACTACGCCGGCTTTATGAAGGCATACAACAACAAAGCGTTCAAGTTCGATGAGAACATCATTCGCACCGTCAGCGCAGTGGAGCGCCTCCGCGTGACCTACCGCAACGACGCACTGGAAGTGACGGTGAGCGGCCGTACCCGTATGAACAAATCGTGGTACACCATCAACGAGAATGCAGACAACACAATGACCTTCAACAACCAGGCAAGTGCATCCGTCAACTGGACCTGGGACGGTCCCGGCCTCACTTTCAAGAGCGACTATAACTTCAACTGGTACAACGGTTACTCCAGCGAGCTCAACTACACTCCCGAGCACATCCTGAATGCCGAAATCCAGAAGCTCCTCTTCAAGAACACCATGACCATCGCCCTCAAGGGCTACGACATCCTCGGCCAGGCTAAGAACCTCAGCGTTACAGACAACGACAACTACCACTCCGAGGTCATCAACAACACTCTCGGCCGTTACATCATCCTGTCGCTTACCTGGCGCTTCGGCACCTTCGACCGCTCGCAGATGCGCGGTCCCGGCGGAATGCGCGGCGGCCCCGGCGGCCGTGGCTTCGGCGGCCCGCCTCCAATGAGGTAGCGTATCTCAAATGAAAGGCAAGATTTCTACAAAGGCGGCCCTTTGGCTGCTGGCAGGAGCCTCGGGCGTGCTGATGAGCATCCCGTGGCTCGTGCCGCATACGGGCCTCGTAGCGCTCGTGGCCCTCGTCCCTCTGCTGCTGGCAGACTACATCGCCACTGGCGCAAAGATAAAGCGCTTCTGGATCTGGCACTACAGTTCCTTTGTGCTCTGGAACGCCATTACGACGTTCTGGGTATGCAACGCCACGGTTGGCGGCGGCATCTTTGCCGTGCTTGCCAATGCGTTGCAGATGTCGCTGGTATGGGGCCTCTTCCGCCTTGCCAAGAAGCGCATCGGAGGCGCTGTGCCCTATGTTTTCCTTGCCGCCGCCTGGATTGCCTGGGAACGCTGGTACCTTACGTCGGCAGAGATTTCCTGGCCCTGGCTGGTATTCGGCAACGCCTTTGCCACATCAATCCGTGAGATACAGTGGTACAGCGTCACCGGCACGCTCGGCGGCTCGCTATGGGTATGGTGCGCCAACCTCGGCATATTCGGCATGCTGATCGCCCTCGCAAAAGGGGAGTGGAAGAGGTGGACGTCCGTTGCCCGCGTGTCGTGCATAACGGCCCTGGCCCTGTTGTTCGTGGGGCTCCCTGTCGTTTCCGGAATAATGTACAATTCGTACGAGGAACGCAGCGAGAAGCATGTGAGCGTGCTCATCGGTCAGCCCAACCTGGACCCGTACCACAAGTTCCAATCCCTCAAGCAGAGCGAGCAGAACAGCCTCTTCCTCGGGCTCGTGGAACCGGAACTGGACAAGGAGCCCGCAGACCTGCTCCTGGCGCCGGAGACTTTCACGTCGGATGTAATCATCAACAGCATAGACTCGTCTCCCACCTGGCAGCGCTTCCACGCTTTCCTCGGTGCCTATCCCGGCACGGACTTCCTGTTTGGCGCCGCCACCAACGAGCTCTTCTACACCCGCAGCGCCCCCAGCCTCCTCAGCTACCCCTGGGGCGATGGCTGGAGAATGCCTCACAACAGCGCCCTGATGCTAGCCCCCGACGGCCGCACAGAGGTCTTCCATAAGAGTAAACTCGTTGTAGGAACGGAACTTACGCCTTATCCAAAGTTCTTTGTGCCAATAGACAACTGGCTCTCCAAGCTGATGGGGGTCCGCGCCCTGATGGCCCGCGATTCCGGTCAGGAAGAAATCAGCCTGCTGCACCTAAGCGACGGCACTCCCCTTGGCTGCGCCGTGTGTTATGAGTCTGTGTACGGCGAATACTGCACCGGCTACGCCAGCCGCGGCGCCGGCTTCCTTGCCGTCATAACCAACGACGCCTGGTGGGGCAACACCCCCGGCTACCGGCAGCACTGCAGCTACAGCTGCCTGCGCGCCATCGAGCTCCGCAGAGACATCGCCCGCTGCGGCAACACCGGTATAAGCTGCTTCATCAACCAGAAAGGAGAAATCGTAAGCCGCACCCCCTGGTGGCAGGAAGCAACCTTGCGCGGTACCGTCAACGTCAACACTCGCCAGAGTTTCTTCACCCGCAACGGCGACATAGTCGGCCGCGTCTGCACCCTGGTCTTCCTGCTGCTTCTCGCCCTTGTCATAGTCCGGCTGTTCGTTCCCAAAAAGTAGCGTTCTGTGCTGCCGGGCCGCCCAACTATGGGTGCCCTGGCGTCAAATATGGCCATTATTGCTGCCCGCCTGCCCATCTCGGGGAGCCCCGGCATCACTATTAATAGCCTCCGGTGGAATGGATTCGGATGGAAGTAGTCTGAGACTGGATGCAAGAACTATCTCCGCGGAGGTAGTTCTTGCAGGAAGTTGTTTAGACTACTGATTCGTATATTTCCGCCACTTCTCCAGCAGGGCTGTCATATCTGCAGGCAGGGGGGCCTCAAAGCAGATGAATTCGCGGGTGCGGGGGTGGTTGAAGCCCAGCGTGCGGGCGTGGAGTGCCTGGCGCGGGCAGATCTCAAAGCAGTTGTGGATGAACTGCTTATACTTGGAATAGATGGTTCCCTGGCGGATTTCTGTGCCGCCGTAGCGCTCGTCGCCGAATAACGGATGCCCGATGCTCGAAAGGTGCACGCGGATCTGGTGCGTGCGGCCTGTCTCCAGCTTGCACTCCACCAGCGTAACGAACCCCAGCCTCTCCAGCACCTTCCAGTGCGTCACCGCGTGCTTACCCTTCTCCGGGTCAGGCGTGGTGCAGAAGCGCAGACGGTCCGACGGATCCCTCATCAGGTTGGCGTCCACCGTGCCCTCGTCTTCTTTGATGTCGCCCCAGACTATCGCCCAGTAGCGCCGCTCTATGGAGTGCACGAAAAACTGCCGTGCGAGGTTAAGCTGAGCATCGTCGTTCTTGGCCACGGCGAGCAGGCCGCTGGTGTCTTTGTCTATGCGATGGACGAGCACGCCCATGCGGTCGTCGCCCTCGTCGTCCGGCCCCTGCGAGATGCCCAGATGCCATGCCAGCGCGTTTACCAGCGTTCCCTCGTAGTGCCCGTGCCCCGGGTGCACTACCATTCCGGCGGGTTTATTGAGCACCAGCACGTCGTCGTCTTCGTACACTATGTCAAGAGGAATCTGCTGCGGCTTGATTTCCACTCCGCGGCGCCGGTATGGCATCACAAAGCGGATGATGTCGTTAGGACGCACTATGTAGTTGGCCTTGACCGTCTTGTCTCCCACCTGCACGAAGCCCTCCTTGATGGCGCACTGGATGCGGTGGCGCGAGGTGCGCTCCAGATGCGCCGTCATGTATTTGTCTATACGCAGCGGCGCCTGCCCGGGGTCTACCTCCAGGCGGAAGTGTTCGAACATTTCCTGCTCCTCGTCGAGCAGTTCGGGGTCATTCAGCGGATTTGTCTGCATCGAGCGTGAGGTACAGGGTGACGCCGGTGCCCATGACGGTGGGGTAGCCGGTGGGTGCGGGACGCTGCGAATAGACCGTGGCGGCGAGCGAGTCGCTGTAGGTCTTGACGGATTTGTCGAATATCAAGGCGCTGACGTTGAGCGAATTGTCGTGCAGGGCGTCTACGGCGCTGAGATATTTGTAGCCGTTGAGCTTGGGTACGTATGTCATGGCGTCGGAGCCGTTGAGGCCGAGGACGAGGTCTACCGTGGTGCCGCTGTATATCTCTTTGCCGGGCTGGACGTCGGTGCCGCGCACTAGCTGGCGGAGGACGTTGTTGGTGGCGATGTCGCTCACGTAATTGAGCTTGCCGAGCACGAGGCCCTTGCTGGACAGTTCGGCCATTGCCTGGCGCAGAGAGACGTGGATGAGGTTGGGCATCGTAACCTTCTTGGGCACCTGGGAGTTGACGGTAAGCGATATCTTACGGCCCGGCTTGACGGCAGCGGCGGCCCTAGGAAGCTGGCTAACGACGGCGCCCCGGGGCATACGGCGCATATAGACGGAATCCGTCACAACTATGCGAAGCCCTGCGGAGGTGGCGATGTGACGAGCATCGGAGACGCTGAGCCCCGACAGGTCGGGCACCGTGACCTCCTTGCCGTGGCGCGTGCGGATGGAAAGGAAGATGCTTGCCGCACCTACCACCAGCGCCACGAATACGACTCCACCTATGAGATTGCGGACAATCCACGAGCCCGCAGACGATTTGCTGTTCTTTGCCATAACACGCAAAGATAGCAAAAAATAAGTTGCTAGCTCTCTAGCAACTTACCTTTTTGATCATAGAATTCATATTGCAGGATGCTGTGGTCCGTCTGCTCGACGACGCGCAGCGTGCATTTGTACTTGCGTCTCCATTTTGCTGCGAAGGAGTTCCACATCCCGCGCGTAAGGTATGCGCCAAGGATGGGACTGGTCTTCAGAGTGAAGTTTCTTTTGTCTGACTTTTCAACAAGGTCGGCAAGGCGCCTTTCCACCTGCTCGTCGATGACCACTGTGGAGGCGATTTTGCCCGTACCGTGGCACAGAGGGCACTTTTCCGACGTGTTGATTTCCGTAACGGGGCGGATGCGCTGGCGGGTGATCTGCATCAGACCGAATTTGGTGAGCGGCAGCACGTTATGGCGTGCCCTGTCTTTGTCCATCAGCTCCGACATATACTTGTACAGGTCGTTGCGGTGCTCGGGGGAATCCATGTCGATGAAGTCGACTATCACGATGCCGCCCATGTCGCGCAAGCGGAGCTGCCTGGCAATTTCTTCCGCCGCCAGCTTGTTGACCTCGAAGGTGTTCTCTTCCTGGTCGTTGGTCTTGGAACGGATGCCGCTGTTTACGTCGATGACCCCGAGCGCCTCGGTGGTCTCGATAACCAGATATGCGCCACCTTTCATGGGAACGACCTTGCCGAACGAGCTCTTGATCTGACGGGTGACCTCGTAATGGTCGAAGATGGGTTCCTTGCCGTCGTAGAGCTTGACTATCTTCTCCTGCTCGGGGGAAATGAGGGAGATGTAGCGGCGGGTTTCCTCGTAAATCTTGGGATCGTTGACGTAGATGTTGGTAAAGCTGTCGTTGAGAAGATCCCTGAGAATGGTGGTTGTCTTGGAATACTCGGTAAACAGCAGACCGATGCCTTTGTTCTTCGAAATCTTCTTCCAGGAACTTTCCCATTTTTCTATGAGGGACTTGAGCTCAGCCACCAGGACGGCCGCCGAACTGCCCTCTGCGGCCGTACGGATTATGGCTCCGTAGTTGCGCGGCAGGATGTTGCCTACGAGAGTTTCGAGTCTGCGTTTTTCCTCTTTAGAGGCGATTTTTTGGGAGACGCTCACTTTCTGTGCGAAAGGGAGCAGTACGATGTTGCGTCCTGCCAATGAAATCTCGGCTGTCAGTCGGGATCCTTTGGTGGAGATCGGCTCCTTGACTATCTGGCCTATGATCATCTGCCCCGGCTTGAGGTAATCCTCGATGCGGCCCTCCTTTGCGAGGGGCTCGCCGATGCGGATGCCTGCATAGAGCTCGGACATGTTGCGGTTGGGGTTGCTGTCGCGCACGAATTTGTCGAATGCGTCGAAGTGCAGGCCCAGGTCCAGATAGTGGATGAATGCTTCCTTGGTGTCGCCGATGTCCACGAAAGCAGCGTTCAGGGCGGGGAGTATCTTCTTGACCTTGCCAAGATATACGTCACCCACCGAGAAGCTGTGACCCTGACTCGATTCTCTGTTGTACTCAATCAGGCGGTGATTCTCCAGCAATGCCAGACGCACCTCTGCCGAGCCAACATCGACCACAAGGTCTTTTTCTTGGTTTTCGGACTCCATTTAGGACGGGTTAGGGTAAAACAAAAGGCCCGCCGGATCTCCCGCCGGGCCTGAAGCGACTGATTATTTCTTTTTGTGTCTGTTGAGGCGGAGACGCTTCTTGCGTTTGTGCGTCGCCATCTTGTGCCTCTTGTGCTTCTTTCCGTTAGGCATAAGCAATAGATGTTAAATTATTTCTGAAGCTCTGCAGTGAAGGCCTTGGACGGTTTGAAAGCGGGGATGTCGTGCTCGGGGATAGTGATGGTGGTCTTCTTAGTGATGTTACGAGCTGCCTTGGTTGCGCGGTGCTTGATGATGAAGCTGCCGAAACCACGAAGATAGACGGGCTCACCCTTTACTATAGATCCCTTGATAGCCTCCATTGAAGCCTCAAATACAGTCTGAACTGTTACTTTTTCAATGCCTGTTGCCTTTGCAACTTCACTGACGATTTCTGCTTTTGTCATTTCTTTAGGTTTATATTTTGGTTGTATATCTGTCCAATAATCAATTGGGAACGCAAAAATAGACTATTTTTTCCAACTATCAAAATATTATTGCGTCTTTTCGTTTGGCACGGAGATTGACCTTATATTGCCCGGGATAATTATGCCCATTTTACTGACATTTTGGCACTGACATTATGAAACAAGATATAAATATCATCCCAGTCGTGCAGGGAGACCCTTCCTCCAAGCTCGACGAATCGCAGCTCCCCGACGTGCTGCCGGTGCTTGCCCTCCGCAACGCCGCAATCTTTCCCGGGACCGTATTCCCCATAACCATCGGCCGCGAGAAGTCCATCCGCCTCATCCAGGATGCGGAGGAGCACGATTTCTTTATCGGCGCCGTGCCTCAGACTGACGTTACGGTGGAAGACCCGGGAGCGGAAGACCTCTACTCCTACGGCACCGTCTGCCGCATCCTCAAGACCCTTGAGATGCCCGACGGCACGCTTACCGCCATCCTTCAGGCCTTCAGGCGCATCCAGATAGACACCATCGTGGGAATGGACCCGTACATTACCGCACGCGTCTATTATCTGCACGACCGCTCCTACAGTTCGTCAACCCCGGACATCAAGGCAATCTCCGAGTCCGTCAAAGACAAGGCGATGCAGGTGCTCCGCTCGTCCAACCTCGGCTCCCGCGAGTCCATCGGCGCGCTCAAGGCCATAGACAACTTCGAGTTCCTCGTCAACTTCGTGGCCACCACCATCGACGTTGAGAACTTCAAGGAGAAGATGGAGCTCCTCCAGTACGACGACCTCAAAGTCCGCGCGATGAAGCTCCTTACGGTGCTCGACGTGCAGGTGCAGCTGATGAAGCTCAAGCAGGACATCAACCAGAAGGTCAAGAGCGACATAGACCAGCAGCAGCGCGAGTACTACCTCAACAGCCAGCTGCGTACCATACAGGAAGAGCTCGGTATGGACGACGCGGAAGACGTAGACAAGTTCCGTGAGCGCGCCACAAAGAAGAAGTGGCCCAAAGAGATAGGGGAGGCATTCGAGAAAGAGCTCGCCAAGCTCCAGAAGCACAATCCCAACTCGCCCGACTACAGCGTTCAGTACAACTACCTGGACTTCATGCTGCAGCTCCCCTGGGACGAGGTGAGCATAGACAACCTCGACCTCAAGCATGCCCAGGATGTCCTGGACGAAGACCACTACGGCCTCGATACCGTAAAGGACCGCATCATCGAGTACCTGGCGGTGCTCAAGCTCAAGGGCAATATGAAATCGCCCATCCTGTGCCTCGCAGGGCCTCCGGGAGTGGGTAAGACGTCTCTAGGCAAAAGCATAGCCCGTGCGCTCGGGCGCAAGTACGTGCGCATTTCCCTGGGCGGCATGCACGACGAGGCTGAGATCCGCGGCCACCGCAAGACCTACGTGGGCGCACTGCCCGGCCGTATCCTCAACGGAATCGCCCGTGCGGGTACCTCCAACCCCGTCATCGTGCTGGACGAGATAGACAAGCTCGGCGCCGACTTCAAGGGAGACCCGTCCTCCGCACTGCTGGAGGCTCTCGACCCCGAGCAGAACTCCACCTTCCACGACAATTACCTGGATCTGGACTACGACCTCAGCAAGGTGATGTTCATCACCACTGCCAACAGCACCTCCCCGGTGCAGCCTGCGCTGCTTGACCGTATGGAGCTCATCAATGTGTCCGGCTACCTGGCGGAAGAGAAGATGGAGATTGCCAAAAACTTCCTGCTGCCCAAGCAGCTGAAGGAGCACGGCATTGACTCCAAGTCGCTCAAGATCAGCGCCGCAGGCCTCAAGGCCATCATCGATGAGTACACTCACGAGAGCGGTGTTCGCGGGCTCGAGAAGCAGATAGCCAAGATTGCGCGCGTAACCGCCAAGAAGATCGCGCTCGAGCAGGAGTATCCTACCACCATCAAACCGGAGCACCTCAAGGAATACCTCGGACTGCCCACCAACTTCCATGACATGCAGAAGGGCAACGAGGCCCCCGGCGTGGTAACAGGCCTGGCCTGGACGCAGATGGGCGGAGAGATCCTGTTCGTAGAGAGTTCCGTGAGCGCCGGCAAGGGCGTGATGACCATGACAGGCAACCTCGGAGACGTGATGAAGGAATCCGCCACCATCGCCTACCAATACATCAAGGCCCACCCGGAAATGGCTAGAATGGACTCCAAGACCTTTGCGGAGAAAGACATCCACGTGCACGTTCCCGAGGGCGCAACCCCTAAGGACGGCCCTTCAGCGGGTATCACTATGGTTACATCCATGGTCTCCGCCCTCCGCGCAGAGAGCATCAAGAAGGGCATAGCGATGACGGGCGAGATGACCCTCCGCGGCCGCGTCCTGCCCGTAGGCGGCATCAAGGAGAAGATCCTTGCCGCAAAGCGCGCCGGCGTTACCACCATAGTCATTTCCGAAGAGAACCGCAAAGACGTAGAAGACATCAAAGAAATCTACGTCAAAGGCCTCTGCTTCCACTACGTCAAGACCATAGACGAAGTTATCGACTTTGTGTTCTAAATAGCCGTTGGGCAAAAAAGCACACTCCGGGACACGAAACGGCTATTCGTGTCCCGGAGATGTAGTATTTGTGCTGTTCTGGACACGAAACGGCTATTCGTGTCCCGGAGAGCTAGAACAGCGTAGGGTGATTCTCTTCAAGGCCCCTCAGCACGCGTTCCATTACGGCCTGGCGGATGAGGGCGGAGCGGGAGCCCACCTTGAAGCGGCGGCAGTATTCCTGGATGGCGGCAAGTTCTTTGTCGTTGAAGAATACGGTCTTACGGTGGCTGCGCTTCAGCGCCTCGCGCTGCTTGTCGAAGTAGGCGGGATCTACTCCGGCCACTTTATTGCTTTTCCTTTTGCCCATAGTATGCGTTGATGTATTGGATTATTTCTGCAAGGGATTCAGCCTCAAGGCGGCGGCCAAGGATCTCTCCGTCGGTGTCTGTGATGTAGAGGCGGGGGGTGGAAATCACGCCGTAGAGCCGCAGGTAGTCGGTTTCCATTTCAGGATCCCAGGCGTGCACTATGCCTACGTTGCGGTTGCGCACCTTGAAGCTGCTGCGGAACTTCCTCCAGGCTTTCTTGTCCTGGCCGCAGTAGACGGCGTAAAACCTGGTGGGGAATTCAATCTTCTCAAGGATGCCCGGGAGCACTTTGGATTCCAGCTGGCATTTGGCGCAGCTGGTATCGAAGAAGAACAGTATGGAATGCGAGCCGTCCTGCGGTATGCGCACCTTGCGGCCGCATGGGTTCTGCAGGTCTACCTGAGGCGCTTTCATTCCAAGCAGGGTGCTGCGGTTGAAGGTGGTGAAGATGTCCGCATCGAGCCTGTCGAACTCGCTGCGCATAGCTATCTTGCCCGGCTTGAACCAGTTATCGTAAATGTAAATTGCAACCGCCTCGTCACCCATAACCGGAGATTCCTTATAGTGGTCGTAGAGCCAGAGGGCGATGTGCTGGGTGGTAAGCGAGTCCTTTACGGAGGCTATCAGGAAATCGCATTCGCCGTTTTTGACTTCTACGCCCTCGCGCTCGATGGCATCGGTATAGTTCTTAAGCATCGCGTCCAACTTGGCAAAGGCGAGGCTATCGGGAAGCTCGGCGGACGGCTTTTCATCCGACGATTCATACCGGACCGTGCCGTTGCCGAAGGAGCAAGCGGACAGGAGCGAAAGCAGTATTACGAGAATCCGAATCATTCTACAGGGGGGAGTATGACGCCCTCGGGCACAAAGAGAGAGGTGTCGCCGTTGTGGCGGAGAATGTCGCGCACCGCGCTGGAGGATATGTGGGCGAACTCCTGCGCCGTAGGAATGATGATCGTCTCTATCTCCGGGGCGAGGCGGCGGTTGGCGTCGGCTATGGCGCGCTCGTTCTCGAAGTCGAGCATATTGCGCACGCCACGCACTATGTGGCGTATGCCGAGGTTGCGGCAGACGTCTATTGTAAGTCCGTCGTATTCAATTATTTGCACGTGATTCAGACCAGCTGTGGCCTGGCGGATTATCTCTCGCTTGACATTGTTGGGGTAGAATCCGCGCTTGTCTTGGTTTACGCCCACTGCCACAACCACATTGTCGAACATGGTGAGGGCGCGCCGCAGGATGTTGAGATGCCCGGCGGTAAACGGGTCGAAGGAACCCGGGAAAAGAGCCGTATTGTTCATTGTACGACAAATATAGGTATTTTTATGTATATTTGTGATGTTATGCAGGTTAAGATTGAAGACAGCTGGCGCGAGGCCCTCGCCCCGGAATTCGAAAAGCCATATTTTGCACATCTGGTCGAGGCCCTTCACGCAGAGAAAGCGGCCGGCCGTGTGATCTACCCTCCGGGGCCCCAGATATTCCGCGCATTCGACCTTTGTCCCCTCCCGGCGGTAAAGGTAGTTATCCTAGGCCAGGACCCGTACCACGGCTACGGCCAGGCAATGGGCCTGTCGTTTTCCGTTCCCGACGGGGTGCCGGCTCCGCCATCGCTCAAGAACATCTTCAAAGAGATAGAAGACGACCTTGGTGTCAGAATGTCAGGCCGCCCCAACCTTGAGAGCTGGGCGCGGCAGGGCGTGCTGCTGCTCAACGCAGTGCTGACCGTGCGGGCCGGCGAGCCAACATCGCACGGCGGCCTTGGCTGGCAAGAATTCACAGATGCTGTAATACGTTGTATATCAGACAGACGCGAGGGCGTTGTCTTTATGCTCTGGGGCAACTACGCCCGTTCCAAGGCTCCTCTGGTAGACAACTCCAAGCACTTCGTACTCCAGGCCGCGCACCCCTCGCCCCTCGCCCGCGGCGCCTTCTTCGGCTGCCGCCACTTTTCCCAGGCCAACGCCATCCTCCGCGCCGAGGGCCTGGAGCCCATCGACTGGCAACTCTGACCACCCCAGAAGTGGCTCCCAGGACACGAATTGCCAGTTTGTGTCCTGGGAGCTCCATTTTTCTCTCCTCCGGGACACGAAATGTCAAATCGTGTCCTTAACAACACAAATAACACATTTCATGGACGCGAAACGGTCATTCTTGTCCCGGGGACGTGGTGATTTATACAGAAAATACTATCTTTGCCTTCGTCGGGACTAATTCCCGCGATTAGATTATGAAAAGCTTCGCAGAACTTGAGAGCACTTGCTCTTTATCATTTGATCAGTCCGGCCCTTTTTATCACCTCTGGACCCCTGAAGATCATCCAATGATCTTTTCCAACACAGACTTATTCCGCGCCGGAATGAGTATTATGGCTATTTGTGCATTGCTCGTTCCTCAAGCACGAATCATCACTTTTGAGTTGATGTCGAATCACTTACATATCACGGCAGCAGGTTCGGAGATTATTATAATGCGGATGTTCGGCCTTTTTAAGAAGTATCTGTCCAGGTATTTAAAACATCTTGGTTTGGCCGTTGACCTGTCGGGCTTCGTGCCGCAATTACGTGTCATCAATTCACTTCAAGATTTGCGCAATGTCATAACATATAACAACCGTAATGGATATGTGGTAAACTCAGATTATACGCCCTTCTCTTATCCTTGGGGAGCAAATTCGTATTATTTCAACCCTTCAGCAAAATGCAGCTTTAAAGAATCTGTCGAAAAACTGTTCAGAAACGACAGGCGAGACTTGATCCGCTCCCACGATTCTGATCAACTTAGCCCAATAGTTACAGTGGACGGTTATGCCTGCCCAATGTCTTTTTGCGATATCGCACTCGGTGAAAGAATGTTCAGGTGCGCTTCCCATTACTTCAGGGAAGTGTCTCGCAATATAGAATCTCAGAAGAAGATAGCTGAAGCTATTGGAGAGCGGATTTTCTATTCTGACGACGAACTGTTCAGCATAGTATTGTCTATCAGCAACGAAAAGTATAAACAGCCAAGGCCATCATTACTCCCAAGCCAGGCCAAAAGAGATATGGCAATACATCTTCACAATGAATACAATGCCGGCAACAAGCAGATTATGCGTATGTTGAAGTTGGATCTTTCGGTTGTGAATGCGCTCTTTCCCGAACGATATTGAATTCTGGACACGAAATGTCAAATCGTGTCCCGTGGCGTGCGTTTATCAGTCTTAGTTCTACCGGAAGTCGATCCGGCAGATGAAGTTCTGGGTGCCGTCCCGGCGGCCCTCCACTATAAAGGACTCTGAATCTCTCCGCAGGCCGGCGAGCTCTACGGTGTCTCCGAGGTGAAGCTCGCGGTTGTAGTTGATGTAGAAATCTGTAATCTGCCTGCCCGTAATGATTTCTTGCGGCAGGGTATCGTAGGCCCAGACCGGATAGCGGGCATTGTTGGCGTGTTCGTTGTAATCTACGTCTGAATAGCGTACCGTGTGCGGTGCGGTGAACTCAGGCTCGACGCCGCGGGGCCAGACTATCTTGGGGGCATCTTCCAGCACGCGCTCGGGCCATTGGGGCTCGGGCGGCAGCAGGTCGAAGATGCGGTCTGCCTTGGCTATGCTGCGCGAGCTTACCTCCATCAGCAACCAGGAGCTGGTGGCGCTGACAAGGGTCCTGCCGCTTGCGTCCAGCATCAGGAAATCACGCGTGAAAAGGGGTCCGCTGACGCCGCTGTGCCAAGTTTGCAGGAGCACTTTGCCGTAGAGCCTGGGCAGGCGCTCGTAGTGCACGTGCATACGTGCGAGTATCCAGGCGATGTCCCGTTCCTTGAGCACCCAGTCCGGTGCGCCCACCATCGCGGAACCATGCACGGCCATATCCTGGGCAATGTCGAAGAAGCCCGCAGGCCGCAGCCGCTGGTTGATGTCGAAGAAATAGCAGGGGAGCTCCAGCACCCTCTCGCACTTGGACGGCGTCATCTCTTTGCGCGTGCGTGGAACAGATATACGAAGGACACCTTGAAGGCCGTTGGATCGGGGAGGATTATGGTCGCAGGGTCCTGGAATACGGTGGAACTGCCGATGGTCTGGTACAGTTTTGCGTCGGATACCATCACTCCAATGCCTGCAGACAGGTCCAGCCGCCACCAGTTGCTGACGGGGAAGGAGTACCCTGCGCCGATGTTTCCGAGCAGGCAGCGCCCCTCTCTGCCGTAGGAGTTCCAGCGGACGTCGTAATAACCGGCACCGAAGCTGAGGCTTGCGAACCAGCCGCGGTATATGTCTGAGCTGCGGTATGTCCAGGGCTCGAAGTAATAGCGTGCGCCGATGTTGGCGTTCTGGGCCTTGAGGGCGTGGGTGCCGCCGCCGACCGTCCACCAGGGCGATGCGACTTCTGCCCGTGCGCTCCACCTATGGCCGATGGGGACCTCTACGCCGAGGTTGACTGCGGTGAAGGCGTCCATAAGTACGTTGGTGGATATGCCGAACAGGGCAAGGCCGGTGGAGTCCACAGCCTCTCCGGGGGCCGGTGCGGATGCCTCTGCCTGCTTGCGGGCCTCTTCTTCAGCCTGCTTGCGGGCTTGCTCTTCCGCCTGTTTGCGGGCCTGTTCGGCCTCCTTCTGCTCTTTACGGGCTTGCTGAGCCTCCTGACGCTCGCGCTCTTTCTGGGCCTTCTGGGCCTCTTTCTCTGCGCGCTTGCGCTCCTCCTCTTCTTTGCGGAGACGCTCCCGTTCAGCCTTGGCCTTCTCTTTATCTATCTTTTCGAGTTCCTCGAGCCTCTTCTGCTCCTCCAGCTTCTGCCGCTCTTCCTCCTGGCGCTTCAACTCCTCGAGCCGCTTCTGCTCTTCCGCCTTGCGTTGTTCTTCCAGCCGTTTTTGCTCCTCAAGGCGCTTCTGCTCTTCGAGCTTCTTCTGCTCCTCCAGCTTCTGCCGTTCTTCCTCCTGGCGCTTCAACTCCTCGAGGCGTTTCTGTTCCTCCGCCTTGCGTTGCTCTTCCAGCTTTTTCTGTTCCTCCGCCTTACGCTGATTTTCCAGGCGTTTTTGTTCATCCAGCTGTTGCTGCTTCTGGGTGTCTTCCTGGCCGGTTACAACCGGGGGCGTAGCTGTCTGCTCCTGCCGGGCGGCAGGGGGGAGCGCAATGGCATCCTGCACCTCGTAGCGTACGGGTGCAACGGGTTTCTCTTGAGTCTGGGGGATAATTACCGTGGCGTCGTCCGAGCCCTTGCGGTTGGAGTCGTTGACTTTCTGCTCCTCGGTGGCCGGTTTGGTTTTGTCTTGCTTTTTCTCATCTATGGTCTGCGCAGAGACGGATAGGGAGAAAAAAATGGCGGACAAAGCCGCCAATATTTGCAAGACGCTAAACCTCACGATTATCTGAAGCTTACGTTATTGAGCTCGAAGCAGGCTCCGGTGTTCTTGATGTCCAGCTGTGCGCAGAGCACGCAGAGTTTGATCTTTGCAAATGCGGTGGCCTCTTTGGCGACACCCTTTACGAGAATGTGGCACTTGACCGGAACGCCTGCGGGGAAGGTGTAGGCGCTGTACTGGTCTGTGAGGTTTTTGTTTGCTACGGATACCTGTACCCTCTGGAGCTCGTAGACGTTACCGTCGTTGTCGTAAGCAACGGTGCCGCCCATGCCGGTCTGATAGATACCGCCCACGAGGTTGATGAGGACCTCGTTCTGGGAGTTGTTGGTAAGGAGCACGGTAATCTCAACGTCGCTGCCGAGCATCTGGACGTCGCGGAGCTGGAGCCGGAGGTCTTTGCTGGGAGTGGTGATGGATGTTTGCGCGAAAGCTGCCACTGCAAAGAGCAGCAAAGCAAATATGGCGATAAACTTTTTCATTCTTGGATACAATTCACAATAACCCGACAAAGTTAATGACTTTGTTTTAGAAAAACAATACCCAGCTAAACTTGGAAAGAATCGTACTTTATGGCATTGGTATCCAGGGAAGATACGATCTCCAGGTCGGGGAAAGCCGCACGGATGATGTCTTTCAGCAGGCCTGCGGTACAAATCTCGCTCTGGTAGTGCCCAAGGGCGGCCAGGAGCATGCCGTCCGACTCGAAATAATCGTGATAATGGAGCTCTCCGGTGATGAACGCATCGGCCTTCATGCGTATGGCATCTTGCATCAGAAATGCACCTGAACCGCCGCACACGGCCACTTTGCGTATGGGCTTGCCGCAGGGTGCGGTATGATGCAGGCACTCCACCTCGAAAACGTCCTTGAGGGTGTGCAGGAACTCATGGTCGGGAACGGCCTCCGGCAGCATGCCCACTACGCCGGAGCCGCCGGCGCCGTCCGGGCGGGGCTGCAGCCAGGAAAGGTCTTCCAGACCGAGTATCGAGGCTATGCGGTAGTTTACGCCGCCCTTGGCGTTGTCCAGGCTGGTGTGGGCGGAATATATGGCGATGCCGTTTGCAAGGGCATCCACCACGCAGCGTTGCTGATAGCTGGCGCAGCTGACTTGCTTCAGCGGGTGGTACAGCAGGGGATGATGAGACACGATGAGTCCGCATCCGAGGGCGATGGCGTCTGCCACCACATCCTCTGTAACGTCCAGACACACAAGCACTTTACTGACCTCTGCGTCCGGAAATCCCACCTGCAGGCCCGAATTGTCGAAATCTTCTTGCAGAAAAAGGGGCGCCGTCTTCTCTATGGCGCCGATGATATCGGAAACTTTCATAACGCGCAAATATACAGAAAAATTCGTATCTTGCGGCCTGATAAAGAATAAGCCTATGAAGACAAGACTCCTTGCGGCAGCATGCGCAGCACTCGCAATCTTCACGGCCTGCGAAGGCCTGTTCGACTTCGACGACACTTTCTTTGAAGACGACACCACCGTCCCCATCCTGGACGGCAATACGCTTACATACGGCGAGCATCAATACACCCTGGAAGAGAAGTTCGTCGGAGATGTACCCACCGGCACCATAACCTTTACGCATTTCCCTGCAACCCTCCGTGAGTTCAAGACCCTCCAGACCCAGTTGCTCGGCTCCTCGCAGCCCGGCACTCTCGCCCTCAACCTGATGGCCTTCGAGATGTTCCGCAGAGACCGCACGGTAGGCCAGAAATGCATCGAGGCCTGCAACCTCAGCGTCAACGCAAAATCCGTCATCAACAACCTCAAGGAGAAATTCCCCCTCCAGCGCGGGCCGGAAACAGACTCATACCAGCAATCCTACCTGGTAGCCACCTTCCTTGCCGGCGCAACCCAGGAGAACAAGTATCAGCCCGAGTATCCCTATAAGTTTGAATTTACTTACAACACAAGCAATTACAAGCAGCAGGGAGAATACTCATATTCCTTCTTCGGCAAGATATATCACTGGGTGACAACCCGCGGCGGCAACAAAGACTACGACGCAACCGTAATCGTCCTCGACGAAGACCTTGACGACGACGGCGGCATCCGCGTACACGGCTGCTCCAACTACTACCTCGCCGCCCCCACCATCAGCGGCTGGAACGACACCCTCAAATAGCCCCGCCCGCCATGGAGCCCTATCGCCATCAAGTCAAGTACTATGATTGCGACCGGATGGGCGTCACCCACCACTCCAACTACCTCCGTTTCATGGAAGAGGCCCGCATCGACTGGATGGACCGCCTTGGCTACGGCTTCGAACGGATGGAGGCCGAGGGCGTAGTCTCGCCCGTCGTGGCCGTCACCTGCAACTACAAGCACACCACCACCTTCAAGGATGTCATTGAGATTCAGATAGATGTGGCTGAAATCAGCGCCCTCAAGATCAGCTTCTCCTACACCATGAAGGTCGGCACCAAGCTTGTCTGCACCGCCACCAGCACCCACTGCTTCCTGGAGAACGGCCGTCCCGTCCTCCTCCAGGAACGCTTCCCCCAACTCTACGACGCCATAGCCGCTTCATTATAGCGGTGGGGCGTGAAATGTAATCCCCTGAATATCAGCGATTAATGGATCTCCCTGGCGCATATTTACCCTATGGAGATTCAGTTATTGTTGATTTACAATGAGTTATTCTTTACGCCCAAACTCCAGAATAGAATGCAGAAGGCAACGGGAGTAAAAGTATCTCCGGACTGCATTAAACCTATTCTCTGCAGTCCGGAGAACTTTTGCGGGAGTTGCCGTATTGATTTGCAAATTAATAACTACTATTCTTTGCTATGCGTCGCCATACTATCGATTGGAGATACCCGGTCAAGCCGGGTATGACGCTGGCATAGATGCCCGATCAGGTCGGGCATGACGCTGGCATCAGCATCGCATTAAAGGTAGAAGGCACGGGAGCTAAAGTTGGTCCGAACGGCATTTAGCCAAATCTTTGCCGTTCGGACTAACTTTAGCGGGAGTGCCGTTTTGACCGGATTATCGTACAACTTTAGCGGGAGTGCCGTAATGACCGGATTATCGTACTACTTTAGCGGGAGTGCCGTAATGATCAGTTGAGTTTACCGAGTTCTCCGAGGTAGGTGTCTTTGAAACCGAGGAAGTAGAGGACGCCGTCTATGCCGATGGTGTTGATGGACTGCCGGGCGTTGGCTACGACTCGCGGCTTGGCGTGGAAGGCAATGCCGAGGCCGGCGGTAGACAGCATCGGGAGGTCGTTGGCACCGTCGCCGACGGCTATTGTCTGCGCCAGGTTGACCTTCTCCACCTGCGCTATCAGCTTGAGCAGCTCGGCCTTGCGCCTTCCGTCCACTACTTCACCCACGTATCGCCCTGTCAGCTTCCCGTTCTCATCCACCTCCAGCTCATTGGCGTACACGTAATCAATACCGTACTTGCGCTGCAGGTACTCACCAAAGAAAGTGAATCCGCCGGACAGGATGGCAATCTTGTAGCCGCAGGTCTTGAGAACGGACATCAGCCGGTCTACGCCCTCGGTTATGGGGAGATTCTCCGCGATATCCTGCATCACGGAAATGTCCAGCCCCTTGAGCAGGGCCACGCGGCGGGTAAAGCTCTCCCGGAAATCAATCTCGCCACGCATTGCGCTCTCGGTGATGGCGGCAACCTCGTCGTACACCCCGTGGCGGCGGGCCAGCTCGTCTATGCACTCGGCCTGGATGAGGGTGGAGTCCATATCAAAGCATATCAGGCGCCGCATCCTGCGGTACATGTCGTCTTTCTGGAAGGAGAAGTCGAAGCCCAGCTCGGGCGAGAGGCGCATCAGCTCGGACTGAAGGACCTCGCGGTCGTTCAGCGTACCGCGCACGGAAAACTCTATGCAGGAGCGCACTGTCTTGACCGGGTTGCGCAGGCTCATACGGCCGGTGAGGCGGCGGATAAAGTCTATGTTAAGTCCGTGAGAGGCAATGACTTTGGCGGCCTCTTCTATCTGGGTGGCGCCGATGCTGCGGCCCAGTATGGTGAGGATGTAGCGGTTCTTGCCCTGGCGGCCCACCCACTCCTCGTATTCATCGTCCGAGACGGGCGCAAAGCCGATGGTAACCCCAAGCTCCGTTGCCTTGAAAAGCAGCTCCTTCATCACTCCTCCCGAAGAAGTTGCGTCTATGCGGATAAGGATGCCCATGGACAGCGAACTGTGGATGTCTGCCTGCCCGATGTCCAGGATCTGGGCGCCGTACTTGGCCAGGATGGCCATCACATCTGCCGTGAGGCCGGAGCGGTCTTTGCCGGAAATGCGTATGAGTATCTGTTCGTATTCCATTATTTGTAAATGTCTTTCTCTTTGAGTTCCACGATCTTACCCAGTTTGGCGATCTCGTCCATCGGGAGGGTCTTGCGGTCTCCTACGATGATGTGGTGCAGGGGCGCGCCGCCGAACGCCTTGCGATAATATGCGGCGAGGGCGTCGATGGTAACGGAGCCCAGGTTCTCGAGGATGACCTTGTCCGGATCTTCCTTGTGGCCGAGTACCTGCTGGTTATAGATGTATTCTGCGATGTCGCGGAAAGACGGATAGGTGTTGTTGGCCTGGGCCACGATGGCGCGCTTGGAGGCCTGGACGCCGGCGGGTTTGAGCGGCATGACGGCAAGCAGCGAATCAACCAGGGCGATGGCGTCCATCGCCTTGTCTGCCTGGGTGCCGAGGCTGGTGTAGAGGGCTGCGGGGCCGTTCCGGTTGATGGGAACAGGACGGTCGAGGGATCCGTGGGCACTGTACGCCATTGAGCGGAACTCCCTGACTTCCTGGAACATAAGTGAATACATACCGCCGCCTATATACTCGCCCAGGACGTCGGTCAGAGCCTTGTCGAGCCCGGTTTGCGGGGCCTCAGTGGTCTGGTAGGTCATAATCTGGGTCTGGCGGGAGCCGGGCAGGTCGTAGAAGAAGACGGTAGGCTCGTCGTACACAGTGAACCCGTAAACGTTGCGCTCCGGCTTGACAGTGCGTTTACTGAGGTCGAGATTGGTATTGATTGCGGCTACCACCTCATCTGCGGGCAGGGAGCCGCAGTAGAATATGGTGCACTCGTCCTGGAGCAGCTCGCCGAACTTCTTAAGCAGGCCGTCGGGGCCTATCTTCTTGAGTTCCTTTGAGTTGAGGCCCTTGAGCAGGTATGACTCGTCGCCGTAGAAGACCTTCATCCTAGCGCCTTCCATGATGTTGGAAGTGCCGCCCTTGAGGAAGGTGGATTTGGCAAGGTCTACGCCGGACAGGAGTTCCTTGAAGCCCGCCTTGTCTTTCTTGACGTTGCCGCAGAAATGCTCCATCAGAGCCAGCGACTGGGCGAAGTTGGCGTCGAAGCCGTCCATAATGAGGCTGAAGGCGTGCGAGCCGCTACCGGCAGAGAAGCTGGTGCCCAGGTGCTGCCAGGCCTTGGACAGCCTCTGGACCGACAGGGAATCGGTGCCGAGGGTGTTTAAGTAATTGGCAACGTGCGGGATGATAGGATCTTCAGACTCGCCCTCGTCCACCCTCAGCGAGAAGCTGAAGACGTCGTTGACGGGGTTCTGCTTGTACATCAGCGTAACGTGCCCGTTGATGGGGATGCGGGTGGCGTCTGCCTCAAAGTCTACCAAGCGGGGGGCGATGTCGGCCGAGGGCACCTCTTCCAGCTTCCTGGCGTATTCCGACTGCGCTCCGGCGTTCTTGGGGATGATGGGGGCGAAGCCCGGGGCTGCGACCTTGTCTTTGGGATAGGTGCCGCTGACTTTCTCGAAGCGGATGTAATTGTCTGAGAAATACTTGTTTGCAACGCGTATGACGTCATCACGGGTGATGCCCTGGATTGCGGCCACGCTGGCCAGATAATCGTTCCACTCGCGGCCCTGTGACATTACGTCTATCATCTTGTTGCTGCGGGCGCCTACTGTCTCCAAGCCAGTCTTGGCATTGCGGGCAGCCTCGAGTTTGAGGGCCTCTAGGTCGGCGTCGGAGAACTCTCCGCGCTTGACTTTCTCTATCTGCTCGCGGCAGATCTTTTCTGCCTGGGGGAGCGAGCCGAAGGGGAGTGTGGGCACGATTGCATAGCCCACGATGCCCATCTCGTTGAAGAGGGGAAGCCTTGACGCCGCGGCCAGCATCACCTTGTGCGACGTTACGAGCGAATCCAGCAGTCCGCTTGAGAAGCTGTTGGTCAGCAGTGAGGTTGCGAGGTCGAGCGCCGGGGCG
The DNA here is from genome assembly GCA_017616595.1 of Bacteroidales bacterium. Lineage (GTDB taxonomy): Bacteria > Bacteroidota > Bacteroidia > Bacteroidales > UBA932 > Cryptobacteroides. Next base: position 21,295 of record JAFZXV010000044.1, read on the forward strand.
TCCGGATCTTTGTCCGTAGGCCCGTTGAACCCGAATACGGATATCTTGATGATGGGGATGTCCACCTTGATCTTATAGTCCTTGTGCCCTGCGATGGCGGGTGCGGCAACGGACGGCTTTTCGGGGACCTCGCCCTCGGGAAGGCGCCCGAAGGTGCTTTCAAGCAGTTCCTGTATGCCGTCGGAGTTGAAATCTCCGGAGAGGATGAGGCCCATGTTGCGTCCCACGTAATACTTCTTGAAGAAGGCCATCATCTCCTCGAGCCTGGGGTTCTTGAGGTTCTTGGTGCTGCCGATGATCTCGTACGAATAGGGGTTGCCGTCGCTGAAGATGCGTATCATCTCCATAAGGGGCGCTTCCATGGTGTTGTCGGCTGCGCGGTTCTTCTCTTCGTACACTGTTTCAAGTTCTCCCTGGAAGAGGCGGAAAACCGGGCACAGGAGGCGGTGGCTGTTGAGCTCGGCCCATTGGTTGATGTACTGGGGAGAGAAGGTGTTGTAGTAATATGTGTAGTCGTACGACGTTGCGGCGTTGAGGCCTGTGCCGCCGTATTCGGCTATCAGAAGGTCGTATTCGTTGGGGATGGCATAGTCTGCGGCCTTGATGCTCAGGCGGTTGATATGCTTCTGGATTTCCAGCCGTTCCTCTTCTGCCTCGGTTTCTGCCAACTGATTGTAGCATAAGGCGATGGAGTCCAGCCATACCTTTTCTGCGGCATAGTCGGTGGTGCCTATTTCTTCTGTGCCTTTGAACAGAAGGTGCTCAAGATAATGGGCAAGGCCCGTGTCCGGGCAGTCTTTGGCGCCGGCCCTTACGACTACGGCACCGAATACCTTGGGCTGGCCGTGGTCTTCGTTGAGCCAGACCTGCATTCCGTTGGAAAGGCGGATTTCCTTTACGTCCAGCGGTGAATTCTGGGCTGCGAGGGCTATGCTCGCGAGCAGGGAACAGAGAGTCAGAATCCTTTTCATAAGATATACATTTGAGGTACAAAGTTAACAACTTTGCTCTTATCAAAAAATATTCTTAAATTTGATGCAACTGACTAAAATAAAACCTGTCGAAATGAAAAAGTATTTTGCTGAATGTATCGGCACCTTCGTGCTGACTCTCCTTGGCTGCGGAACCGCAATGTTCCTCGGCTGCAACACTCCTGCAGGCGTAGTTGGCACTGCCATCGCCTTCGGCCTTACCGTAATCGCCATGGCATACACCATCGGCGGCATCAGCGGTTGCCACATCAACCCGGCAATCACCTTTGCAGTTGCCCTCTCCGGCCGCATGAGCTGGAAAGACGCAGTCGGCTACTGGGTGGGCCAGATAGTCGGCGGTATCGTTGCCGGCGCGCTTCTGCTCCTCCTCACCAATGTAGTGTCCGCTCCCGACCTTACTGGAGGCCTCGGCACCAACGGCGTAGCCAACGCAGGTGGCCCCTGGGGCGCCTTCCTGGTTGAGGTAATCGCAACCTTCATCTTCGTGCTCGTAGTGCTCGGTTCCACAGACGGCAAGCTCGGCGCAGGCAACCTCGCCGGCCTCGCAATCGGTCTCACCCTCATCCTTGTGCATCTTGTGTGCATCAACCTCACCGGCACCTCCGTCAACCCCGCCCGCTCCATCGGTCCCGCCATCTTTGCCGGCGGTCAGGCCCTCAAAGACCTCTGGGTGTTCATTTGCGCCCCTCTCGTCGGCGCCGCCCTCAGCGCCTGCGTCTGGGCTCCCCTCGCAGCAAAGAAGAAATAATTGCTACGTTTAGCAAACCCCTTACTGCTCCACTCCGCAAACAAGCTCTTCCGTTATACCCGACCTGATCGGGTATCTCACGAGTGCAAAGCTAAGTAGCTTAATATCAGCGAATTAAATGATTCAGGAACCCTCGTTTCAGGGGTCCCTGAATTGCTTTTGTTGCTGATTATCAGCCAGTTATGTTTGCGCGACAAATAATGCTTTTTCAAAGATTTTAACTATCTTTGCAGCCGAGTGTGACAGCAACCACTTTAAAAACTGTATGAAAGCAAAATTTTCTCCTGCATTCTTGTTGATGGCAGTATTGTTTACTGTCTGTCTGATTTCATCCAATCTGTTTGCCACCAAGGTGTTCACCTTCTGGAAGATCAACCTTCCGGGTGCGGTAATCGTGTTCCCTGTTTCTTATATCCTTAACGACTGTATATCAGAAGTTTACGGATACCGCAAGGCTCGGCTGGTCATCTGGATGGCTTTTGCGATGAACCTGTTGGTGGTGTTGCTCGGACAGCTGGTAGTCTGGCTGCCCGGTGCGGCGTTCTGGGACGGGGCGGAGCATTTCAACTATATGTTCCGGATGGCGCCGAGGGTGGCGCTTGCTTCGCTTCTGGCATTCCTGGTGGGCTCCAACCTCAACGCTTTGGTACTCAGTAAGATGAAGGTCGCCAGCGGCGGGGCGGGATTTGGCTGGAGGGCTATCCTGTCTTCTGTGGTGGGAGAGTTTGCGGACTCGCTGATCTTCATGCCCATCGCTTTCTGGGGCACGCCTGTGCAGACTCTTGCCACGATGATGCTGGCCCAGGTTACGTTCAAGGTTCTCTACGAGATTGTGATTCTCCCTGTTACGGCCCTAGTCGTGCGCAAGGTCAAGGCTGTAGAAGGCGTAGATGCCTTTGACAATGACATTTCGTATAATCCGTTCAAAATCAAAGATATATAATGGAAGATCGCAAAAAGGAAGGGCTTCATCTGCTTGGAAGCCGAACCGAGTACCACAAAACCTACAACCCGTCGGTGCTTGAGGCGTTTGACAACCTGCACCGGGAGAATGACTACTGGGTACGCTTCAACTGCCCGGAATTCACCAGCCTCTGCCCCATCACGGGCCAGCCGGACTTTGCGGAGATCCGCATAAGCTACATCCCCGACGTCAAAATGGTGGAAAGCAAGAGCCTCAAGCTGTACCTGTTCAGCTTCCGCGAGGAGGGTGCCTTCCACGAAGACTGCGTCAACATCATCATGAAGGATCTCATCAAACTGATGGATCCCAGGTACATAGAGGTGACGGGCTTCTTCCTGCCCCGCGGCGGCATCAGCATTTATCCTTATGCAAATTACGGCCGCCCCGGCACGAAGTACGAAGAACTGGCACGCAAAAGACTGGAAAACCACGAATAATATGAAAACCCTTCGCATTCCCCTCCTGCAGAATCTGGAAGAGCAGGACCTGGACACCGCCATCGAACTTGGCGGACAGACCTTCCGCGTAGACAGCGTCAACTGGCCGGCGGAATTCCCTTACGCGCCGCTGTGCGCTGGCCGCATCGCCCGCACCGAAGACTCGCTTGTGGTGGATTTCCGCGTAAGCGGGCTCGACCTCCGCGTACAGAACCTCGCCGACCGCGGCCACATCTGGGAAGACAGCGCCTGCGAATTCTTCGTTCAGGTGCCCGGCAGCGACGAGTACATCAACTTTGAGGTCAACGCAGCCGGCCGCCTTCTGGCCTGCCGCGGCGCAAACCGCAACGAAAGGACACCGCTGCCCGACGAGGCGCTGGCGCAGATTGTCCGCATCACCGCAGTAGAAGGCCTCAACGTCACAGACCCCATAGATTACGCCGGCGGACTGTGGAACTGGCGCATTATGCTGGTCATCCCCTTCGAGGTCATCGGCGTAGATCCCGACGCCCTGCCGGAAAAGCTCCGCGGCAACTTCTACAAATGCGGCGACCTCACCGCCCACCCGCATTTTGCAAGCTGGTCTCCCATCGGCACCCCTCAGCCCGACTTCCACCGTCCGGAATTCTTCGGGGATCTGGAATTCTAGCGCAAAGCCAACCGACTGATTATCAACGACAAACGCAATTCAGGGACCCTCGTTTTGGGGGTCCCTGAATCATTTAATTTGCTGATATTAAGCTACTTAGCTTTGCACTCGTGAGATACCCGATCAGGTCGGGTATGACGGAAGATCTTGTTTGCGGAGTGGAGCAGTAAGGGATTTGCGAAACCGTGGCCGCCCGTGGCCGCGTGAACGGGGGGGGACCCGCTGCTTGCAGTGGGGGGGATGAAGCGAAGCGTAAGTTTCGCAAATCCCTTACTGCGCAACAGAACTCTGCTGAACTACAAACTGTCTATGTAAGCCTTCATCGCGGGCACTTTGGCGCGGGCGGCTTTGAAGAGGGCCACCTGGTTGCGGGTGCGCACGAGGTTGTGGTCGGGATACTTGATCTTGTAGTAGGTGTCTCCGTTGATGTAGTCTGCAAAGAAGCGCACGGCCTGCATATAAGGGAAGAGGCATGCTGCGTAAGGCAGGTTCTCAATCTCTACGGGAGTAAGGAAAGACTTGGCCGACTCGAGGTATCCCTTGGTGAATGCCTCGAAGATATCCATCTTGAAGTCCACCTTGTCCACTGCAGGATCGTCCTCGGCAACAGTGTTGGCCGCGGTGCGCAGGAAGTCGCCGAAGTCTGAGAACACGAACGAAGGCATAAGGGTATCGAGGTCGATGACGCAGAGGATGTTGCCGTCGGCATCGAACATCATGTTGTTGACCTTGGTGTCGCAGTGGCAGATGCGCTTGGGAAGGATGCCCTCGCGGTACATACGCTCGGCCTTGCACATCTCCTCCTCGAAGGGCAGCAACTCGGCCAGGATGGCCTTGACCTCAGGCTCGGCCATACGGCCGGCGGCATCGGCCTCCACCGCCTCGTGCAGCTGGCGTGCGCGCAGCTCCATATTGTGGAAGTCGGGAATGGTCTCGCCCAGCTGGTCGGGGATGTCGGACAGCATAGCCTCGAAGGCGCCGAAGGCCTTGCCCGCAAAGTAAGAGTACTTGGGGTCTACGGTCTCGTAGGTGTAGGCACCCTTGATGAAGACGGACACCCTCCAGTAGG
>JAFZXV010000045.1 GCA_017616595.1 Bacteroidales bacterium
AAGGAAGATGGACTTGTCGGTATAACCGGCCTTTTTGCCGCTTATCAGGAAGCCCTTGACACCCTGGACGGTCGTCCATTGCCAGTTGCAGCCGTTGGCCAGCTCCTCCCATTCAGCTACGGTGGGGGTGCGCCAGGATTCACCCCAGTTGACAGTTGCTGCGTCATCCGCAGGTTCAAGGACCTTCTTGTTGTCAACCGTGCCGTATGAGTACTGGTTGTTATATTTTGTGAGGTGGTCGTAGCTGCCGTTGCACCACTTGTAAGTAGCCCAATCATAGTTGGGCTTGGGCTTTGTCTCGCCCCAGGCAAAGTAGTCGCCATATTGTTCGGTGAATGAGGCCCCTATGTTGCAGGTGGCCCACTTCACGCTCAGACCGAGGTCTACGGCATCGCTTCTCTTTAAGACGTTGAACACCCTCAGGTTGTATGAAGATGCGTGAGACGCAACGCTTATATCGGCAATGAAGGTGTCTTTGGTAAGGGTGCAGATGCCCATCGGCATATGCTGCTGGTGGGTTGAAGGGATATCCAGGTACAATGTGTTACCCGTCAATGTCCAGGTGAAGTCGTATCGGTTGTTGATATTCTTTGCCTCGCTTATCACCCAGGTAACACCAGTACCGTCTGCGTAGAAACTATAGCCGATTTCATCGCAATCCTCTTTCGGATCCTGGTAAGTTACAGAGCCGTCGTTGAGTGATTTGCTGATGACCTGAGTGTTTATCCACCTGCCATAGAGATACTTCAGCGGCCCTATCTGGCCTATCTCATCGTCATCTGTGGGCGCGAATACTAAATTCTTGTCGGCATCCGGGATGGAGCCGTAATAACCGCGGGTAATATAGCGATAAGAAGCTGTGGAGAGCTGTGCCTGGGCGTCGGCGGTCTTGAAAGTCAGGGTAAAACCTTTCGGGAAGTCGGTGGGCAGAGTGGCGATATAGTACCATTGACCTGTCTCGAATGTGCCGTCGGGCGCAGTGAGGGTAACCTCGGTTGCCGGTTCCGTTATTTCGTATATGGCCGGCGCCCCGAACAGGAACCCGAGCTGCACCTTGCCGGCAAGGATTTCGCCGTCGGCGCCTTTGAGCGTAACGCTTTGAATGCCGCTTTTGGTGAGCGAGAAGCGGACACCGCCCGTAATGTTGTAGAAATCAAGGTTATAGCTATCTGATGCGGCAAGGGTGATGTGGGTTCCCGGGGCAAAGCTGCCGGCCCGGCCGACCTGCTCGGACGGAAGGGTGGTAGTTACCGATGTGCCGTCGGAAACGGCATCTGCCCTATATGGATAGAGACCCCAGAGAATGTCGCCGTAGAACGTATCTTCAGTTACTCCGTCAAGCGTAGCGAGCGTGCCCTTGAATGTAGCGGTTGCGGCGTTTGCGGTGTTCTGGCTCGTGAATCTGGCGCCGGAGCCCCGGAAGAATACGGATATCTCGTCTCCCGGTTCCCATAGGATCTGTTTGCCGCCGTTCTCTACGCAGGCTTTGCCGGAGGCATAGCCCTCATGGTTTGCGGTGAGTATGGTTTCCTGCAACGTTGGGGATGCAGGACTCTCTGGAGTGCAGCATGCCAGCACTATAGGCAGCCCGGCCGTTAACAGCCTGGCCACAATTCTGAACATCTTAGTTTCCATCTGCCAGATCCCCCCAATCTATGTAATCTATGTCCTCGTTGCTGCCGCCCATCCCGCTGTCGCACAAGACGCTCTCCCAGCAATACGGCAGTATTTCGCATTCCGGACTAAAATACAATTTGTAATTCTTCATGTCACAAATATAGCATATTTCCAGGAAACGACGCCGGGGCACCCATCTGTGGGCGGCCGGGCAGCAAAAAAGGCCTTAAACGACGCCGGGGCACCCAGTCTTGGGCGCCCCGGCTGCATTTAACGCTGTATGAAAATTATTCGTCTTTGCCGAATGCGAAGTATCCCTGCCTGCCGGTGGCGGTTACGCCTTCTATTACAATGGTGCGGGATGCCTTCTTGGCAATGTTGATCACATCCTGGGGCTTGTTGACCTTCTGGTCGTTGACGAACTTGATCACGAATCCGTCTTCTCCGCCAGCCTGGGCCAGCTTGCCGCTGCCTGCGGAGATAATCTCAACGCCGCGGTCTGTCTCTCCTATCTTGGCCCCGTAGAACATTATGCTGCCGTCTTCTGTGACTGTGCCGGTGGCCTCGGAAGAGCCCTGGAACTCAACATCAAGACGATGTACCTTTCCGTCGCGGACTATGGTGAGAACCGACTTGTCTCCGGGATGGAACTTGTTCACCTCTACCTGGAGGTCGGAAGGAGTCTTGATGATGGTGGAGTCGACCTTCACGAGCACGTCGCCCTTGCGCAGGCCGGCCTTGTCTGCAGCGCCGCCCTTGGTGACCTCGTTGATATATACGCCGTCGAGCGTGGGGAGGTTGTTGTCCTTGGCAATCTTGTCCGTTACGGGAGACATGGTGACGCCGAGCTTGGCCCTCTTGACGGAGCCGTAGTCGAGCAGGTCGCTCACTATCTTGCTTACGATATTGGAAGGAACGGCAAATGAATAGCCGGTATAAGAGCCTGTGGTAGAGACGATTGCAGTGTTGATGCCCACCAGCTCGCCGGCCTTGTTCACAAGTGCGCCGCCGGAGTTGCCGGGGTTGACCGCTGCGTCTGTCTGGATGAAGGATTCGATCTTGAAATCTCCGTTGTAGTTGGGCATCGAGCGGCCCTTGGCGCTAACGATACCTGCGGTGATGGTGGAGCGGAGTTCCTCGCCGAGGGGCGAGCCGATTGCGAGCACCCATTCTCCGAGGCGGAGCTTGTCGGAGTCGCCGAATGCAAGGGTGGGAAGGCCCTCTGCGTCAATCTTGATGAGCGCGACGTCCGTAGCGGGATCCGTGCCGATGACCGTTGCGGGATAGGTCTTGTTGTTGTTGAGGGTTATCTCGATCTTGGTGGCGTTCTGCACCACGTGGTTGTTGGTAACGATGTATCCGTCCGGGCGGATGATGACGCCGGAACCGCTGCCCTGCACTTCCTGCTCCCGGGTCTGGGGCTGCCCCTCGTCGCCGAAGAAGAAGCGGAAGAAAGGATCTATCATCTGGTATTGCTGGCGGTATTTGACGGTTACCTTAACATACACGACCGCCTCGACGGCAGTCTCGGCGGCGTAAGTAAAGTCGGGATAATCCGATTGTGACAAATTGACAGTGCGGGAGCTCTGCCCCTCCTGGGAATAAACGACGGGGCCGTCCTGGCTTGGAGTGGCCGCTTTGACGATTCCGAAGGCTGTCAGGCCGCTCAGGAGCACCGACGCCACTACTGTGAAGAAATTTTTAGCCATATCTTGTGTGTTTTGTTTTTTCCGGCATAGTAAAAAGTCAAAAGGTGTGCCAAATGTGCGGAATATTTATTATTTTTGCGAGGATAACTACATAAGAAAAGATATATGGAATTTACAGTATCAAGCGCAGAGCTTCTCAAGGGTGTAATGAATGTCTCCAAGGCCATTCCCGCCAAGACATCCCTCCCCATACTCGAAAACTTCCTCTTCGTCCTCGGCGAGGGTTCCCTTACCATCACCGCATCGGACCAGGAGCTAACCCTGCGCACCTCGGTGCCGGTTGAGGTGAAGGACGGCGGCAGCATCGCAGTTCCCGCCAGGCAGATCATAGACCTGCTCAAGGCCCTGCCGGACCAGCCCCTGAAGATACAGACCAAGGGAGACAGCACCTTCGAGTGCATCTGGAACAACGGTAATTCATCCCTTCCGTTCTTCCCTGCCAACGACTATCCGGAAATCAAGACCGTAGGCGAGGGAGCAGAGAGGGTGGTATTCCCCGCCCAGACGCTTGCAGACGGCATCGGCGGCACCATCTACGCCACCGCAGACGACGAGATGCGTCCCAACATGAACGGCATTTACTTCGACATAGACACCGCCTCCACCACCCTTGTGGCATCCGACTCCCACAAGCTCATCTGCTACACCACGGATGACGTGCAGGCCGTTCAGAAGTCGTCGTTCATCCTCCATAAAAAGCCCGCCGCAGTGCTCCGCTCGCTGGTAGACCGCGGAGAGGGTGAGGTGGAAGTGCTCTTCGACGGAGCCAACGTGGTGTTCAATTACGGCTCCACCATGATGGTCTGCCGCCTCATCGTGGGCAAGTATCCCAAATACCGCGACGTCATCCCGCAGAACAACTCCAACGTGCTCCGCATAGACCGCGTGCAGTTGCTGAACACCGTGCGCCGCGTATCGGTGTGCGCCAACAAGGCATCCAACCACGTAAAGTTCAACCTCGCTCCCGGTCAGCTTGAGATTACCGCCCAGGACCTCGGCTTTGCACTTGCCGCATACGAGAAGCTGGAGTGCGACTACTCCGGAGACGAGCTCGCAATCGGCTTCAAATCCTCCTTCCTGGTGGAAATCCTCAGCAATATGAGTTGCGAGACCCTGGTAATGAAGTTCATGGACGCCCGCAGGGCCGCCCTCATCATCCCTTCCGAGGAAGAAGCCTCGACAGAAAAGATCTGCGGCATCCTGATGCCCATTATGATTTCCTAAAAAGATGGACCTTAACCTTCAGAGGCCTCTGCTCTTTTTTGACATAGAGAGCACGGGGCTGGATATTCCCACCAATTCCATAATAGAGCTCAGCTTCGTAAAGGTGTTCCCTGGCGGAGAGGAGCGCATCAAAACCTGGAAAATCAAGCCCTGGGACTACGAGAAGCAATGCCAGCGCCCCATCGAGCCCGCCGCCTCCGAGGTCAACGGGGTTACTGACGACATGCTGGTGGATTGCCCCACCTTCTACGAGCTCTCGGACGAGATAGCCTCATGGTTGGAAGATTCAGACCTTGCCGGCTTCAACTCGCAGAAGTTCGACCTTCCCATGCTAGCGGAGGAATTCGAAAGGGTCGCCCTTACCGGCAAAAAGCTCAACGTAGACCTGCACGCTCCCCGAATGGTGGACGTCCAGAACATCTTTCACGCAATGGAGCCCCGGAACCTGAAGGCCGCCTACCGCTTCTACTGCGGGGGAGAGGATTTCGACAACGCACACACCGCGGAGGCGGATACCGTAGCCACATACAAAGTGCTCAAAGCCCAGCTGGACCGTTATCCCGATCAGCTTAAAAACGATGTTGCACACCTGTCGTCGTTCGTGGGCAAGCGCTATGTCGATTTTTCCGGCCACCTGATCTACAACGACGCAGGAGAGCCAGTGGTCAACTTTGGCAAGCACAAGGGCAAGACCGCCCGTGAGGTTTTTGAAAAAGACCCGTCTTACTTTGCCTGGATACAGCAGGGGTCTTTCTCTCTGGATACCAAGCACCAGTTCGAGAAGCTTGAAGAACGCTTCAAGCTGGAACGTCTGGCGCAGAAATTCAAACGTTCCTAAATGGCAAAACTGATCCCCATATACACCTGGAACAAGAACGTCCTTGAGTTCTCCAAGCGCAGCGACAGACTCACGCACAAGCCATGGTTCCAGGGTTTGCTCCTGCTCGGATGCGTCGTGATCGCGATGCTCCTTGCCAACCTTCCATTCACAAAACACCTTTATCACGCCGTGCTGGAAACCCATTTCCAGGCACGCCTGAGCAGCCCGGACGGCTCTTTCAACCTGCTGTTCCCCAGAGACTTGACGGTAGAGAAGTTCATCAACGACATACTGATGGTGGTCTTCTTCTTTACCGTGGGCCTGGAGATACGGCGCGAGGTGGCGCACGGAGAGCTGTCGAGCCTGAAGAAGGCGCTGCTGCCGGTCATCGCGGCATTCGGCGGCGTAATTGCGCCTGCCGTCATTTATACCGTCATCAATCACGGCACCGCTGCGGCGAGCGGCTGGGGCATCCCCACGGCAACGGATATAGCATTTGCGGTTTGCATACTGTCTGTGCTGTCGGACAAGGTGCCGGTGTCGCTCAAGGTGTTCCTTACCGCCCTGGCAATTGCAGACGACCTTATAGCGATCCTTGTGGTGGCGCTGTTCTACGGAGGCAGCGTCAACTTCAAGCTGCTGTTCTTCGCCCTG
>JAFZXV010000046.1 GCA_017616595.1 Bacteroidales bacterium
TGATTCCGCAGGAGACAGTAAATCTTATCCTCGACACGGCTAAGATAGAAGATGTGGTTGGGGATTTCGTGACTCTCAAGCGCCGCGGGGCCAATTATGTAGCCTGCTGCCCATTCCATAACGAAAAGACTCCTTCCTTTTACGTGTCGCCCGTCAAGGGGATATACAAGTGCTTCGGCTGCGGCAAGTCCGGAAGCGCCGTAGGCTTTGTGATGGAGCACGAACATAGCTCCTATGTTGAAGCCTTGCGGTATCTGGCAGCAAAATACAAGATAGACATAGTAGAAGAGGAAGAATCCGCCGAGGAAATCGCCAAGCGCCAGCGGCGCGAAAGCCTGCTACTGGTGAGCGAGTTCGCCCAGAAATTTTATGCCTCCCAGCTTCAGACCCCCGAAGGACGTGCCGTAGGATATGAATATCTGCGCAAAAGGGGATTGGAAGACGATACCATTGCCCGCTTCGGGCTCGGATGGGCGCCTTCAGGAAAAACCGCCTTCACGGATGCCGCCGTGGCTGCGGGGTATAAGATGGAGTATATCCTGGCTGCAGGGCTTGCGGTACAGCGTGAAGACGGCAGCGTGGCCGACAAGTTCCGCGAACGGGTTATGTTCCCCATACATTCTGTGAGCGGGCGCGTGCTGGCGTTCAGCGGACGTACGCTTCATTCCGACAATCCGGCGAAGTACGTCAACTCACCGGAGACCGAGATATATGTCAAGAGCAGGAATCTCCTCGGAATCTGGTTCGCCAAGAGCGAAATAGCCCGCAGCGGGAAATGTATCCTGGTAGAAGGGAATCTGGACATGGTGACCATGCACCAGCTTGGAATCACCAATGTGGTAGCTTCCTGCGGCACTTCCCTCACTCTCGAGCAAGTGCGGCTCATACATAAGTTTACGGAGAACGTGACCATAATGTATGACGGGGATTCTGCCGGTATCCATGCCGCCCTTCGCGGTATAGACATCTTCCTCGCCGAAGGTTTGAACGTAAAGGTGGTATTGCTGCCGGACGGCGAAGATCCGGATTCTTTTGCCCGCAAGAACACGCTTGCGCAGATGCAGGAATACATAGTTAACGGCGAGCGGGATTTCATAGAATTCAAAGCGGACTTGCTGCTCGCCGATGCGGGCCGTGACCCTATCAAGCGTGCTAATCTAATCAACGATATTGCCGACTCGGTTGCACAGATACCGGATCCCGTGAAGCGCTCGGTGTACGTGGATACGGTGGCGTTGCGTTTCGGAATAGAACCTTCGATCCTGTTCCAGCGCATAGCCGGAGACCGGCAGAAGAAAATCGAACGTGGGGAAACCGTCCAGGAAGAGCAGAACGTTGCCACGGAAGATGTGGAAGTGCTTGAAAACAAGACCCTGGCTCCGTCAGAAAGGGATTTGCTGTTCTTCCTCCTGCGCTACGGTACGGAAATCATGGAATTCGAGAGCGATTCCCCTTTCTATGCCGAAAACGAAGAGGACAGGGTAAGCGTTGCCGATTTTATTCGCGAATCCATGGACGCAGATGGCAGCCGGTTCGTGAATACGCCGTACAAGATGCTGTACGACAATTACATGCGTCTTTACGACGAGGGCCTTACCCAGGAGGCGATACTCCGTACTATGCTGAATGGCGAGGACAGGCGTCTGGCCGATCTTGCGGCATCTTTCTCTACAGAGAAGTATCAGATTACCGTTGGCGCCTTTGAGGCTTCCCTCACCACTACATCCACTTTCCTCACGGCCGGAGTCCCCAAGGCCATAATGGTTTATGCGGAGCGGAGGGTGCAGGATCGTCTGGACACTCTCCGCAGGGAACTTGCCGCCGCCGGCCCGGAGGAGCAAATGGCAAAAATGCAGGAAATGCTCCGGCTCCAGGCCGCCCAGCGCCGCATCAAGCAGAAAATAGGAAGAGAAAAAACAGAAAGAATATGAGCGAAAAGAAAAGAACACTTGTAACCTGTGCGCTGCCGTATGCCAACGGCCCCGTGCACATAGGACATCTGGCAGGCGTGTATGTGCCGGCGGATATTTACGTGCGCTACTTGCGTATGCGCGGCCGCGACGTGCTGTACATCTGCGGTTCCGACGAACACGGAGTGCCTATTACGATCAAAGCCCGCCAGCAGAATTGTACGCCACAGGACATAGTGGACCGATATCATAAGATTATCAAAGATTCCTTTACGGGCCTGGGAATCAATTTCGACATTTACGGCCGCACATCCTCCGCCGTGCATGCGGAAGGAGCGTCGGAGTTCTTCCGCAAACTTTACGACGAGGGTAAATTCATCACCCGGGAGAGCGAGCAGTACTACGACCCTGAGGCAAAGACCTTCCTGGCCGACCGCTACATCGTAGGTACCTGCCCCCGCTGCGGCAACGAGGGAGCTTACGGCGACCAGTGCGAGAAGTGCGGCAGTACGCTCAGCCCCGAGGAACTCATCAACCCGCGGTCGAAACTGAGCGGCGCCGCTCCGATAAAGAAAAAGACCACCCACTGGTACCTGCCTCTCCAAGACTACGAACCTTGGTTGAGAGAGTGGATATTGGAGGGCCATAAGGAATGGCGTACGAATGTTTACGGACAGGTTAAGAGCTGGCTGGACGGAGGCTTGCAGCCTCGTGCCGTAACCCGCGATCTCGACTGGGGCGTGCCCGTGCCTGTCGAGGGAGCAGAAGGGAAGGTGCTCTACGTCTGGTTCGACGCCCCCATCGGCTATATCTCCAACACACGCGAGCTCCTGCCGCAGAGCTGGGAGCAGTGGTGGAAGAGCGAAGACACGCGCCTGGTGCACTTCATAGGCAAAGACAACATAGTCTTCCACTGCATAGTGTTCCCCGCAATGCTCAAGGCTTACGGTGGCTACGTGCTGCCAGACAACGTGCCCGCCAACGAATTCCTCAACCTGGAAGGGGACAAGATATCCACATCCCGCGGCTGGGCAGTATGGGCGCACGAATATCTGGAAGATTTCCCCGGCAAGGAGGATGTGATGCGCTATACGCTCACCGCAAACGCCCCTCAGACTGCCGACAACGACTTCAGCTGGAAAGACTTCCAGAGCCGCAACAACAGCGAGCTGGTGGCCATCTTCGGCAACTTCGTCAACCGTGCCATGGTGCTCACGCATAAGTACTTCGGCGGCAAGGTTCCCCCTTGCGGCCAGCTGCAGGACGTAGACAAGGAGCTCCTTTCGGAGATCCCTGCGCTCAAGGAGTCCATAGAGAAGAACATAGAGGCCTTCCGCTTCCGCGAGGCACTGCGGGACGCTATGGGCATTGCCCGCGCCGGCAACAAGTACATATCGGACACCGAGCCCTGGAAGGTCGCCAAGACGGACCTCGAGCGTACCGGTACCATCCTCAACCTCTCGCTGCAGGTATGCGCGAGCCTCGCCATCGCCTTCGAGCCCTTCACTCCGTTTGCGGCAGAGAGACTCCGCAAGATGCTGGGAGTCACCCTGTTTGCCGGTTCGGACCACAGGGTCGGCGAGGCAGAGACCGTCAATACCTACAAGCCCGGCGAGGGCCGCGCGCTGCATACGGTCAGCGGCCCCGTGCCTGCCGCTGCCGCCGGCGAGCTCCGACTCGACTGGGAAATCCTCGGCCGCCCGCAGATCCTGCCCGCCGGATTCGAAATCGGCGAGCCCGAACTTCTCTTTGCCAAAATAGAAGACGACGCCATAGACGTGCAGCTCCGCAAGCTGGACGAGGCCCGTGCGCGCATAGAGGCCGCCCGCAAGGCGGAAGAGGCAAAGCGCGTTGCGCCCCAGAAGGAAGAATGCACCTTCGAGGACTTTGAGAAGATGGACATCCGCACCGCCACCGTGCTCGAGGCCGAGCGCGTACCCAAGACGGATAAACTCCTCAAGCTCACCATCGACACCGGCCTGGACCGTCGCACCATAGTATCCGGCATCGCAGAGTTCTACAAGCCGGAAGACATACTCGGCAAGCAGATCTGCATACTTGCCAACCTCAAGCCCCGCACCATCCGCGGCATAGAAAGTCACGGTATGATACTGATGGCTAAGCAGGCCGACGGCACGATGCGTTACGTCACTCCTGCCGAGGTCGTAACCAACGGTGCACAAATAGGTTAACTGTTATGAAACGTCTTCTTTGCGCATGCGTGGCGCTTCTTGCCTGCGCTGCAGCGGCGTCCGCCCAGGACTGGGGAGGCCACTACCGGATGGACGTCCCCGGCACTGTAACCGGAGACCTTTACCTGGTGCCGGTCGATTTCAACACCACCGACTTCCTGCTCGTCGTATCCAATCCCGCCGGAGACCAGATTGTGTACAGCAGTTCCGCCGGCCCGGTTGCCCTGAGCGACGGTTCCTTTGTGTGGCGCTATCCGTCCGAGGATATCGATTATTCCATCTCCCTTGACCTGGACCCCGTAAACGATGAGGACGTGCCCATGATGGGCTTCATCCTGGTAACGGAGAGCCTCCTTTCCGAGAATCCTCCATACAAGACAGACCTCAGCCCCAACGGGATTTACAAGCGCGACGACCGTTGCTTCGTTACTCCCGACGGATGGATGTACCGTATAGCAGACAACGGCAGCACCTGCACTCTTGCCTGCGGTGGCCGGTACTCGGATGCCATGCAGCTGCCTCAGAGCGTCAAGGGCCCGTTCGGAAGGTATTTCCGCGTTACGGGAGTCGATGCAGACGCATTCAGGTTCTCCAAGGGCATCACCCAGGTGAATTTGTATGACGATTCCCAGCAGCTTGCCCCGGGTTCTCTTTTCTATACTGGTATCCAGTATGATTGGAAATCCTCTCCCAAGCCGTACTTTGCATATCCGGATAAGAGCCGGACGCGCTTTGTCATCCCCGGCGGCGCCGGATTCAAAGGCCCTGAAGGTGTGAACCAATGGGTCATCTTCAAGCAGAATCTGGCTCCGGCGCAGAGGAGCGGCAGTACCGTAGGAGTTGCCGGAAAGCGGGAAGGGCGCGTAGACCAGGACTTCGACAGTACGATGGGCGTTTTCTATACGCTCCAGTCTTCTGCGGAAGATATTGCCAGGATGTTCCGTGGATACAACGCTATGGAAATAGAGGCCTTGGTGGCAGATCCGTGGTTCGTGGCGCATCATACTTTCCCGGCCTTCGGCCGCTGGAAACATCCAGAGAAAGAAGTCTCCGCTCCCAAATCCATAGAGACGGCAATGTCCCGCCGCGTAGGGCGCCCGGTGATGTACAGCCGCAAGGCCGCCTGGCTCAGAGAGGGCAAGGGCGAGCTGGATATCGTTGAATTCGAGCACGTTAACCATCAGGCCATGGTTGCCTTCGTATGGCAAGACGGCAAAGAAGTCATTGCAACCTGCACCCTGACCACGGACATCGAGTCTGAATACGAAGACTACAGCGTCTGGAACGTAGACGACGATGGCCATTATGGCATCCCCGACGTGGTAACCATCGCCCTGGATGCAGAAGGTGCCGTTACCGTGTTCCTGGCCAAGAACTCCCCGGAAAGCGTCACATGCTTTGCCCTGCACCAGCAGGGCGACACCTTTGAGAGGGTCGCCCTTGATCAGTGGTACAGGTTCGTAGACCTGTAGAGTTTTAGAATAGAAGTCTCCTCTGAATCTGCGCCCGGTGGTCCTTCCGATGGACCACCGGGCGCGGTGAGACTTAGAAAACTATCTCTCCGCTGCGGTAGAAGTCGAGCAGGCGCGTCTGGTAGAGGCACTGGAAACGAGCCTGGATGTGCTCGGATTCGGCTTTAAGCCAGTTGTTACGTGCATCGTTGTAGTCGGTAATGCCGGCTTTACCCACCAGATACTTCTCTTCTGTAAGCTGATAGTGCTCGAGGGCGCTCTCTGCGCTCTCCCGGCTGCCGTTGTAGCGCGCCTGGGAGTTGACGGCGCTGTAATATGCCTGCTGAATCTCTTTATAGAGTGCCTTCTTGGTGCTTTCCAGCTGGATCTGCTGACCGCGATAGTTGATTTCTGCGCTGCGCACCTGGTTGCGGGTGGAGAAACGCTGGAAGATGGGCACCTGGAGCGACAGCCCTATGTACTGGCTGAAATTGTTCTTGATCTGCTCTCCAAAGGAGGCCGACGGCATCTTTGAATTGGTATAGTAATTGGTTCCGAGTCCGCCGCTGAGCGAGAGGGAAGGCA
>JAFZXV010000047.1 GCA_017616595.1 Bacteroidales bacterium
AGCTGGGCGAGGCCGGCATAAAGTACGAAATCAATTCAACGCCAAGCGCTTATGAGGGCACCGTCAGCGGTACCTGCCGCTTTGTGCTGGTGTCGGACAACGACGCCTTCTGCGCATCCTGCGTAAGGGAAATCGCCCTGATGAACCTGCGCGGCGGGCACAATGCGGTTTACAGCACATCCAGGATACGCTCCATCTCCGACCTTGAGACGGAGAGCATCCACGCAGCTGCCGCACGCATCACGGCCAACTATTACGCCAACCCGCAGGACAACGAGGTCAAGCGCTTCGGCAACGCATACCGCACCCTGTTCAAAGGGGATCCCGGCCAGTGGGTGTTCCAGGGCTACGACCTGATGTACTACTTCGGTTCCACCCTCGGACGCGACCCTGACGCCTGGGCTTACGAGCTCAGCACGACCCCCGGAGGCGGCCTGCAGACCGACTTCCGCTTTGACGGCACCGGCAAGGTGAACACCGCCGTGCGCCGCCTGCGCTACAACACCAACAACACCATTTCCGTAGTACGCTGATGGAAAAAGTACAATGCCTCATAATCGGCGGCGGCCCCGCCGGATATACGGCGGCAATCTACGCTTCCCGCGCCGCCATCGCCCCCGTGCTCTACGAGGGTCTCGAGCCCGGCGGGCAGCTCACCACAACTACTGTGGTCGAGAACTATCCCGGCTTTGCCGGAGGAGTCGAGGCCACCGCGCTTATGAACGACATGCGCGAGCAGGCCGTGCGCCTTGGTGCCGACGTGCGCCGCGGCGTTGCCGTAAAGGCAGACCTGGGGTCCCGCCCCTTCCACATAGGCATAGACGACGGTACTGAGATCGAGGCCGAGACCCTGATTATCGCAACCGGCGCCACCGCACGCTATCTCGGGCTCCCTTCCGAGCTCAAGTTCCGCGGCATGGGAGTATCTGCCTGCGCCACCTGCGACGGCTTCTTCTACCGCAAGAAAGACGTTGCCGTGGTGGGCGGCGGAGATACCGCATGCGAAGAGGCCACCTACCTTGCCGGCCTTTGCCGCAAGGTCTACATGATAGTGCGTCGCGACGTGTTCCGCGCCTCGGTGGCAATGCAGGAGAAAGTCAAGTCCACCCCCAACATCGAAGTACTGTGGAACTGCAACACCCGTGAGGTGCTTGGAGACGCCAACGGCGTTACCGGAGCGCGTCTGGAGCGCAAGGACGGCACAGTGTTCGACATCGCCATAGACGGCTTCTTCCTCGCCATCGGGCATAACCCGCAGTCGGCTCTCTTCGCCCCCTGGGTCAAGACCGACGCCGAGGGTTACATAGTAACTGACGGCCGCACCTCCGCCACCAACGTGGAGGGCGTGTTTGCCGCCGGAGACGTACAGGACCCGCGCTACCGCCAGGCCATAACCGCCGCCGCATCGGGCTGCCGCGCCGCCCTGGACGCAGAAAAATTCCTCAAGCAATGAAGCAACTCAGAATCATAGCCGCAATCCTCCTGGCCGCAGCCGCTTTCTCCTGCAAGAGCTCTTACGAGACCCTGCTGGAGAGCACGGACGCCGGGGCCAAGTACGATGCGGCCTTCGACTACTTCAACCAGGGCAAGTATGCAAAATCGGCCCAGCTGTTCGAGTCTCTGGTGTACCTTACCAACGGCACGGAAAGGGACGACACGGTCCAGTACTACTGGGGCCTGAGCAACTACAGGGCAAAGGACTACTATACGGCCGAGACCAACTTCGACAACTTCATCAAGAACTTCCCCGGCAGTCCTTTTGCAGAGAACGCCGAGTTCCTTAGGCTCGACTGCCTGTTCCGCGGCACCCTGCGCTACGAGCTGGACCAGACGCCCACATACAAGTGCATCACCGCCATCAGCGAATACCTGATGAATCACCCCGACACCGAGTACCGCTCGGTCTGCGACCGCATGATGGACGACCTCGAAGAGAGGCTGGACCGCAAAGCCTACGAGAACGCCTACCTTTACTATAAGATGGAAGACTACAAGGCCGCCCGCGTGGCCCTCCGCAACGTGCTTAAGGACGATGCCGAGAACCGCTACCGGGAAGACATACTCTTCTACACCGCGATGGCCTCGTACAACTACGCCCAGCTGAGCGTAAAGGCCAAGCAGAAGGAGCGCTTCCTCGTGTTTTACGACGATTATCTGAATTTCGTGGGAGAATATCCAGACTCCCCCAAGAGGCCCGAGCTGGACCGTATATACAAGAAAGCAAAGGAAAAATATTAGACGACATATGGAAAAGAAAGTACCCAACAACACCGTTACAAGGGACATCAAAGACCTTGCAGCCCCTACCGGAAACATCTACGAGACCACCGTCATCATCGCCCAGAGGGCAAACCAGATAGCCCTTGCAGAGAAGAAGGAACTCGCCAAGAGGCTTGAGGAGTTCCGCGGAGAGCGCGACACGATGGAAGAGACCTTCGAGAACAAGGAGCAGATAGAGATCTCCAAGTACTTCGAGCGTCAGCCCAAACCCGGCCTCGTGGCAACCACCGAGTTCGAAGAAGGAGAACTCAGCTACCGCTTTGCGGCCTCCGACGGCAAGAGCGAGTAGGCCGTGCTCCGCAGCCTCCATATACGCAATTACGTACTGATAGACTCTCTGGACGTCACTTTCCCGGAGGGTCTTGTCATCATCACCGGCCAGACCGGCGCGGGAAAGTCTATCCTTCTGGGGGCTCTCGGGCTCCTGGCGGGAGACAAGGCAGACCCGTCCCAGATCGGCCAGGGTGGCGACAACTGCGTGGTGGAAGGCATCTTTGACACTCCTGAGGGCGAGCGCATAATCCGCCGCGTAATCTATTCCTCCGGCCGTTCCCGCAGTTTCATAGACGATTGCCCCGTACAGCTCCAGGAGCTGGCGGAGCTGGGGTCAAGGCTGTTCGACATCCACTCCCAGCACCAGAGCCTGCTGCTTACGGACAAGCAGTTCCAGCTGAGCCTGCTGGACCGCTACGCCGGCGCAGACAGCTCGGAATGCCGCAAGGTATGGGGCGAGCTGCAGCAATGCCGCGCAGAGCTTGCGCAGGCACGGGAGGCGCTCGGGCGCAGCCAGGCCGAGGCCGGATACAATGCGGCCCAGCTGGCGGAGCTCGAGGCCGCGGCGCTGCGCGACGGAGAGCTCGAAGAGCTTGAAGAAGAGCAACTTGCGCTCGGCAACGCCGAGGAAATCCGCGAGCGCCTTGCCACCGCCCTCGGCAGCTTTGACGCCGGCGAGGGGGCATCCGTGCGCGAATCGCTGCAGCAGGCCCGAAAGTCCCTGGAGCACGCATCCCGCTACCTCCCCGGGATGGCAGCGCTGGCAGAGCGCATAGACTCCGCCCGCATAGAGCTGGACGATATATTTGCAGAGGTAGAAGACGCCGCAGGCCGCATAGAGGCCTCTCCCCAGAGGCTCGAGCAGGTTGAGCAGCGGCTGTCTTTGCTCTACAGGCTATTTACCAAGCACGGCTGCAACACGGTTGCAGAACTTATAGCCGTTCGCGAACGATATGCCTCCGAGGTTCAGGATTCCTCCACCCTGGAGGAGCGCATTGCTGATTTGGAAAAGCAGCAAAAGGCCCTTGAGGGCTCGCACAGCGCCATCTGCAGGCAGCTCCACGGCGTTCGCGCCAAAGCGGCAGAAGGCTTTGCCTCCGAAGTGTGCTCGCACCTCAAGTATCTGGAGCTCGAACGCGCAAGTTTTGCCGTGCAGCTGCAGGATGCCGCACCGGGGGCCGGCGGAGCAGATTCCGTGGCCTTCCTGTTCGGTGCAGACGGCACCGCCCGCACGGAGCTCGCCAAGTGCGCCTCGGGAGGCGAACTGTCGCGCATTATGCTGAGTCTCAAGGCCCTGATGGCCCGCTTTGCCGGCATGCCCACTATGATCTTTGACGAGATAGATACCGGCGTCTCCGGCAGCGTGGCCGCCAAGATGGGGCAGATGATATGCGACATGGGGCGCACCATGCAGGTGTTCTCAATCACCCATCTGCCGCAGGTTGCCGCCAAAGGCTCCGCGCATTATCTTGTAAGCAAGACCTTCGACCCTGCCAGCGGCCGCAGCACCTCCGGCATAACCCTCCTGGAGGGAGACGCCCGCGTTCAGGAAATAGCCCGTCTGCTCAGCGGAGAAGTCATTACAAACGAGGCCGTTGCAAACGCAAAGGCCCTTCTGCGCGCACAATGAGACGGGGGTCCAGACGCCATCCGGCCGATATGCAGGCCTTCTCGCGCATGCTTGCCACATACGGGCTCAAGGTTACGCCGCAACGGCTTGCCGTGCACAAGGCCATGCTGGGAATGATACATGCCGACGCAGACGCAGTGTACGAGGCCGTCAATGCAGACGCCACCTGCCGCATCGCCCGCTCTACGGTTTATAAGATACTTGCCGGACTTGCAGACAAAGGCATCTACGCACGCCGATACAGCTGCAACGGCAAGATTATGTTCGACATAAACGCCTGGCGCCACCTTCACCTGTACGACTCGGTAAGGAACGAGTTCGTAGACATAGAGGCTGACGACCTTCTGGAAGAGGTGGACGCCGGACTCAAGGGCCACCGGTTCAGAGGATACCACATCGACGACATCGACATCCAGATAATCTGCCGGCCCACAAAGAAAAGATCGATATGAAAAGAATAGCACCCATATTGCTTGCGCTCGCCCTTGCATCGGCCTGCAACAGCACGGACCCGTTTCTGTACCGCGCCTTTCTGATGGGTAACCCCAATGTCGACGGATCCCTCAAAGGTGACGACGGCATAACCTATGTATTCAACGAATTGCCCGACTGGAGCGGTGCAAAGCGCGTGGTAGCACTGCTCGACGTGCTCAAAGACCTGGGCGATTCCACCTGCCAGGCAAGGCTGCAGTCCTTCTCCGTGCCCATCTTCAAGCAGCCGGTGGTGGTAGAAGGGCAGATGCCCGACTCGCTCGGCACAGAATCCATCTTTGTGTCCGACGTGTGGTTCTCCGGCGGCTGCCTCAACATGTCCAACGTCATAAACGTCAAGACCGACGGCAGCGGAAAGCACCTGATCAACCTGGCATACGACAAGGCCCAGTCTTCGGAAGACACACTCAAGTTCATCGTAAAGCACAATTATCCAGAGGGTTACGAGGACGGTTGCACTGTTTACGAATACGTGTTTTACTCTTCGTTCCCCCTCAGCGGCCTTATGCCGGAGCGCGATTCCACGGTGCTGAAGATCAGCTGGGAGTGGAACGGCAGCCCCGCCTCGATAGCCGGGAAGGTTAAGATTTGAGATTATTTGGCTATATTTGCGCAGAAAGTCCCTGAATGATGAAGAAGCTTGCCGGAATACTCCTGACGCTGCTTGCCGCCGTGCTGCTGAGCTCGTGCTGCAAGTCCTTCCAGGACATCAGACTGACCTCGTGCGACCTCGTCGAGCTGTCGCCCCGCGGCCTGTCTTCCATAGACGCCACCATAGAAGTCGGCGTAGACAATCCCACCGTGCAGGTGACGCTTACCGGAATGGACGCCACCCTCAAGATGGACGGTTCCCCATGCCTGCATCTCACCGCAGACGACGTCACGCTCGAACCCCGCACGGAAAAAGTCTACAGCATACTCATACATGGGGCGATAGACGGCAATTTCAACCCCCTGCAGCTGCTGTTGCTCCTCAATCAGCCCAACTTCCTGGAGCCTATGACCGCCGACGTGCGCTTCCGCGGCGTGCTCAAGAGCGGCCTTGGCAAGGATTTCGAATATACAGACATACCCCTCAAGGATTTGCTTGACAAGTTATGAAAAGACTCATACTGATAATTGCGGCACTGGCGCTATGCACCGCAGCCCTGGCACAGACACAGCAGGAGGGCACTCCCGCCGAGCCTGCGTACGACGTGTTCGAGAGCCTCTCCCAGTACGTAACAGTGCATCAGAGCCCCGAGGTCAGCGCCGCGATGGCTGCCCATATCGAGCGTAACGAGCGCCGCGCCGCTTCCGGCCTGGCAGACCAGACCTACAGCATCCGAATCTTCTTCGACAGCGGACAGAGCGCCCGCAGCGAGTCGGAGGCCGCAGCGGCCCGCTTCCGCAACCTGCACCCCGGCGTGCCCGTATCGCGCACATACACCAATCCGTTCTTCAAGGTTACGGTTGGCAACTACGCCTCAAAGGCAGACGCCACCGCAGCGCTCAAGGGCATACAGCAGGAGTTCCCTACCGCTTTCATCGTCAGAAACTAAACTATGCTCAAGACCGGACTCGAACTCAAGCAGCAGCAGAAGCTCTCTCCTCTCCAGATCCAGACCATCAAGCTCATAGAGCTCCCGATACAGGACCTGGAGCAGAAGGTGCGCGCAGAGCTCGAGAGCAACCCGGTGCTTGACGACGAGCCGGACCCGGAGAGCGAGGAGGAGCGCCGCGAGGTTTCCATAGACTCCCTCAAAGAAGACGGAGACATCCCCGCATACCGCCTCAAAGTGAACAACTGGGGCAAGGATCCCCGTCCGGAATACAATACCTTCTCCGTCAAGGAAGGCTTCACCCAGAGCCTCCAGAGGCAGTTGGGCTACCGCAACCTCACCCCTCACGAGCACGAGGTGGCGTCTTTCATAATTGGCAGCCTGGACGATGACGGCTACCTCCGCAGAGACATAGACAACCTCATAGACGACCTGGCCTTCCGCGCCGGCATAACCACCGACGAAGAGGAGGTGGAGCGGATGCTGGCCGTAATCCAGGATTTCGAGCCCGTTGGCGTAGGTGCACGTGACCTTCAGGAATGCCTCCTCATCCAGCTCAAAGCACTGCGCCGCACTCCGGAGGTGGAAAACGCCATCCGCATAGTGGACGAGTGCTTCCAGGATTTCTCCAACAAGCACTTCCAGAAGATCCAGTCCAGACTGGGCATCACGGAAGAGGAACTCAAGGCCGCATTCGGCAAGATTGTTAAGCTAAATCCCTCCCCCGGCGGTCAGGTGGACGATTCATACGACGACCAGTCGCGCCAGATTGTGCCCGACTTCATCCTCGAGGAGCACGACGGCATACTGGATTTCACGATGCCTCGCTTCAACGTTCCGGAAATCCGCGTCAACAAGAAATACGCAGACCTGCTGCTGGAGGCAAAAGGCTCATCCGAGCGCGCCCAGAAGGAGGCCGCAACCTTTGTAAAGCAGAAGCTGGATTCCGCAAAATGGTTCGTAGAGGCCCTCAAACAGCGCCAGAACACGCTTAGCAAGACCATGCGCGCCATCCTCGACTATCAGCACGACTACTTTATAGACGGAGACGAGAGCAACCTCCGCCCCATGGTGCTCAAAGACATCGCGGAAAAGACGGGCTTCGACATTTCCACCATAAGCCGCGTAGTCAGCAGCAAGTTCATAGAGACCCACTTCGGAATCTTCCCCCTCAAATATTTCTTCTCCGAGGGAATGGAGAACTCCGAGGGCGAGGAGGTGTCCACACGCGAGCTCAAGAAGGCCCTCCAGGAATGCGTGGACGGAGAAAACAAGCACAAGCCCCTCACCGACGAGCAGCTCGTTGTGGAGATGGGCAAGCGCGGCTATAAGGTTGCCCGACGCACCATTGCCAAATACCGCAGCCAGCTCGGCATCCCCCTCGCCAGGTGGCGCAAGGAAATCTAGGATCATCGTTTATGGACCAGCCGAAGATTGAGAGGATGCTGCGGCTGATGCAGCTCCTTTCCGGGAACAGGTATTACAGCATCGACGAGCTTGCAGAGACGCTCGAGCTCTCCCGACGCTCGATATTCCGCTATTTCGACACCTTCAAGAGCGCGGGCTTCGTGGTGCAGCACATCGGCGGCGGGCGCTACAGGATGACCACCTACAACAAGGAATACACAGACATATCGCAGCTGGTGTACTTTTCCGAGGAAGAGGCTATCGTCGTGAGCCATCTGATTGAGAACCTGGATGCCACAAACGCGCTCAAGGCCGGCCTGAGGCAGAAGCTGGCCGCCGTTTACGACTCCACCTCCATCAGCGACTACATAGACAACAAGGGAAAGTCGGAGATTGTGGAGACGCTGGCGAATGCGGTAAAGGCAAAGCGCCAGGTGGCCCTGAAGGACTACTCTTCTGCCCATTCCGGGAAAGCAAAAGACTATGTGGTAGAGCCTTACAAATTCACAAGGGGCTTTGTGGACATAATCGCATACGACACCGCCGCAGGCATAAACAAGGTCTTCAAGATTTCCAGGATAGATACCGTAAAGATTCTCAGCGAGGGCTGGAAGTCCGAAGACTGCCACGAAGAAAAGATAATAGACTCCTTCCGTATGAGCGGCAGCCCCGTGGAGCACGTCAGGCTCAAGCTGTCCCTTATGGCAAAGAACCTCCTGACCGAGGAGTTCCCCGTCACGGGCGCCGAGGTTTACCAGCAGAAACGCAGCTGGTTCTGGGAAGGAGACGTTAACTCTTTGGAGGGCATCGGGCGCTTCGTCCTCGGCCTTTCAGACGAAATTACAGTAGAAGAAGGCCCACTGCTCAAGGCCTGGCTCTCCGGTAAGGGCGCCAATATCCAGAAAAAATTCTCCACCGGGCGCAAGCGCTGATGCGGGTCACTGACTTTTTTAAACCTTATGAAAAAGAAATCCGTTCGATTACTGACGCTGTTGCTGGCGCTTTGTGTTACAGCCTGCCAGATTCCTTTCTTCAACCAGAAGACGCCCGCGGGCTATGTTCGCTACTGCGCCTTCCTCCTGAATTCCCAGGGTCTGTATGCCGATTCTCCTGAATGGCGCGCCAAGATGAAAGAAGTCTTTGCAGAAGCCTCTAAGATTTCTTCTATGGAAGAGGCTCACGACGTCGTGACTGCGGCGGCAAAAGTAGCCGGCGGCAAGCATTCTTTCCTTGCGGCGCCCGTCTCGGATACGGCATCTTATCCCGAGTGTGCGCCGGAAGTCAAGCTGCTGGAGAGCAACATCGCTCATGTCAGATTGCCGTTCCATACAGGAGACCGCATCAGCGACTCGCTTTACATATATACCGTATCAGA
>JAFZXV010000048.1 GCA_017616595.1 Bacteroidales bacterium
CATCTCCGATTATCGCATCGCCCCCTGGAGCATCAGCAACCTGTCCCTCACCCGCAGCTTTGAGCTCTCCACCGTTGGCAAGCGCACGCAGCGGCCGGAGCTCACCCTCACCCTCAGTTGCAACAACATCTTCGACCAGCCATATCAGATCGTCCAGGGTTACCCCATGCCCGGCCGCTCGCTCCTTGCCGGCATCGATTATCGCTTCTGAATCAGCACCTTAGCTTGCGACCTCTGGGAAAAACTCCCAGAGGTGCAAACCTAAGTGGTTGAATGTCAGACGTTTGGCTATGTTGCTGAATCTCACGCTGTTAGATTTGCGCGCCATCTGCCGTCGGTCCGGGAGAGAGTCCCCGGCCAGGCTCTTAGAACTGGAAATAAATAAACGGCTGGGTATCAGCGGTTACGAATTGATACAGCACAAATACTATCACCGCAACCACAACGGCCATGACCGGCAGCGGCAGAGAGGCAAAGCACAGGCGGTAGCGGCGCTTCCAGCGGGCGGGAACGAGGTGAATGACCATGCCGGCTAGCACCAGCGCGAAGACTTTCCAATAGCCGGCAATTACATCCGGAATAACGGAAACGTCCCAGGGCGAGCCTATCTGCGCCACCATGTTGCGCGCGGTTTCCCATGCTACGCGGTTGGCGGTTGCAGGGTCGAGGTTGGAGCCGCTGCGGAAGAACAGTCGCGTAAAGGTGATGAATGTAAATGTCTGAGCTATAGCCCATATTGTGCCGAGCCAGGCCGTCCAGGCGTCGCGCCCGCGGAGCTTCCGGCGCACGGTGTCCATTCCTCCTGAGGGCGCTCCCATGGCATCCGGCCGCACCAGGTGATAGAGGAACCGCACAAGCGTGCCGGCGCAGATTATTGCCAACCACACGCTCAGGATCCTCCAGACCGGAGCCGGGCTAAAGTGGCAGACCGCTCCGAGCCCTATTGCGCAGATGCCCGTGAGAGCCAGCCTCAGCCCCCATTCCATATCCTTCCAGAGGATATAGATTATCATGCCGATGCCGTTGAGTCCGCCCCAGATTATAAAGTTCCAGCTTGCCCCGTGCCACATGCCTCCGAAGAGCATGGTTATGAAGCGGTTGATGTTGGAGAACAGCTTTTTGCGGCTGCCCTCGCGCCAGTAGGCGAGGGCGATCATAGAAAGGCCGGTGACCACAAGGATGACGGACACTATCCAGCTGCCGGAGAGGATCAGCGCAATAAGCGCAAACAGCACAATCCAGAAATAGGTGCCGAAAGAAGCCCTGCGGTTGCCTCCGAGGGGGATATACACGTAGGCCTTGAGCCAGCGGCTGAGAGACATGTGCCAGCGCCGCCAGAAGTCCTGCGCGTTGGGGGCCTTGTACGGCGAGTTGAAGTTGGTGGGCAGGTAGAAGCCCATCAACATTGCAACGCCTATGGCGATGTCTGTGTAGCCGGAGAAGTCGGCGTACACCTGAAGGGAATAGGCAAACAGCGCGGCAAAGTTCTCGAACCCGGTGAACAGCAGGGGATTGTCGAACACGCGGTCTATGAAGTTGACGGCAATGTAGTCGCTGAGTATCAGCTTCTTGGCAAGACCGTTGATAATCCAAAAGACGGCTATTCCAAACTGCCTGCGGCTCAGGAAGAACTTCTTGTACAGCTGCGGAATGAACTCCGACGCGCGTACGATGGGCCCCGCCACGAGCTGCGGGAAGAAGCTCACGTAGAAGCCGAAGTCCAGTATGTTGCGTACCGGCTGCACGTCCTTGCGGTACACATCCACGCTGTAACTGATTATCTGGAAGATGAAGAACGATATGCCCACCGGCAGCACTATCTTGTCTACGTCAAAGCGCTCGCCTCCGGTAATCATATTGCCCAGCTGGGCAAAGACGTCAACCACCTTGAAATCGAGCCCGGTAAGCGAATTCAGTACGTCCGTAAAGAAGTAGGCGTACTTGAAGTAGCACAGCAGGCCGAGGTCTATAACTATGCTGAGTATCAGCCAGAACCGCCGTAGCGCCGAGCCCTCCCGTGCCTTTGCCATCCGCTTTGCTATAAAGAAATCGGAGCAGATGACGAACAGCAGGATGAGTATGGAGAGGCCGCTGGTCTTGTAGTAAAAGAACAGGCTGGCGAAGAAAAGGAAAGCGTTGCGCATCAGGCGCTTGCTCTTTACCAGCGCAAATATGGCGTACACCACGCCAAAGAAGGCCCAGAAGTAGAACTGGGTGAACACCAGGGGAGAGGACGGATCGTATGAGAAAATATGCTCCAGCATCACTCTTCTTCTGTTATGGCACGGTACAGCATATCTCCCAGCAGTTCATAGCCCTCGCGGGTGAAGTGCAGGCGGTCGTTCTTCATAAGCCCTGCGTCTCTCCAGGCGGTGGCGCTGCCGTTGCCTCCCATTATGGTAAATAGGTCCCAAACTGCGCCGTCGTATTCCTGAGCAAGTTCCATCATAGCCTGCCGTACGGCGGCGCCATTGTCGTTATGCACCATGCGGCGGCGCACGTAACGCCATGAGTCATTGTTGGTTATGAATACCAGCGCGCAATCGGGCGATTGCTCCAGGATGCGGCTCAGAAGCTTCCTGTAGTTGTTCTTGAACTTCTCCGGTTTAAAGTCTTTGGCGGGGCAGGTGGAGTCGTTTATTCCCAGGCCGAGCAGTACTATGTCCGGCTTGACCAACGCCAGCTCGCGGTCGAACTCCGGGCATCGGTCTGTCCACGTGGTGGTGCGGGCTCCGTTGACTCCGGTAGAGACTACCCGTACGCCGCCGTTAAAAGAACTCTCCGGCAGCAGTCCCGTAACCATAAAGTGCTGACCCTCACGCAGATTGAACCCCACCCGCACGGAATCCACCGGCTCGCCCAAGCGCACATAGTATCCGGCCAGCAGAGTATCCGCCACGCAGCGCAGGGTGTCCGCCCCGGCAACCACAAACGGCTCTACAAGGGTGTCTGAGGCATGCCCGAGTATATGCAGCCCCACAATAGG
>JAFZXV010000049.1 GCA_017616595.1 Bacteroidales bacterium
CATCATCCCCGACATCGGCAACTACAAGTTCAAAGCCGTCAAGGGTAACAGCAGCGAGGCAGTCGCAGCCGCCAGCGTAGAGGTTCTCTGGGAGACCGATAACGTGCCCGATGGAGAAGTTGCAGTGGGCAGCATCATTGCTTCCGCAGCACTGGCAGACGGTTATGTTGAGGTAGCTGTCGCCGAGCCGTTCCATCCTGGCAACGCCCTCATCGCAGCCAGGGACGGAGACGGCAACATCCTCTGGAGCTGGCATCTCTGGATACCCGAGACTCCCGTGGAGGAAGTAGACGAGCCCGACCACATCTTCTGGAAGACCAACCTGCTCGACCGTAACCTCGGCGCCCTTATCGTGCAGCCCGAGACCACCGGAGACGTGGCAACCTATGCCGCATACGGTCTGTTCTACGAGTGGGGCCGTAAGGATCCTATGACCGGCCCTTACGGAGTAGCCGGAGAGGGAATGGCAGATGTTACAAGAGACAAACTCACTCTTGCCGAGTCCATCGCCAATCCTACCGAAATCGCCACCGGCAAGGAGAACAACTACTGGGACGAAACCCTTGAGGCTCAGGCCATTTTCTGGGACAACAATGGAGAGAAGACCATCTACGACCCGTGCCCTCCGGGATACAAGGTTCCTGCATACGACACCGAGTACAAGCTCTGGATCAAGAGGGCCGATGACGACTGGACCTTCGACGACAGCCGCCACTGGTTCAAGTACAACGAGACCGGCATCTCCTTCCCCGCTTGCGGCTATCTGTCCGGTAGCCATAGCCTGACCAAAGAAGGCATCCGCGGCCTTGTCTGGTCTGCAAATCTCGGCCTTGGCGACGAGGCGGAAGTTCGTGGCTCCGCAGGCTTCTTCGACCTGAGCCGCGACTCCGGCAAGTACTACTACCACAGCTACTTCAAGTACGCAACCGGTTCCATCCGCTGCGCAGTGGAGCACTAGGCCGTACAGGCATAAAACAAAATATGGAGACCGTCACGGCCTCCATATTTTTTTGTGCTTTCTGCTTTTGCTCAAGGCTTTACCTTGATTTTTTTCCAATCTCCGCCGGCGGGCATGATGTTTACGTCCGTCTTGCCGCGGAGATTGTTCCAACCACCAATTACGTTATAGATGAAAAGGGCCTTGACCTTGTGGGTGCCTTTTTCCAGCACCAGCTCTCGGTCGTGGCGTGAGTAGCGTTTAACCTCCCCGCTGTTGTCTACGGTAAGGACGTCGTCGACCCATACCATGTCGCAGTCGGAGGAGAATCTGTATGTTCCGGTCTTGGGCACGGAGAAACAGCCCTCCGCCTCTGCCGCATAGAAGCGGGTGGAGTCGGGCAGGTTGCGGTTGTAGGGCTCAAGGGATGTGAGCTCGCCGAACTGGGCGATGGAGACCTCCTTCCACTCTGCATCCTTGATGTCTGCGGCGGTGACAAACTTGCCGTCCGTCCTGCGGGCGCGCATACCCTTGAACATCGCGCTTGAATCCAGCGCCGGCATGGGCTCGCACTTGCGCACATGTACTGTACGCACGGGGCTGAGCTTGCCGTGGGGAGTAAGCGTGGCAATCTTGATGTCGGTGTCTTCCGTTACCTTGAAAGGCCACATGTAGCGCCTGGAGTCCACCGTAGGCTCAGAGCCGTCCAGCGTGTACACCATTTCCATCAGGCGCGTGGTCTTGAAGGCCACCGTGGCCTCATCCTGGAACGCGAGTTCGTTGCAGGAACCCTCGGGCTGCTCGGGCAGGGGGATGTGATAGGGGATACCCATCTCGTCCAGCTCCTTGCAGGCGACTTCCACTCTGCGGCAGAAATCCGGCCAGCATTTGCGCTCCAGCGGCGTCCAGGCAATTTCTGCCAGCGCAAAGGCGCGCGGCAGAAGCATATACCAGCGCTGCCAGGGCTCGTACATGTACTCGCTCCAGTTGTTGCACTGCACGCCCTTTACGAGGCCTCCCTTGCCGGCGTCGCGCAGCTCTGCGGGCACTGGATCGTAGGAATAAACCTTCTCCAGAGTAGTATAGTTGCCGATTGTGGCAGGCTCGATCTTAGGGTCTCCCTGGAAGTGGTCGAAGTACATGCCGCCGCTGCCGGGGGTCATGACAACCTCGTGGCCGGCCGCCGCGGCTTTCTTGCCGCCTTCCTCGCCCCGCCAGCTCATTACGGTGGCGGTGGGGGCGAGGCCGCCCTCCAGAATCTCGTCCCAGCCTATGAGCTTGCGGCCGTACTTGGCCAGGATGCCCTCCATCCGGTGGATGGCGTAGCTCTGGAGCTTCTCTTCCGCGGTGGCGTGCTCATCGGCAACAATGCCCTGCTCGGCAATGCGTTCCTGGCACAGGGGGCACTGCTCCCAGCGGTTCTTGCGGCACTCGTCGCCGCCTATGTGGATGTATTCGCTTGGGAAGAGTTCCACCACCTCGGCTATTACGTTGTCCAGGAACTCAAAGGTGGATTCCTTGCCCACGCAGAGAGAAATGTCGGGCGTGCCCCAGGTGTAGAAGGTCTTGACTTCCTCTCCGGTGCAGCTCAGCCAGGGATATGCCCTGATGGCGGAAATGGCGTGCCCCGGCATCTCTATCTCCGGCACCACGGTAACGTGGCGCTCTGCCGCGTAGGCCACCACGTCCCGGATCTGCTCCTGGGTGTAGTAGCCGCCGTGCACGCTGCCGTCGAATTCCGTGCGCCAGGCGCTCACCTCGGCAAGGAGGGGATACTTCTTGATTTCTATGCGCCAGCCCTGGTCGTCCGTGAGGTGCCAGTGCATTACGTTCATCTTGTATTGGCTGAGCAGGTCGATTTGCTTCTTGACGTCTTCTACGGAGATGAAGTGGCGGCACGGGTCTATGTGGAAGCCGCGCCAGGCGAACCTCGGGTAGTCCTTTATCTGCAGGCAGGGCACGGTGCCGTCTGCCTGGATGAGCTGCTTGAGCGTCTGCTTTGCGTAGAAGATGCCGGCCTCGTCGGACGCAAGCACCCTGATGCCCTTGGGCGTTACGGTAAGGGTGTAGCCCTCGGCCGCTATGCCGGACTCGGGGTTGATGGTGTACTGGATGTTGTGCCTGGACTTGGCGATGTCAAAAAAGCCTTCGCCCATCTCTACGGAGACGGGCTGGGGAATTACATTGACCATCACTGAGGCTAAAAGGGTGATGAGGAATGTGCTCATTTGAGTATCTTGGATATGATCTGTCCTACCTGGCCGTTCTCGTGAACGCCCACGAATTCCTCGGCACGGGGGCCGTAGGCAAACACGGGCACCAGTATTCCGTTGTGGCCCGAGGTGGAGAAGTTGACCATCACCGTCTGGTCTTCAATGCTGCCCTTGAGAAGGGTGAGGCCGCCGGTGGCGTGGTCTGCGGTAACGACCACAAGCGTCTGGCCGTCGCGCTCGGCAAACTTGAGCACCTCGCCCAGAACCTGGTCGAACTCAAGAAGCTCTTCGCACACCATGCCTATCTTCTTGCGGTGGCCCCAGTCGTCTATCTGTGAGCCTTCTATCATCAGGAAGAAGCCTTTCTTGTTGTCCAGCATCTTGAGGGCCTTGAGGGTGCTCTCCATAAGTGCGGGGCCGCGCTCGTTCACGCCCTTGAGGTCGTACTCGTCGTACAGGCCGAGGAATTTGGAGCCGCTTGCGCCGGCAATGTCTTCTACCTTGTCTACAAAGGTGTAGCCCTTTGCCTGCATCTCCTCAATGAGGTTGCGGCCGTCTGAACGCTGGTTCCAGAAGTGGGTGCCGCCGCCGGAGATGAAGTCTACGCCGCTGTCTACAAACTGGGCGGCGATGCCTTCC
>JAFZXV010000050.1 GCA_017616595.1 Bacteroidales bacterium
AAGACCTACTTTGTGGTTAACGATTACGACGCCCTGCGCGGCCTGTTCGCCCAGCTGTTGGCAGAAATCCAGCGCATCAAGTCCGAGGGCGACTATGCCGCCGGCAAGGCTCTGGTAGAAAAATATGCAGTGAACATCGACCCTGCCCTCCACAAAGAGGTTAAGGAACGCTACGATGCCCTGGGACTCAAGCCGTACGGCGGCTTCCTCAACCCCGACATCGTGCCCGTCAAGAAAGGCGGCGTGATTACCGACTACGTCTTGAAATATCCCGATTCGCTTCTTGACCAGATGCTCCACTACGGCGAGGATTACGGAATACTATAGCTGTGCGCAAACCTATATAGTTGGCTACCAGCCACTTGTGCAAGGTGCCTGCGGTAAAAAAACCGCAGGCACCTTACGTAAACGGATGATAATAAGCGGTTTAGCTTTGCGGGAGATGGCTAACGGTTGAACAGAAGGAGATTCTTGCGGCGTGCCCTGAGGATGTGGGCGGGGGATTCGAAGACCTTGCCGCTGAGGGTTACGGTGCCGAGAGGCTCTGTACGGTAGCGTTCCAGGAGGGTGCAGAGTTTGTCGAAAGTCTCTGCGCTGACGCCATAGTCTTCCAGTGCGCGCCAGAGGACATAACGCCAGTGCCTGAGCTCCAGCAGGCCGGCTACGCTTATCTGAAGAATCGCCCCGGCAGCAGCCTGGGGCGCTTTCTTTACAATGCGCTCCGCCGCCTGCCGGTAGTAATCGTCTGCAATGTCGTCCGTCTGCCGGAACCTTTCTATATCGGCCCCCAGAGTCTTTACGAACGACGGATTGATTTCTGCAAACACCGGGAACACCCGGTTGCGTATCTTGTTCCTGCGCGCCTCGTCCAGCGCATTGGTGCTGTCTTCCCTCCACTCGAATCCCTTCTTTTCCATCCACGCCCGGATCTCCTCCCTCGTCGTCCCCAGCAGCGGCCGCACCACCCTTGCCGCGGATTTCCTAACCTCCTGATTATCAACACCTTGCCTTTCGACCTCTGGGAGATTTTCCCAGAGATTATTTGCTAAGCTACTGAAAACTAAGGTGTTGGCTTTGATTCCTGGTGGCGGAGTGGAGTCAGAGTGTGTCTCCGGAAACTGTGGCCGCCCGTGGCCACATGAACGGGGGGGACCCGCAAGCGTAGCGCAGTGGGGGGGACGAAGCGAAGCGGAGGTTTCAGGAGGCACACTCTGCGCAACGGAACCACCAGGAATCCCCCTAAGTCCTTTGGTCCCTGTACCTCTTAACAGGTTGAGTATCAGCGTCTCTGCATTGTCGTTGGCATTGTGGGCGGTGGCCAGGGCGTCAAAGCCCGGCGACTGGCACAAGCTGGAGAACCAGGCGTAGCGGAGCTCGCGGGCGGCCATCTCTACGGAGATGCCATGCTCGCCGGCATAGCCCAACGTGTCGAACCGCTCCACATAACAATCAACGCCAAGTTTGCCGCACTCGGCCCGCACGAACGCCTCGTCGCCGTCCGACTCGGCCCCGCGAAGCCCAAAGTTGCAGTGCGCCACGGCAAAGGAAGCCCCCGGGAACAACTCGGGGGCCCTGTGCAGCAGGTACATAGAATCTATGCCGCCGCTCACTGCAAGGAGAATTCTCATTATTTGAGGTCTTTCTGGCCCAGGGCAAAGGTAAAGTTGAAGGCAAGGAAGTCTTTGAACTGGACCCTGCTCTTCTTGCCGTCTATCTCTACTATAGGATCGTACAGCAGCCAGGTGCTGAATCCTACCTTGAAGAACTTGGTGAGCTGCCAGGTAATCTTATTGTCCCAGTTGATACGGTTCTGCACGAAAGGATGGTCCAGGTAATCGGTAAAGATTACGAACTGGGTCTCGTAATTGAACTTGTCGTTGATGGAGAATTTGGCGTTTGCCTTGACGGAAGCACCGAACTGGAACAGGGCGCTGTAGTAAGGGTACACATCTACGGAAGCCGGATTGGCAGGCATGCCGTACTGCTGGCGCAGGACGGGCTCCGTGACGATTATCACACTGCCGGTGAGGGGAGAGAAGTTGACGTCGAACCAGTCTGCAGGCTTCCATTCGATACCGAGCGCCAGGTTGTTGTATGCAGGGGACAGGAAGGTGGACTTGATGTTTGCCTCCCTCCACTGCTCCCATGCCTTCTGTTTCTCTTGCTGTGCCCATTCTTCCTGCTCATCCCCGTTGAGGAACTCCGGATAGTCGTAGCTGGAGTAGGAATCCGTAAACTGGGAGCGGAAGTCGTAGCTGGCGGTCCACTGCCACTTCTCCTGTGCGGTCTTGTAGGCGAACTTGCTCTCAAAATAGATGCGGTCGTTGCTCTTCTGGAGTATGTACGATTTGTCTTCAGACCAGATGAAGCCGTATTCCAGCTGGAGGCGGTTCTTCCATGTGGCGCGGTCTTTGGCGTAATAGGCCTTGGCGTCCAGACCGGTGCTGAGGGTGATGTTGTCGAACCCGCCGGCGGCCCAGTTGTATAGGGATGTCTGATTGACTCCGAGGTCGAACACAGAAGAGTAAGACCAGTACTTTGGCTTGACGGGGGCAGCCTCCTCGGCGGGGGCTCCGGCGAGCGCCGCGGCGGCCTCGGCGGCAGCCTGCTGG
>JAFZXV010000051.1 GCA_017616595.1 Bacteroidales bacterium
CCTTTGCGGCCTCCCGCCGTCAGGAGAACGGCGCCGACGTGCACCGCTACGGCGTAGAACTCACTATCGACTTTCCGGAAATCAAGCCCATAGACACCCAGGTGCGCATAGATGCATCCTGGAACCACTCCCACTTCAGCTCCGACAAGCTGGTGTATTACTATCAGAACGGATGGTCCCACACATCGCTGCCCAACCGTTCTTACCAGTATGCGGGCATCTACGAGGGCAACGCCGGAGTGTGGAACGGGCGCCGCACAGACAACGTAGACGCCAACCTCACCACCATCACCCATATTCCCAGGGCGCGCCTGATAATTACCTGCCGCGTTGAGGCGGCGCTGCTGCGGAGCTCGCAGTACACATCGTCCCGCGCCTTTACGGTGGATGCATCTTCCAACGCCCCCACGGGAGGCAATATCTACGACGGGCAGTCGTACACGGCCGTCTATCCGGTATCCTATATCGATCTGGACGGCAATGTGCATCCCTGGACCGACGCTTCCGCAGCCGACCCCGAGCTGTCGCGCCTCATCCTCCGTTCCGGCAACATCTACACCTTTGCCGCCGACGGATACGACCCGTACGTCTCTGCCAACCTCAGCGTTACCAAAGAGATCGGAGACCACGTGTCCCTCAGTTTCTTTGCAAACAACTTTACCAACTCCCGCCCGTACGTCAAGAGCTACGCCACGGGGGTGAGCGCCATCTTTACACCCAACTTCTATTACGGACTGACATGCAGATTAAAGTTTTAGCAAAGCTCCTGGCGCTGCTGTTGCCGGCTGCGGCCTGCATGGAACTCGGCGCACCTTATTCAGGCTCCCTCAACACCGTGAGCATTACCGCGGAGTACCCGGACGGCTATTCTGCCCGTGCCGGAGCGGCGGTGTCTATAGAGAGCATATCTACAGACAGTGAGTATCGGTTGCTTACAGACGCTTCCGGCAAGGCAGTGACCACTCTTCCGGACGGCATCTACAGGATTTCCGTCCACGACCGCGAGGGCCTTTCCGTCTTCAACGGCACGCTGGATAAAGTTGTGGTTTCCGGCCAGGACGTCAATGTTAACCTGCCCCTGATCTACTCCAAGGCCGGTTCTCTGGTAATAAAGGAACTCTACTGCGGCGGCTGCAGCAAGGTGCCGGAAGAGGGCACCTACCAGTCGGACCAGTATCTGATACTGCATAACAACGACACCG
This sequence comes from Bacteroidales bacterium, assembly GCA_017616595.1. Lineage (GTDB taxonomy): Bacteria > Bacteroidota > Bacteroidia > Bacteroidales > UBA932 > Cryptobacteroides. Next base: position 1,203 of record JAFZXV010000051.1, read on the forward strand.
AGCCCTATTCCCTGCAGGGCCTGTGCCTCGGCACCCTGTCTCCTTACAACAGCAATGCGGCCAATCCCTGGGCCGATTCTGAAGGCAGGCTGCCGGACTTCCTGCCCGTTATCCAGGCCGTCTGGAGAATAGGCGGAGACTTCCGGCTCGCCCCGGGAGAAGACGCGGTGGTGTGCCTGCGCGGCGCAATAGACCATTCCGCGCAGTACCCTATGTCTGTAAACCTCAATCGGCCGGGCTATTTTGTATGCTACAACCCGGTGTATTTCCCCAATCCGGTCTACCATCCGGTGCCGGGGAGCAACATCCAGGAAGACCATTACCTGGAGGTAGTGGTCAAAACCGGCCAGGCAAACGCATACACCGTATCCATCAACTCTCCGGCATTCATAGTCTTCCGCCCGGAAGGCGCGGATATCTACGATTTTGTACAGGGCGCAGACCATCTGGTGCAGGTGCCGGGCAGTTCTGTAGACCGTGTTGTGGCCGTGCCCGCGGAATGGGTGGTAGATGCCGTAGAGGTGTTCAACGGCGGCTCGTCCGACAACCGCAAGCGCCTGCCAGCATCGGTAGATGCCGGATACGTAACCCTCAGCGAGACCTTCAAGGGCCGCACCCTCATGCGCCGCACAGACGAGTCTGCCTCTGCCGCCAACGGCTATGAGGTGCTTCAAGACACTAACAATTCAACTCAAGACTTCTATGAACGGGAAACGCAATCGCTTCATCCTTAAGGGGATGCTGCTGCTGAGCGTGGCGCTTCCCGCTCAGTTGCTGCACTCCCAGGACATATACGACTGGGAGGCATGGCGCGGCGGGCGCAACATCGCAGGCCTCGCATCTTCTTCCTCTCCGCGCGGAGAGATAATCAGCCCTGTCAAGCGCTCCGGCGCCGAGTTTACCGGCGGCATGGAAACCGGCGGATACCGCAGCGGCAGCGAGGCCCCCACCCTCTGGACCGGCGGCGTCAAGGCAGATACAGAGGTGCATTACAAAGATCTCCTGCTGACCGGCGACTTCTCTTTTGCCGTTTCCGGCGGCGATGGAATGTGCGGCTCGATGTTTACTGAGCCCGGCCTCTATCCCATCGACATACTGGAATTCACCCCCGGTGCCAAGACCCTGCAGAATTACGGCATAGGCGGCGGCATCGCCTGGAAAAACGGCTCCCGCTTCATCCCGGGCTGCACGTTGCAGTTCGTCGGCGCCAACTATTCCAAACGTAAGGACTTGCGGCATACCACCTACCGGCAGGAGCTGGATATAGTGCCCTCGCCCATTTACGACGGCGACGGCCTGGTGCTCGGCGTCTCCGGCATCTTCGGCAAGGATTCCGAGTTCGTGCAGGCCGAGCAGATAGGCTCCGCCACGGCGGAATCGTACTACGCCTTCCTGGACAAGGGCCTGATGTACGGCACGTACCAGGTGTGGGACGGCAACGGCGTGCACCTCACGGAGAACGGCGTAGACCGCTTGCCTGTCAAGCAATATTCCTACGGCGCCGCGCTGCAGGCGGAGATAGGCTCGTTCCTGTATGCCGAGGCCGAGTATCTGCGCACCGCCGGCGAGGTGGGGGAGAAGGGCTACACATGGTTCCGCTTCCCCGGATCGACCGTCGACGCCCGTCTCCAGTGGACACTGCACCGCCCGGCCGGTGTGCACGTGGTTGCTGCCAGGTTTGAATGGATGAGGCAGGAGACCGACGAATCCGTAATCGACCGTGTAAGCTCGGGCGGCGTAACCACCCCCGTAGAATATGGTTCCAACCGCATTTTCGAGCGCCGCCACATGACGGCGGGGCCCGAATACGGCTTTTACGGCGCAGGCGGAACGGAGCTGCACGCAAATCTCTCAGTTACCAAAGAAAAAGACCGCAGCACGCTGATGTACCCCTTCCTGGACCTGGACGAGGTGACGCTGCTGCGCTTCGGAGCCGACGGAAGCCTGCCGTATGGGGCTTTCGTGCTCGATGCAGGCATTTCCGGCGGCTGCAAGATTGGCGAGCACCGCCACTACAAGGGCAACGACAACGAGTCCGCCGGCCTCGTGAGCGCCCCGTATCGCCTGGAAGAGTGGTTCGAACGTGAGCAGGAGCTCTCCGATGCGCCTTTCATGGGGGCATCCGTGAGCCTGCGCTACAACTTTACCATTGCAGGCAAGTACAACTTATATGCTGAAGCCATGTACAGCATAGTCCATGCCTTCGGCATAGAGCTTCTGGACGGCAGCGAGCGCCATACGGCACAGATTAAATTAGGATATGATTTTTAACGATATGAAAAAAGCATTAGCACTTGCGGCCTGCGTGCTTGCGCTCGCGGCCTGCAACAAGATGCCCGGTCCCGACAATCCGGGAGGCTCCGGTGCGGACGGCGCGCAGAGCGCCATCAGCATCGTCCCGGTTATGACCAGGGCCACGGAAACCGCTTTTGAGAACGGCGACGCCATAGGCCTTACCGTCACCCGCACGTCCGGTGTTTATGCCGCCAACCAGAAGCTTACCTACAACGGCCTGGAGTTCTCTTCCGACCTGCTGTGGTACCCGGAGGGTATGGATCCCGCCACCCTTGCGGCTTATTATCCCTATGCCGCATCGGCTCCCGCCAGCTTTACTGTGGCCCTGGACCAGAGGGGCGGAACGTCGTCGTCGGACTTTGTGTCCGCCTTCAAGGAGGGCGTGCTGCCCACAGCCAGCGCGGTGGTGATGCCTTTCAAACACAGGCTCAGCAAGCTGGTAGTTGCCGTTACAAACAATGCCGGCTACACGCTTGAGAGCGTGGTTTTCAAGGGCGCGGTTCCCACGGCCGACATAGCTGCAGACCTTACCGCAACGGCCTCGCAGAGCGCCGGGCCGGCAGACCTGACGGCGTTCAAGATTGACGACAAGACGTATACCGTCATCCTTCCGCCCCAGACAGCCGTGCTTACCCTTGCCGTGAATGCTGCAGGCAAAGAAATGCAGCAGAAGCTTGCGGAGGCCACTCTCGCCCCCGGAATGAAATACACCGTCAACGTTATAGTCAACGAAGATTCCATCAAGATTAAGCTCTCCGGAGACATAGACGACTGGGACGACGGCGGCGAGCTTGACCCCGATAACAGCAATCCCCCTTCCGGCGGCACGGAGTTCGAGGAGAATCTGGAGGAGGGCTGGTTTGTCTATCATGACGCCAGGTACGAGATAGTCAGGCTCAAGGACGGCAAATGGTGGATGGCCCGCAACCTGAGGTATCTGCCCGACGGAATGACGGCCAGTACCGACGTTACCGCCGTTACGGCAGGCATTTTTGCTCCCGTTGTGTCCGACGGCACTGCCGCAGTGTTCTCTACAGACCCCGACGTGATTGCCGCCAGAGGCTATCTGTATCAGGCTGAGGTCGCCCTCGGCCTCAAGGTGGGAGACCTTACCACCGTGGCGTCGGCAGAGGCGCTCGAGGGCGTCAGGGGCCTGTGCCCGCAGGGCTGGCATATCCCCACGATTGCAGACATAACCGGCCTTGTGGGCAAGGCTGTGTCTCCCATATCCACCAACTCCGAGGCCCCGTACTATAACGGCACAAACGGCTCGATGCAGATGCTCAATGCCGACGGCTTCTGCATGGATGCCTTCGGCGCCGTTACCATACAGGACAATACCAAGACCACCGGCTCCCTCATGGGCTTCATGACCGCCTATCCGGACAAGATTTCCTCCGGAATGTTCTGCGGCTCCACCTATGCCGGCGTTACCTACAACACCTCCGGAGACGAGACCTCCGGGGTAAAGAACCTGCAATTCTACGGCCTCATGCCCATGACCAACAAAGCTGCCGAGGCGGAATACACCTGCAACGGCACCAAGGTCAGTTACCGTATAGCCTGTCCAATCCGCTGCGTCCGAGACTTATGATCAAGAAACTGTTGCTTTGCCTGGCCCTCGGCCTCTGCATCCTCCCCGGAGCAAGGGCGGACGAGGGAATGTGGCTTGTCCACAATATCAACAAGGCCCTCCAGAGGAATATGCGCGCCCGCGGCCTCAAGCTCAAAGCGCGTGAGATTTACAACGAGGAGGCCGGCAGCCTGTCGGATGCTATAGTCTCCCTCGGCTTCTATTGCACCGGCAGCATGATTTCTGACGAGGGCCTGATGATTACCAACCATCACTGCGCCTTCAGCCAGGTTGCCGGACTCAGCGTGCCTGGGCATAACTATCTGGAAGATGGCTACTGGGCAGCTTCCCGCGCCGACGAAATCCCCCTCAAGGGAGAGAAGGTCTACTTCCTGCGCCGCGTGGTGGACGTTACGGACGAGGTGCACGCCCTTACCGACTCCCTCATTGCCGCAGGCGCCAACCACGGCAGCCGCCGTATATCCTTCCTGATGGAGGGGCGGTACGAGCGTAGCACGGGCCTGAGCGCCAGCCTCGCCTCAATGTGGGCCGGAGAGAAGTACTATATGTCTCTGTATCAGGTGTATTCCGACGTCCGCCTTGTGGGCGCGCCTCCGGTAACGGTGGCTGCCTTCGGAGGCGATACCGATAACTGGGAGTGGCCCCAGCACAAGGCCGATTTTGCCATCTACCGCATCTACACGGCTCCCGACGGTTCAGACGCCGCATACTCTCCGGACAACGTGCCGCTCCGCCCCGTAAGGCACCTGAAAGTCAGCGAGAAAGGCTACAAGGAGGGGAGTTACGCCATGGTGATGGGTTATCCCGGGCACACGTCCCGTTACGCCTCCGCGGCGGAAATAGACCATACCGTCAACGTCGAGCGCCCCGTATCCAACCGCCTGCGCGCCGCCCAGATGGCAATCATCCGCAAATGGATGGATGCCGACCCGTCTGTGCGCATGAAGTACTCCGACGCATTCTTCAGCCTGAGCAACGTGGCCGAGATGCAGGAGGGCGAGGTTGACTGCGTGCGCCGCTTTGGCGTAATAGACGGCAGGCGCAGCTACGAACGGTCGGCGATGCAGGCATATTCCGGCCTGCTGGATACACTGGATGCCGAGTATGCCGCAATTCGCGACATCGAGCGCCAGAAGGTATACTACCGGGAGACGCTGATCCGCGGCGTCACCCTTTCCCGCACGCTGCTGCGTATGGGGAGCGCCGAGGGTAAGGGCGAGCGCCAGCGGGCCGTGCTGCTGCAGGGCCTTCGGGAGACCGACCCCCGCGTGGAAAAGGAGCTCCTGGCGTATTCCGTGGCGGAATTCATGTCCAACGTAGACAGCTCTTTCTTCAAACCCATACATAAGCGGATGGCGCTTCTGTTCGGCACCGATTATGCCGCTATGGCAGACTGGCTGTGGAGCGGATCCTGCTTTGCGCAGTTCGGCAAGATGCCGGAAGAAGAGATTGCCGCCGCCTTTGAAGGGCCGATAGCAGACGACCGCATGTACTGTTACATCCGTGAGCTGGGCATTACCGAATTCAACAACGCAGAGACCCATATCGCAGACCTGCCGACGCTCCGCCGCCGCTATGTGAGGGCAAAATATGCCGTGCAGACTGCGGCCGGCGTGCCGGTATATCCCGATGCCAATTCAACCATGCGCATTACCTACGGCCGTGTTTGCAAGCTGGAGCCGTTCGACGCCGTAACATGCAGCTGCAACAGCACTGCCGCCGGCCTGCGGGAGAAGTACAATCCCGCGTTGTACGACTATGCGTATCCCGATTCTTTCCGTGCCGTGCTGCCGCCATCTGACTTTCCGGTCAACTTCTTGACGGATAACGACATAACCGGTGGCAACTCGGGTTCTCCCGTGCTCAATGCCAGGGGCGAACTCATCGGCCTTGCGTTCGACGGCAACAAGGAGTCGCTGGCTGGAGACTTCGAGTCCGTAGACGGGTACAACAAGTGCGTGTGCGTGGATATCCGCTATATCCTGTGGATTCTGCGGAATTATGCGCATGTGGACTATCTTCTGAAAGAAATTGGAAATTAAATAATTAATTACTACATTTGCAGGCTTTTTTGCCACGGTGGCAGAAAGGCCAATCAAAACTTAATAAATTTTTTGCGCAATGGCTGAATATTTAATGCCTGAGAAGAAGCAAGAGATTTTCGCGAAGTACGGGAAGTCCAATAAGGACACCGGCTCTCCTGAGAGTCAGGTTGCTTTATTTTCCTACCGTATCGCTCACCTTACCGAGCACGTCAAGAAGAACAAGAAAGACGTTGTAACACGCCGCAGTCTTCTCCGCCTCGTCGGTAAGCGTCGCCAGGTTCTGGATTATCTCCAGAAGGTCGACATCGAGAGATACCGTAAAATTATCAAGGAGCTCGGCCTCCGTCGATAATCACAATAGGAAAAGCTATGGGGTGGCTCCCAACGGGGGAGCCATCCTTTTTTTGAAGAAAAGACGTAAAGGAAAACAGTAATGAACATCATCAACAAGAAAATCGAGCTCGCGGACGGCCGCGTAATCGAGATCGAGACCGGTAAGCTTGCAAAACAGGCCGACGGCTCCGCAGTTGTCAAAATGGGAGGCACAATGCTCCTCGCCACCGTTTGCGCTGCAAAGGAAGTTAAAGAGGGTACCGACTTTATGCCCCTCACCGTAGATTACAGAGAGAAGTACTACGCAGCAGGACGTTTCCCCGGCGGCTTCCTCAAGAGAGAGAGCAAGCCCTCGGACTACGAAGTCCTCATCGCCCGTCTGATAGACAGGCCCATCCGCCCCCTGTGGCCCGACGATTTCCACCTGGAGGTCTTCGTCCAGGTGTCGCTCATAAGCGCCGAGAAGGATATCCAGCCCGACGCACTCGCAGGCCTCGCAGCCTCCGTTGCCCTTGCAACCTCCGACCTGCCCTTCGGCGGTCCCGTAGGTGAGGTCCGCGTATGCCGCATAGACGGCAAATTCGTCATCAACCCCGGTTTTGCAGACACCGAGCGCGCAGACATCGAGCTCATGGTTGCCGCAACCGAAGAGAACATCATGATGGTTGAGGGCGAGATGAAGGAGGTCAGCGAGCACGATATGCTCGAGGCCATCAAGTTTGCCCACGAAGAGATCAAGAAGCACTGCCGCGTGCAGAAAGAGATCATGGCAGAGCTCGGTACGGACAAGGTCAAGCGTGACTATCCTCACGACGAGGAAGACGAAGACCTCCGCGCCGCCGTGCAGGCATTCTGCTACGACAAGTGCTACGCCCTCGCAAAGAGCGCCAAGCCCAAGCACGAAAGGGAAGACGGCTTTGCCGCCATCAAGGAGGAGTTCCTCGCCACCATCCCCGAGCCTCATACCGAGGAGGAGAAAGAGGCATACGCCCTCAAGACCGCCCAGGTCGAGCGTTACTATCACGCCGTAGAGAAAGAGGCTATGCGCAACATGATCCTGGACGAGGGCATCCGCCTGGACGGCCGCGTCTGCAACCAGGTGCGTCCCATCTGGTGCGAGGTGGACTATCTGCCTTGCGCCCACGGCTCCGCCATCTTCACCCGCGGAGAGACCCAGTCCCTCGCAAGCGTGACCCTCGGCACCAAGCTCGACATGAAGGAGATGGACGAGGTGCTCATCCAGGGAGACCAGCAGTTCGTGCTGCATTACAACTTCCCGCCTTTCGCCACCGGCGAGGCCAAGCCCCAGAGGGGAGTCGGCCGCCGCGAGATCGGCCACGGAAACCTTGCGATGCGCGCTCTCAAGCCCGTCATCCCCACCGCTCCCGAGAATCCCTACGCAGTGCGCGTGGTTTCCGATATCCTCGAGTCAAACGGCTCATCCTCAATGGCTTCCGTTTGCGGCGGCTGCCTTGCCCTGATGGATGCCGGCGTTAAGATCACCAAGCCCGTGGCAGGTGTTGCAATGGGTCTGATTACCGACGCCGAGCGCCCCAACGACCGCTACGCCATCCTCACCGACATCCTCGGAGACGAAGATCACCTCGGAGATATGGACTTCAAGGTCACCGGTACCGCAGACGGCATCACCGCCACCCAGATGGACATCAAGGTGGACGGCCTGAGCTACGAGGTTCTTGAGAAAGCCCTTGCACAGGCACGCGAAGGCCGCCTGCACATCATGGGCGAGATGCTCAAGACCATCAGCGCACCCCGCGAGGACTACAAACCCTTCGTGCCCCGCATTGAGCAGATCCGCATCCCTGCGGAGTTCATCGGCGCCGTTATCGGCAAGGGCGGAGAGACCATCCAGAAGATTCAGAAAGAGACCGGCACCACCATCTCCATCGACGAGGTCCCCATCCCCGGCACCAACCTCACGGAGGGTGTTGTGGACGTGGCTTCCGCAGACAAGGATGCGATGCAGAAGGCTCTCGACTGGATCAAGGGTATCTGCGCAGTGCCCGAGGCCGGCAAGGTCTATCACGGCAAGGTGGTGAGCATACTCGAGTTCGGTGCATTCATCGAGATACTTCCCGGCAAGGAAGGCCTCCTGCACGTGAGCGAGATTGCATGGACCAAGACCGACAAGGTCGAGGATGTGCTCAAGGTTGGCGACGAGGTGGACGTCAAGCTCCTGGAAATCGACGCCAAGAC
>JAFZXV010000052.1 GCA_017616595.1 Bacteroidales bacterium
AAAAAGATATGGAAAAGATTTACAATTTCAAGGCTGTGACGGGCAAGGGACTGGACGTTGACTTCGCGCAGTTCGAAGGCAAAATCCTTGTGATTGTCAACACCGCATCCAAGTGCGGCTTTACTCCACAGTATGACGGCCTGGAGGCCCTTTACCAAAAGTACAAGGATCAAGGTCTGGTCATCGTAGGTTTCCCCTGCGACCAGTTCGCTCATCAGGAACCCGGCAGCGACGAACAGATTGCCGAGTTCTGCCGCATCAACCACGGTGTCACCTTCCCCTTGATGAAAAAGATTGATGTAAACGGTCCTAATGCCCATCCCATCTTCGAGTATCTCAAATCGGCAGCTCCGGTAGAAGAATACAAGGGCTTGAAAGCCAAGGCTACGCATGCTATGCTTAAAGGCATCAGCAAAAGCGTCGAGAAGGATAGCGATATTCTTTGGAACTTCACCAAGTTCCTCATTAGTCGCGATGGCACTGTCGTTAAGCGTTTTCCGCCCGTCACAACGCCCGAGGAGATGGAAAACGATATAAAGGCAATGCTGTAATGATAAAGGAGGAGTTCAAGCTGGACAACCAGCTCTGCTTCAGGCTGTATACCGCTTCGCGTCTGATTACGCAGACCTATCATCCGCTGCTGTCGCAGTGCGGGCTTACCTATCCGCAGTACCTGGTGCTCCTGGTACTGTGGGAAAAGGATGCGCAGCCGGTGAACACTATTGCCAGGCGTCTGTTCCTGGAGACGAATACGGTCACACCCCTTCTCCAGCGCATGGAAAAGGAAGGTATCCTCACGCGCGTTAAAGGTAAAGAGGATGCGCGGCAGATGATTGTTACGCTTACCAAGAAAGGTAAGGATCTGCAGATGCAACTCTCCGATGTTCCCTTTGCCGTGGGAGAATCGGTCCTCTGCGGGAGCGTAACCTCCGAAACCATGCCCGACTTATTTCAGAAGCTGGACGATATGATAGCCAAACTTAGCAATAAAGCACAATGAGCCGTTCCAAAGAAATAATACGCACAAGTGTCATCGGCATTATTGCCAATGTCCTTCTTGCCTCTTTCAAGGCCGTCGTAGGCCTTCTGGCCCATTCGGTGGCCGTGGTGCTGGACGCCGTGAATAACCTCAGTGACGCGCTCTCCAGCGTCATTACCATCATCGGTACCAAGCTCTCGGTTCGTCCGGCAGACAGCAAACATCCTTTCGGCTACGGCAGGGTGGAGTATTTCACGGCCATCATAATTGCCGTCATCGTTCTCACCACAGGTATTACCTCACTGGTAGAATCTATTAAGAAGATTATCAACCCAACGGAACCGGACTACACTACGGTAACCCTGATTGTGATTATTGCAGCCATTGTTACCAAACTGGTTTTGGGATGGTATGTCCGCCGGCAGGGAAAGAAACTGGACAGCGATGCCCTGATTGCTTCTGGTTCAGATGCCCTCTTCGATGCAGTCATCACGCTGGCGACACTGATTTCTGCCGGAGTGATGCTCATCTGGGATGTTTCGCTGGACGGATACCTTGGGGCGCTTATCTCGCTGGTCATTATCAAGGCCGGTGTCGAAATGTTGGCCTCGCCTATTAACCAGCTACTGGGGGCCCAAGCACCGACGGATCTGATTCATCAGATCAAGTCCGAAATCTCTGAACTGGATGGGGTACAGGGCGTTTTTGATATCATCTTGCACGGTTACGGACCTAATCTTTCCATAGGCTCGCTACATATCGGCGTGCCGGATACTATGACCGCGCACCAGATTCACGGACTCACCCGGAAGATTTCAGAGATGATGATTGCCCGGCATGGCATCATTATGACAGTTGGAGTCTATGCCAATGCCACCGGGGATAATAAAAACGCCCAGTTGCAGAAAGATGTCATCCAAACACTTGCCCGCCAGGAACATATCATTCAGGTTCACGGGTTCTACTACGACGAGGCCACAGGCGCCCTGTCCGTAGATGTTGTCCCTGACCGTAGCGTAACCGATGACGAGGCATTCATCCGGCTGCTCAAAGAACAACTGACCGCTGCGGTTCCAGGCCTACCTATGAGTATCATCATCGACCACAATTACAGCGAATAGCTGTCAATCTTCGTGACGAAGATGTGAATTTGAATCAGTCCTGTTTGGTCTACGCTTTTTTTGTTCCGCGTTGGCAGGACTACTACACGTTACCCCCACCCCATACCCCTCCCCTGCCGGGGAGGGGCATAGCAAAGCTAAGTACTTGATTGTCAGGAAGAACATCATTCTGCCTGCGGTAAAAAAGGTGCAGGCAGATTGCATATCTGGCTGAAGACCAATCAGTTGGTTTTGCGTTAGATCTTTTTAATTATTTCCGCCGAAGGTGACCTTCTGGTCGCGGATCAAGAATGGCACCGGCTTGCCGTCTTTCATCGCAGGGGTCCAGCGGGGGCAGCGTTTGAGAACACGCTCTAGCTCTTTGGAAAAGGCTTCGTCTGTCGATGACAGTATCTTGATGTCTCTAAGCTTGCCGTCTTCGCCAACAACGAACTCATAGTACACGGTGGCCATTTTGCCCTCCATAGATTCGGAGTATCTGAAGTTTGGAGCGATGTAAGCTTCAAAGAATGATGTGCCTGAACCGAAAATGGCCGGCGAGTCATAATTGCCGTAACCTATGCTCTCAAGAAATGCAATATCCTCGTCGCTCAACTGGACATCGGGGCGTGCAGGCTTCTCCACTTTTGCCGCCTTTTCGCTTTTGTAGGTTTTTCCCTGCTCTGTAGCGCCGTTGTTCATCACTATGCCGATAAACACTTTTCCGTCAGGATAATAAAGAGTGTCTCTGCCGTTCGCATATCCACTTCGGAATTCGCCGCAGATCACGGCTCCGGTTGCCATGAACAACCGGCCGTACCCCTGGTATACCCCATTAACGAAGTTGCCGCTATACATGCTGCCGTCGGCTTTGATATGAATGCCTCTGCCGGATGGAACGGTTTTGTTGAACGCGCCGATGAACAATCCTTTTTCTTTGTGGTACAACGTTCCCCGACCCGCAGGGACTTCGCCTATATAGGTCCGGTTATCAACGACAATGGTATCCCTGGTCTGCATAGGAGCATACAGCGATGCGATAACTAGCAATGAGGTAAGCAATTGCATATTCTTTACGGTAATATCGCCCAAAGATAATAAAAAAAGTTTGCCAGATTGGATTGTTATGTAATATTGGTAACTTTGTGGTGTAAATACATCGTTGCTTATGAAAACAACATCAGTTGCGTTAGGCACGCGCTTCGTTCTGCTATCGAAGAAGGGTTGAACAGTGGCATTGTTGAGGATTTTGATTCGCAGGAGTTCCTGCAGCAAATTAAGGAGCGCAAGCATGGCAAAGTATGATATTACAAAAGAGACGTCAGATGACGTGAAGGTTGTGCCGGTTTGCTCTTACGCCAAGCGTTTGATGACCGGCAAGGATGAATTCAAGGATGTAATTGCCGTATAACGATGAATATTCGATTAGAACGACCCAAAGACTGGCGGGAGGTGGAAAACCTCACGCGGGAAGCATTCTGGAACGTTTACCGTCCTGGATGCCAGGAGCATTTTGTGCTTAATCAGTATAGAAACAACCCGGCCTTCATCCCGGAGCTAGACTTTGTAATGGAGGAGGACGGCCGCATTATCGGCCACGTCATGTTCTCCAAGGCCGAGATTACCCTGGCCGACGGGACTGCGTTCCCCACCTGGACCTTCGGCCCCATCAGCATCCATCCGGACTACAAGCGAAAGGGTTACGGTCTCAAACTGCTCCAGCATGCGCTGGAGAAAGCACGGGCAATGGGCATCGGCCTGCTGCAGATGGAAGGGAATATCGAGTTTTACAGGCATGCGGGCTTCGACCTTGCCAGCAAACTCCGGATCCACTATCATGGCGAGCCGGCCGAAAGTGAGGTGCCGTACTTCCTGGCCCTGGAACTGATTCCAGGTTATTGGGGAGGCCGCGAGGGCACCTACTGCCCGCCCGAGGGCTACTTTGTGGCCGACGCACAGCCGGAGGCCTTTGAAGCCTACGAAGCAAGCTTCCCGGCCAAGGAGAAACACTTAATGCCCGGCCAGCTGCCACAGTTCTGCCAGAGCTGCGGCATGCCGCTAACAAAGGACGAAGACTGCGGCCACAACGCCGACGGAAGCATCAACTTCGACTACTGTCAGTACTGTTATCAAGACGGCAAGTTCCTGCAGGAATGCACCATGGAAGAGATGATTGAACACTGTTCCCAGTTCGTGGACGAAGTAAACAAGATGATGCCGGAGCCCATGACTCAAGAGCAGTACAAGCAGATGATGCGCGACTTCTTCCCCATGCTCAAACGCTGGAGAACAAGTTAGGATTGTAAGTATGGCAAAAGAAAACGTATATCTGGCATCAAAGCCCAGATATGAGATTCTGGACGGCCTGCGCGGCGTGGCGGCGCTGATGGTGGTGGTGTTCCACTGCTTCGAGACATATGTCCCTGTGTTCAAGACGCAGATTGTGAACCATGGCTATCTGGCGGTGGATTTCTTCTTCGTTCTATCCGGCTTCGTAATCGGCTATGCCTATGATGACCGTTGGGACAAGATGACCACCTGGGGCTATTTCAAACGCCGTCTCACTCGTCTTCACCCTATGGTGATTGCCGGCATGCTGGTAGGGGCCGCCCTGTTCTTCTTCTCCAGCGGCGCTTTTCCCAAGACGTTGGAGGTGGAAGGCTGGAAGTTTGCCCTCTGCTTTGTGATGGGACTGCTGATGATTCCCTGCGGCAACGGGCTGGATATCCGAGGGTGGGGAGAGCTCAACTCCTTCAACGGCCCGCAGTGGACGCTTACCTTCGAATATATCGGCAACATCCTCTACGCATTCATCCTGCGGCGTTTGCCCAAGATCGCACTTGCGGTCCTCTGCGTTTGCTGCGCTTTCTTTACGCTGGACCTCACATTGGGATGGGACGTCTTCGGCCTGTTCCCCGACGGACCGCAGTATACCGTCATCGGCGGCTGGAGCCTTACGAGTCAGCAAATCTACATCGGCTTTACGCGCCTTCTGTATCCCTTCCTCTGCGGTCTGCTCATCTCCCGCATCCTGCCGACGCACCGCAGCGAGAGCAATCCCAGCGGCTCTCCCATCCATCTGGGGGGTGGCTTCTGGTGGTGCAGCCTGGCGCTGGTGGCCGTCTTCTCCTTGCCCTGCATCGGCGGCAATTACGGCGTACCGGACGGCATTTTCCAGGCCGTGTGCATCCTGCTTCTTTTCCCGCTCATCGTCCTTACTGGAGCAGGAAGCATTACCACAGACCCCAAGAGCACGGCAATTTGCAAATGGCTGGGAGACATTTCTTACCCCATTTACATCACGCACTATCCCATTATGTATATACAGATGGGCTGGGTGGCAGATCATCCAGATGCACCGCTCTGGATGCACGTGATGGTGAACCTGGGCGTCGTCTTCATATCCATCATTCTCGCCTGGGGCCTGTTGAAGGCCTATGACCTTCCCGTCCGCCAGTGGCTCACGGAACACTGGCTTAAACGCGGAACCTGTGCCTTTTCTGAAAAAAAAGCTTAAATTTGTAAGGATTAGGCTTTTAATTATGGAATCATTGGAGAACCTTACAGTCGAACAGCTCAGGGAGCTGCTGAAGCAAAAAGGAGAAGAGATCGGAGCCATCTGCGATAAACTTGCGGCAGCCGGTGCTGCCGACGAGATTCCCGACGACTTCCTAGATCAGCTCATCTGGTAAACACAGCCCCGCAAGATGCTGTACGTTTGCTATTCGATAAACGACTTTGCCGTCATGGAGGCCGGAATCTCTATGCTGAGTCTGCTGATGAACAACCCCGGCTACGAGCCTGAAGAGCTGTTCTTCATAGACTATGGCATCCTCGCGCCCCACAAGGAAATCCTCAACGGCATCGCAGGCAGTTACGGCAAACGTATCACATACCTTCAGGGCAAGCCCGTGACCGGCGAGGTCAAGAGCCGTTTCCCCAACCTGAGGTCCTGGGCCGGAACTATGGCCCCCAACGCCAAGGCCTTCCTGGACAAAATCCTGCCGCCTTATGTGGAGCGGGTACTCTTTCTGGACGCCGATACGCTTGTAATGGGCTCCATAGAGGAGCTGCAGAATCTGGATATGGGCGGAGCAGCCCTTGGGGTTGTGCCCCAGAACACGGTTACAGCCCAGATCCGCAACGGAGAATTCAGTCTCTACTCCGGAAACGACTTCTACTTCAACTCCGGCGTACTGCTCTTCAACCTCTCCGCATGGCGCAGGGAAGACTGCTACGGCATGGTCATCGACATCCTGCAAAAGAAAAAGAATCTCTACTCCCCCGACCAGACGCTGCTCAACAACGCCATCCCCGCGCGCCTGCTGTATCAGCTGCCGCTCAAATACAATCACCTGACGCACTATGTACACCCCCGGCAGGAACGCAGATACCTGCTCAAAGGGAACACCCATACGCCGGAAGAAGTTGAGGATGCTATATGCCACCCCGCAATAATGCATTGCACGGGCGGCGACCACCAGGCCCGCCCCTGGCACAAGGGCTGCCGATCCTACCGCAAAGATGAATACCTGCGCTACAAGGCCCTCTCTCCCTGGAAAGACGTACCGCCGAGATACGACTACCGGAAGGTTATGAAGCGCAAAGGCTACCTCCACAAGGGAATCCGGCTTATGTACTGGATGCAGTCCTGCCAGCCCTCGTTCACGCTGTCGGAACTGTATATGAAATGTTTCTGGGGGTCAGTGAGGCTGGGAAGGAGAGTCCTGCGGACGCCTCCGGAGCCGGGAGAAGGAATAGAGAATTAACCATCAAACAACAAGCATAATGGCAAAACATTCAAGACAAGAGATCGAGCACCTGAAACATCAGCTCGACGACAAGATGGGAGAGTACCGCACTGTCTACAGCAAATATGTCGAAGCTGGAGGAGAAGCCTTATCCGAAGATGTCCTGGATAAGGTGACAGGCGGTCTTATGCATATCGTCCCTACAACGGCTCCGCCGTCGGGCAGCGGCGGCGGCAACCCCGAAACCTCCAGATGAAACAACCCACGCTATACCTCTGTTATTCAATCAACGACTTCTATTCCAGGGAAGCCGGAATCTCTATGCTGAGTTTTCTGGAAAACAACCCGGGCTATGAGCCGGAAGAGGTATTTTTTGTGGACTACGGCATCCATCCCGTCAACCGTGCCAAGCTGGACGGCATCGCCGCCCGCTACGGCAAGCGCATCACATACCTGAACGGCCGTCCCGTGACAAGCGAGGTAAAGCGCCAATTCCCCAACTATCGCGCCTGGAAGGGCAGTATGGCCGCGTGCATCAAGCCGTTCTTCGACAAGATAATGCCCGACTACGTGCAGCGGCTGCTTTACATCGACGCAGATACGGTCGTGGCGGGCTCGATAGAGGAACTGCAGCAAATGGATATGGGAGACGCAGTGGTGGCCGGCACCATCTCGGATATGATGGGCCACGCGCTGCAGAATCATTGGTACGAGCTCTATTCCGGTAATACGCAGTATATGGGCAGCGGCGTGCTCCTCTTCGACCTTGGCAACTGGCGCCGCGAGGACTGCTACCAGAAGATGGTCGGCATCCTGCAGCGAAAGAAAAACCTGCGCCTGCCCGACCAGATGCTGCTCAACAACGCCATCCCCCAGCGGCTGATGAAGGTGCTGCCAACCAAGTACAACTACACGATGTCGAACTACCACCCCTGGCAGGAATACCGCTGGATGCGACGCTACGGCATACTCCCGGAGGAGGAGTGCCGCGAGGCCATCGACCATCCCATCATCATCCATTACCTCACCGGCTGGGCGCTGGCCCGCCCCTGGCACGAGGGCTGCCGTTCGCACCGCAAGGAGGAATACTACCGCTACAAGGCACTCTCTCCCTGGAAGGACGATCCACTCGCGCCGCCCATCGAGAAGCTGTATCCGCCCAAGGGCTTCAACCAAAAGTTCCTCTTCTGGTCCCTTATGCAGACGATGAAACCCCGCCCCTACTTCTTTGCCGTATGGGCGCAGGATCTCTATATGGGATACAATCGCATCTACTCCAGGCGCAGGGGCATCGACATTCATTCTGACGAGGGAATCGAAGCGTGTGACAATAGAATAGAGAGTTGAGCGATATGGAACCTGCGAAGCTATACCTCTGTTATTCCATCAATGATATGTTCGCCCGCGAGGCCGGCATATCGCTGACGGGCTTCTTTGAGAATAACCCCGGCTACGGGCCGGAGGAGGTATTCGTGCTCGATTACGGCATCCATCCCGTCAACAAGCAGCGGCTGGACGAGGTGGCAGGCCGCTACGGCAAGCGTATCACCTATCTCGACGCCAGGCCGGTGACCACCGCCGTCAAGCGGGAATTCCCCCACCTGAAAAGCTGGAGGGGTTCTATGGCTCCCAACGCCAAGTGCTTCGTAGAGCAGATTGTGCCCGACTATGTGGAGCGCCTGCTGTTCCTGGACGCAGACACTGTAGTGGCGGGCTCCGTAATGGACTTGCAGTCCCTCGATATGGACGGAGCCGCCCTCGGCGCCGTACCAGGGTACTCCCCCTCGGAGCGAAGCATCTTCAACTCCGGCGTACTGCTCTACAACCTGCCCGTCTGGCGGCGCGAGGGCTGCCCAGGGATGATAATCGACGTGCTGCGGAAAGCCACGCCGCTGAATCTGCCGGACCAGGATTTGCTCAATTATGCCATTCCGCAACGTCTGCGCAAGAAGCTGCCGCCAAAATACAACTACTGCTGGCATTTCTACCACCCCCGCCAGGAGCTTTCCAGAATGCGGACAGGGA
>JAFZXV010000053.1 GCA_017616595.1 Bacteroidales bacterium
GTGGCGGTAATGATGTCGATAGCGACTTTATTGTGGCCACCCTGAGGGATGATGATGTCTGCGTAGCGCTTGCTAGGCTCGATGAACTGGAGGTACATCGGTTTGACGGTGCGGCTGTAGCGCTCGATAACCCAATGCACATCCTTGCCACGCTCGCAGATATCGCGCTCTATCACGCGCATCAGACGGTCGTCATCGTCGGCATCCACAAAGATCTTGATGTCCATCTGGTCCCGCAGCTTCTTGCAGGTGAAGATAAGGATACCCTCGATGATGATTATATCCGCCGGCTCCACCAGCTTGGTCTCAGTCTTCGACCTGGTGCAGGAAATGAACGAATACACCGGCTGCTGCACGCTCTTGCCGTTTTTAAGATCCCGCAGCTGGCTGCACAGCAGATCCCACTCGATGGAATCCGGATGGTCGAAATTATGGACCCTCTTCTCCTCATCCGTCAGGTCGCTCGAATCTTTATAATACGAATCCTGCGGAATCACCACCACCTTCTTGCCTTCCAACTGTTCCGTAATGGCCTTGACGACCGTAGTCTTGCCGGACCCTGATCCTCCGGCTATACCAATAACTAGCATATACGATTAGCAGATAGTTATTATAAAACTGATTAGACTCGAAAAAAAACTAATAGGTAATAGACTTGTTTACTGTATCAACAAGTGGCAGGCCGATATTCAGCAGTGGCTTCCGGAAAACTATGGCCGCCCGTGGCCATATGAACGGGGGGGACCCGCTTGCGGGGGGGACGGAGCGAAGCGGAGGTTTTCAGGAAGCCACTGCTGAATATCGGAGTCATCTCTAGAACTCAGCGTTTTTAGGGGTACGAGGGAAAGGAATGACGTCGCGGATGTTCTGCATTCCGGTAACGAAGAGGAGGAGCCTCTCGAAGCCAAGGCCGAAGCCGCTGTGAGGGCAAGTGCCGAAGCGGCGGGTGTCTATGTACCACTCGAGGTTGCGACGGCTCATCCCGAGCTCGTCTATGCGCGCCTCCAGCTTGCCAAGGTCCGCCTCACGCTCGCTGCCGCCGATAATCTCTCCGATCTTCGGGAAGAGAACATCCATTGCGCGAACGGTCTTGCCGTCCTCGTTCTGCTTCATGTAGAAGGCCTTGATATCCTTGGGATAGCCGGTGAGGATGACGGGCTTGCGGAAATGCTGCTCCACCAGATACCTCTCGTGCTCGCTCTGGAGGTCCGCCCCCCAGAACACAGGATACTCGAACTTGACTCCGTTTGCCACTGCCGTTTCCAGGATCTTGATGCCCTCGGTGTACTCAAGACGCACGAACTCTGTGTCCACCACACCCTGCAGACGCTCGATAAGCTCGGGGTCGTAGCGGTCGTTGAGGAACTTGACGTCGTCGTAGCACTTCTCAAGGGCGTAGCGCACGAGGCTCTTGATGAATTCCTCGGCAAGGTCCATGTTGGCGTTGATGTCGTAGAAGGCCATTTCCGGCTCTATCATCCAGAACTCGGCAAGGTGCCTGGGAGTGTTGGAATTCTCTGCGCGGAAGGTGGGACCGAAGGTGTAGATCTCTCCGAGCGCGGTAGCTCCGAGCTCTCCCTCCAGCTGGCCGCTTACGGTAAGGCTCGTCTGCTTGCCGAAGAAGTCTTTGGTATAGTCCGGCTGGCCCTTCTTGTTGAGGGGGACTTTTGCGAGGTCGAGCGTCGTTACCTGGAACATCTGGCCGGCACCTTCTGCATCTGCAGCGGTGATGAGCGGGGTGTTGAGGTAAACAAAGCCGCGGGAATGGAAGAATTCGTGAATAGCGAAGGCCATCTGGCTGCGCAGGCGCAGCACGGCCCCGAAGGTATTGGTCCTGGGGCGGAGGTGAGCCACGCTCCGCAGATACTCGAACGAGGTGTCTTTCTTCTGCAGGGGATAGCGTACAGGGTCGCACTCACCGTAGACGGTGATATTGGACGCCTTGATTTCCACTGCCTGCCCGCTGCCGATAGACTCGACCAGAGTGCCCTCCACGCCGATGCAGCTGCCGGTGCTTATGCGTGCCAGCACCGCCTCGGTATCGGGGTTCTTGTCTACCACTATCTGAATGTTCTTGATTGTGGAGCCGTCGTTGAGGGCGATGAACGCTATCTCCTTATTGCCTCTCTTGGTCCTGACCCAACCTTTGGCCAGCACCTCGCTCCCTGCCTGCATTTCCAGCAGGTCCTTCACTTTCTTACGAATGATTTCCATTGATTATCAATCCTTTAAAAAAGCAGCCCTCTATGAAGGGGGCTGCTTACTTATACCGCAGGGCCGATTATTTTCCGCCCTTGCGTGCCGAGTACATTATCTTAAGCGCAGAGCATCGTCTGAGCTCTTGCTTGACATCGGTGATGATACCCATTCGGACGTCCTGGTCGGCCCTGATGCTGATGGTCATGAACTGACGGTCGTTCTCGCTCTTGGACTCACGCTCGGCAGCCACGAAGTCGCGGATGTCGTCTGTGGTCTTGAAGGAGTCGTTCAGCTGGATACGGGCCTCGGTTCCGTACATAGCCTGCAGAGACTTGATAGGCGAACCGATGTTGATGTAGGAGTTAAGGTCCTTGCGCTCGAGTTTTACGACCTCGGAGGCCTCGGGGATCTTGACTACCACTTTGTTTTCGGTTTCGCGCATCTGCGTGGTGACCATGAAGAAGAACAGGAGCATGAACACGATATCGGAAAGCGAGCTGCTGGTCATGGCCGGCACCTCTTTCTTATTGTTGCTTCCACCAAATTTAGACATAGTTGTATCCTCCTGTTATATTATCTTCTACGGCCTACATCCTTAGGCTCTGCCTCAGAGATGTACTGAGGTATAGCGTCCTTGACGATCTTCTGGGTGTCTTCGTCGAGCTGGATGAAGTACTTCCCATACTGCTTGCGGGAGAAGTCGTCACGGAGTTCGTTGACGGCTTTTACAAGCTCGTTCTGGACTGCGATGTAAGCCTGGTAACTGGTACCACGGTCATTCTGGAGGGAGATGATACCCTTGGAAACAGGGTAGTCTCCCAGACCCTCGATGTTCTTGATCTCCTTCTCGGGGAGGTTGGGATCATCTGCAGGGTTGGTCAGAAATTCTTTGATCTTGTCTTTGAGCTGGCTGATGTCGATGGGCTCGCTACCGGCAAGGATTCTATCGGCCGAGTTGATCTTCACCTGGATGATGTTTCGGCGATTGACCTTCTGGTCTTCTACTTTCTGGTTCTGATCAGGCATAGGAGGCAGACGGCGGCTGAGACCGGTCTGGCTGCCCATGGTCGTGGTCATCAGGAAGTAGCACAACAGCAGGAACGCGATATCCGCGGTCGAACTGGTGTTCATTGCTGGTACTTTCTTCTTGCCCATAATTACTTCTTGCTAGCTATGGCCATACGGATTTCGCCGACTATGATGGAAAGGATTGCCGCAGAGCCGACGATGTATATAAGATTAAGAATGGTATCTGTGAGTTTGAGAGTTCCGCCGCTCACTGCAGGGCCGTTGTAGGCCATTGCGGGGTCGCCCTTGGCGAGAAGGTAGGCCACAAGGCAGAGTGCTGCTACGCCAACCAGAATAACCCCGATCTTGATGAGGCTCTTCGGGTTGTTGATGGCACCTACCACAAGGCCGACTACGATCCAGCTCGCGAGAGCCAGGCCGACCATGATGTAGGTCCAGCGAAGCAGAGTATCGACAGAGTTGCCTCCGAATCCATTGGCAAAGCCCAATATCAGAAGCACGACACTGGCGATAATCAGCGCCACCATACCCCACTTGAGTATTTTATTGAGTTTCATAATTACTTATCCGGCAATTAATTACTTCTTTGCGTTGTGCTTGGTGAGGAGGTCGATGAGGCAGATTGAAGAATCTTCCATATCGATGGTGAGGCCGTCGATCTTTGCGAGGATGTAGTTGTAGAACACCTGGAGGATCATGGCGACGATGAGACCGCCGACGGTGGTGATGAGAGCGACCTTCATACCTCCGGCAACGACGTTAGGTGAAATATCACCGGCTGCCTGGATGGCATCGAAGGCGTTGATCATACCGATAACGGTACCGAGGAATCCGAGTGAAGGGGCGATTGCGATGAAGAGGCCGATCCAGCTGAGGCCGTTTTCCATTTCGCTCATCTGTACGGAACCGTAGGAAACGACAGTCTTCTCGACTACGTCTACACCCTGGTCGTAACGGAGGAGACCCTGGTAGAAAATGGAGGCGACGGGGCCACGGGTTTCGCGGCAGACGTCTTTTGCTGCTTCGACACCGCCTTCCTCAAGTGCTTTCTCGACTTTCTCGAGGAGCTTCTTGGTGTTGGACTTGGAGAAGGTGAGATAGAGGATACGCTCGATGGAGAGAGCGAGACCGATGATCAAGCAGATGATGATCAGGGACATAAAGCCTGCACCACCCTCGATGAACTTGGTCTTGAGAGCCTGATGGAGGGGGATTTCCTCGCCGGTGCCGGAGAGAAGGTCTGCTGCGGTCATCTCTGCGGGTGCGGCAACTTGCTCATCTGCGGGGGCGGCCTGTGCGTCCTGAGCGGATGCGGTGCTTGCAGTGAAGGCCATTACGCCAACAACTGCCAGAAACATGAAAAACTTCTTCATAAAACGTTAAATGATGTATTAGTTAAAGTTAATTTCCTAGCGAAATCGGTGCAATTTAGCAAAAAAAATCCATAAGTCAATACCTATTTTGTTATTTCGCCTCTCAGATTCCTCTCCAGGTACGACTTAACGTATTCATTATCATTGTTCTTGCCCATAAGGAAGAAAAGCTTTCCGAGTGCTCCTTCCAGCGTGATGTCGTAGCCGGACAGCACTCCGGCGCGGCTAAGTGCCCGCCCGGTGGCATAGAGGTCCATGTTCACGGTGCCCCGCAGGCACTGGGTTACGTTGAGCAGGATCTTGCCGGAGTCGCTCGCCTGGCGGATGATGTCCAAGAACCAGTCCCTGGAGGGGGCGTTGCCGCATCCGAAGGTCTCCAGGATTACGGCGCGGGTGGCGCTGCCGAGCAGGACGTCCTTGACCACCTGCTCCGTGATGCCGGGATGAACCTTGAGTATGGAAACCCTTGTATCCAGCGCCGTGCCTATGCCGAATTCGCCTCCGGACGGGCGCCGGATGAGGTCGTGGTTGAAACGGATGTCGATTCCCGCCTCGGCCAGCGGCGGCATGTTGGGGGAGCGGAAGGCGTCAAAGCCGTCGGCGTCTACCTTGGTGCTGCGGTTGCCCCTGAGCAGCAGGGAGTTGAAGTAGATGCAGACCTCCGGCACCGTGGCGCTTCCGTCGGGGAGCTTGGACCCGGCTATCTCTACTGCGGAGACGAGATTCTCCCGCCCGTCCGTGCGCAAGCGGCCTATCGGCAGCTGGCTTCCGGTAAAGACCACCGGCTTGCTGAGGTTCTGCAGCATATAGCTGAGGGCCGATGCACTGTAGGCCATGGTATCGGTGCCGTGGAGCACCACAAAGCCGTCGTATGCCTCGTAGTGGCGCTCGATAATGCCTGCGAGCTTCTGCCACATTCCGGGCTCGATGTCGGAAGAGTCTATCAGCGGGTCGAAGGTGTAGGAGTCTATCTTGAGAGCGAACTTGCGCAGTTCCGGCACCTCCTCCATAAGGGACCCGAAGTCGAAGGGCCTGAGGGTCTGGTCTGCGGGGTCTTCCTTCATTCCGATGGTGCCGCCGGTATAGATCAGCAGTACTTTGTTCATATGTCAAACAGTTTTTGTGCGTTGGATGTGGTTATTCTGGCAACTTCTTCTACCGTCACGCCTTTGATTTCCGCCAGGCGGGCGGCTATTATGGGGATGTTTGCGCTCTCGTTACGGGTGCCGCGGAGGGGAGTGGGGGCGAGGTAGGGGGAGTCTGTCTCCAGAAGGATGCGCTCCAGCGGTATACGCTCGACGTCTACCGCCAGCCGGGCTTTCTTGAAGGTGAGTACACCGCCTATGCCCACGTACCACTCGCCGTAGCGCTGCATGCGCCCGAACACCTCGGCGCTGGCGCTGAAGGCGTGGAGATTGCCCCTGAGGTGCATCCCGCGGCATTTTTCCATTATGGCAAACCAGTCTTCCGTGGCGTCGCGCAGGTGGATGTTGACGGGGAGGTCCCAGTCGCGGGCAAGCTCGAACTGGGCCATCAGGGCCTCTTTCTGGAGCTCTGCGGTATCTGCCCCGTAGTGATAGTCAAGGCCGATTTCTCCTATGGCCACCGGCCCCCTGGAGCGCCAGCCGCGCAGGGCGGACACCTCGTCCTGCCAGTCGGGGCCGACGTAACCCGGGTACAGCCCCAGCATGCTGAAGACGGTGCCGGGATGGCGCTCGGACAGAGCGTACATGGCCTCGCGCTCGGTGCGGCACGTGTCGGCCTGGATCATTCTGGTGACGCCTGCGTCTACGGCACGCTGCACCGCTGCGTCGCCCTCTCCGGCAAAGGCCTCGTCGGCCAGATGGGTATGTGTGTCTACAAATTCCATCGTCCCACAAAGTTAATACTTTTTATGGTTAATGGTACAGTGCTGCAGCAGGTCGGTGGAGATGAAGCCGTCGCTCTCCAGCAGGCAGATGGCGGCGCTCACGCTGCCGTAATCCAGGCTCAGATTGCGGCAGATCTCTTCCGGGCCGATTCCGCGGTTGGTGCGTATGGCCTGGGCCACGGCCACCAGGCGCTCCACGGTCTGGGCGTCGGCGTTGGAGTAGCAGGCCCGCACGCTCTCTTCCAGCGCCGGGCCCCTGCGGAGCGACACGCTCCCGAGGCCGAGCTGTCCGGCGAGCTCGCCAAGGTCCGTCAGCGGTTCGGCTATCTTCTCCATTATCAGACGGTTGCATCCGGCGGAGCGGACGTCGTCTATCCTCCCTGGCAGGGCAAAGACCTCGCGCCCGTAGCCGGCGGCGAGGCGGGCCGTCATGGTGCCTCCGCCCTTGGCCTTGGACTCCGTGAGGATGGTGGCGTGCGACAGGCCTGCGATGATTCTGTTGCGCCGCAGGAAGTTGAATGCAACCGGAGACGTGCCGGGCGGAAAGTCCGTCACCAGCGCGCACCCGGGAGTGCCCGCCATGCGCTCTGCAATGATGCGGTGCCGCGCCGGATAGATGCTGTCTATCCCTACCGGGATGACTGCCACGGTGGGCAGCCCGCAATCCAGCGCAGCGCCGTGCGCAGTGATGTCTACCCCAATGGCCAGACCGCTGACGATCAACGGCTTAGCCGGGGTGCGGGAGATGGTGTCCACCAGTTTTTCCGTCCATTCTTTGCCATATGGCGATATATCCCGCGTACCCACCACGGAGATTGTGCGCCGCGGCGCGAAGAGCTCCTCCGGCGGGGTGCTGCTGCGGATGTACAGCCCCACCGGGGCGTCCGGGCATTCCGCCAGCAGCGGGGGATACCCCGCCCCGCCGTAGTACACGAAGGCGCAGCCCTCGCGCCGCAGCGGCTCGAATTCCCTTGCAGAAATGTCCAGCTCGCTCCGGCATATGGCGCCGCGCCACTTGCTGAACGGGCCGAAGGCCTCGTCCAGCACCGAAGGTGATTGGTCGAAAACGGCTCCGGGGGAGCCAAAGGTAGAAATCAGCCTGCGGGCCGCCGCAGGTTCGTAGCCCATAACACGATTCAGCGTTATGGCGCACAGAGTTTCATAGTAAGTCCGGTCCATAGCTTTACGTTTTCTGCAAAGCTAATAAAAAAAAGATAAAAACAGCACCTTCCCCTCCGCGAAAGGACGCTGGGACCTCTCACAATCCCGTCGCTGGGCATTTCGCCGCTTATTTGCTTCATTTCTTTTCGCGACGGGACGCTGGAACCCCTCACAATCCTGTCGCTGGGCGTTTCGTCGCTTCTTCGCCTCTTTTCCATCTGCGACAGGACGCTGGGACCCCTCACAATCCTGTCGCTGGGCATTTCGCTGCTTATTTGCTTCATTTCTTTTCGCGACGGGACGCTGGGACCCCTCACAATCCTGTCGCAGAAAAGCTGATGGCGCAGGTCCGTTTTTTTGGTCGGTACCTGCGCCACTGGAAGGCGTATATCAGTGATTTGCGGCGCCGGTCCCCCAACTTTTTTCGGACCTGCGCCAAAAGGGCCTAAGACCTGCGCCAAGAGGGCCGGAGACCTGCGCCAAAAAAGCCTCTATGCTAGATTATCAGCAGTGCGTCTCCGTAGGGGCCGAAGCGGTAATCCTGCTCCAGGGCCACCTTGTAGGCGTTCATCACCTTTTCAAAGCCGCCGAAGGCAGCCTCCATCATGAGCATTGTTGAGCAAGGCAGGTGGAAGTTGGAAACAAAGGCGTCTGCTATGCTGAACTCGTAGGGAGGGAAGATGAACTTGTTGGTCCAGGTGTCGTTGGCACGGATCTCCGCGTTGGTGGTCACGTAGGTCTCCAGTGCACGGATTACTGTAACACCCACTGCGCAGATCTTGCCGCCGGCGCGCTTGGTGGCGTTGATTTCGCCCGCAGCCTGCTCTGAGATTATCATGTGCTCGCTGTCCACCTTGTGCTTGGAGAGGTCTTCCACATCTACGCTGCGGAAGTGGCCTATGCCCATATGGATTGTGATGAAGGTCTTCTCTACGTCGTTGAGAATCATTCTGTTCATCAGCTCGCGGGAGAAGTGCAGGCCTGCGGCGGGAGCGGACACTGCGCCCTCTTTGGAGGCAAAGATGGTCTGGAAGTTCTCTGCGTCTTCCGGGGTGACATCTTCCTTTACCCATTCAGGAACAGGGGTCTTGCCAAGGGCGAACAGACTCTGTTTGAACTCCTCGTAAGGGCCGTCGTACAGGAAGCGCAGGGTGCGGCCGCGGGAGGTGGTGTTGTCTATGACCTCGGCCACCATGCTCTCGTCTTCTCCGAAGTAGAGCTTGTTGCCTATGCGGATCTTGCGGGCGGGCTCAACTATCACGTCCCACAGGCGCTGCTCACGGTTGAGCTCGCGAAGCAGGAAGACCATGATGTCTGCGCCGGTCTTCTCTTTCTTGCCGAAGAGTTTGGCAGGGAAAACCTGGGTGTCGTTGAAGACAAAGCGGTCTCCTTTGCTGAAATAATCGAGAATATCCTTGAATTGCCTGTGCTGTATTTCTCCGGTCTTGCGGTTGAGAACCATCAGTTTGCATTCGTCGCGCCAGCGGACGGGCTCCTTGGCGATGCGCTCGGCAGGGAGCTCAAAGTTGAATTGGGAAAGTTTCATACAATATTATACGGCACAAAGAGTGAAAAAGTTTCACACCTTTGCCTCGCGGAAGACTTCAAGTATAGAAGGGTATGTATTTTTTAGATAGGGGGGAAGGCTGGATTTCGCAACCCAGGCCGCCTTGCTTATGTCTTCTTCCCTCTGGGGGGTGAGGTCTACAGGGTCTGTGTAGAGCATATCGTACCACCAGGTATGCTTGAGGTGCCAGATGTCGTTGCGCAGGTAGCAGTGGTCTGTTACGCAAATGAGGCCGCGGAGCTCCAGGGCTTCTACTCCGGTCTCTTCCTGCACCTCGCGCAAGGCTGTAACCGCAATGTCTTCCCCAGCCTCCTGATGGCCCTTGGGAAGGTCCCAGAGGCCGCTGCGGCTTATGAGCAGATAGTCTCCGCGCCTGTTGGAAACCAGGCCTCCGGCGGCATTCACCTCGCGGAACTCTGCGCAAAGGCGCTTGTAGGTTTGCTCGGTATCGGGGGTGGGGATATATATGCGGCTCAGCGACTCGGATGCCTTGAACATACTCACGAGAGTGTGCAGATCAAGCTTGTCGCCGCTGTGGAACTCTATCGAGTTAGGGTCGGCAAGCGCCTGGTCCGTAGGGGGGCAGATGATGATGCAGCGCTTCTCGAAATAAATTTTGTGCATAGATTTTGTTATCTTTGCAAAAGTATAAAAAATATCTCAAATGGCTGCACATTACCAAAGCAAACACGGAGTGGTGGCAGTACCGCCCGAACAGTTATATATGAGTTTCACGGACTTGCGCAACCTCACGCAATCTCTGCCGGAGCAGTATCGCGGCTCCGTGGAGGCAGACTTCGACTCGCTCCGCGCAACCGTGCAGGGCTTCACCATTGCCGTGCGCGTTGCGGAGCGTGTGCCCTACAGCCTCATCCGCATAGAAGACAGCGAGGCCCCGTTCCACTTCAGCGTCACCGCGCACTTCGACCACGCCGACGGCGGCACCGACTTCAGCATCGAGGCCGACGCAGACCTCAACTTCATGATGAAGGCCCTCCTCGGCGGCAAGATCCAGCAGGCGCTGGACAAGGCGGTAGACAGTCTGGTGCAGGTATCCCACGGCCAAAAGCCCGAATTCCCTTCCGACCTGGGCTGATGGAAGACGCCTCCGTGGCCATACGCCTCAATCCGTTCAAAGGGTTGGACGGCCCCACAGGCACGCCGGTGCCATGGAGCCCGTACGGCCGCATCCTGGAATCGCGCCCCCAATTCATCCTGGACCCGCTGATGCATGCCGGCTGTTACTACGTGCAGGATTCGTCGGCCATGTTCGTGGGGCACGTCTTCCGCAAGGCGCTGGACCGGTTCGGCCCCGGCCTGAGGGTGCTGGACCTCTGCGCGGCCCCCGGCGGCAAAACCACAGACATCGCGGCATCGCTGCGTGAACGCTTCGGCGGCGCATTTACCCTGGTGGCCAACGAGGTAATGAAGGCCCGCGCCGCCACTTTGTGCGACAATGTGGCAGTGTGGGGAGACCCCGCGGTAGCCGTCACCAGCGTAGACCCGGCAGTCATCGGGCGTGCGATGCCCGGCTGCTTCGATATCATCGTTGCCGATGTGCCCTGCAGCGGCGAGGGGATGTTCCGCAAAGATCCGAGGGCCGTGGAAGAATGGTCTCCCGAGCTCGTAACCGTTTGTGCTGCAAGGCAAAAGCGCATCCTGGCCGATGTATGGCCGGCGCTGCGCGAGGGTGGCGTGCTGGTCTACTCCACCTGCACCTACGAAGACGCGGAGAACGACGCCAACCTGCGCTGGGCGGCGGAAGAGCTGGGCGGCAGCATCATCGCCCCGGATGACGAGTTTCCGCAGTACGGAGTGAGGCTTACGGATTGCGGCAGCCTGCTCCGTGCCGGAGAAGTGCCGGGCGAGGGCCAATGGGCCGGTGCGCTGATTAAGACGGCACCCGCAGCGGCAGCGCGCAGCTTTGACTTGGCGGCACTCAGGCCGCTGCGCAACGGAACGCCGGCTCCGGTGCTGAAGGGGCGAGACCTCATCCCCCATCCGGACAGCGTACTCGCCATCGATTTTGACAAATCGTCCATGCCGATGGCAGAAGTGGACCTGCGGACGGCCCTGCAATACCTCCATCGCGATTCCATCGTGCTCCCGGACGCCCCTGCCGGGTACGTGGCCGTATGCTACAAGGGGCACCCGCTCGGGCTGGTGAAGAACCTCGGCAAGCGCTGCAACAACCTTCACCCGATGAGCCGCAGAATACTTAAAGACATATGAGAATCAGTTACTTAATAGCAGTGGCGATGCTCCTGGCAGGCCCCCTGGCCCAGGCGCAGGACGCATCCGCAATCAAGTCTTCCTACGAGCGCCAGGTGCGCATGGTCGGCCCCGCCGGCGTTGGCGTAGAAACCATTCTGGACCGCTGGGAGGCCGCCGCGCCGGACAGTCCGGAGATGCTGCAGGCACGGTTCAACTTCTGGCTTGCCAAGGCGCGCAGCACAAGAGTCCTGTCTTTGGAGCAGCCCAAGTACCTCGGCCAGGCGCCGTTCCTCTCCCTTAAAGACAGTACCGGGCGGGACATTTATTATTATGAGGTTGATGTTTACGACGACGAGATGTTCGGCAAGGCCAAGAAGGCCATAGACCGTGCAGTGTCTGTCGCCCCAATGGAATTCGGATACCGGGTAGATCAGATCAACGGCCTCATCCTGTACGAGAAAGACAGTCCGGACATGGCCCTACAGAGCATTCTGAACACGATCTATTACCATACTTCAAAGAAGCCGTCCTGGACTTTCAACGGGCAGAGTATGGACTCTGACACCTTCCAGCAGGCAATCCAGGAGTACTGCTTTACGTTCTACCATTACGGAACGCCCTCAAGCTACGAGGCTTTCCGCGTGATTTCCGAGAGGATGAACAAGGAGTTTCCCAAGAATACGGAATTCATCAGCAACCTAGGCTCCTACTGGCTTGTCTGCCAGAACAACCCCCGCAAGGCCGTAAAATGGTATGAGAAAGCCCTCAAGGTAAACCCCGACGATTACTCCGCCGCCCGCAACCTGGTTCTCACGGCCCGCCGTGACAAAAACGTCAAACTGGAGAAGAAATACCTCCCCACCCTCATACGCGTAACCACGGAAGAAATAGAGCGCCGCGGCTACGAGGCACGCCTCGAGGCGCTGAATCAGAAGAAATAACAGAGGTCTTGGCGCAGGTCTCAGGCCCTTGGCGCAGGTTTCCGGTCCTCTTGGCGCAGGTCTTAGGCCCTTTTGGCGCAGGTCCGAAAAAAGTTGGGGGACCGGCGCCGCAAATCACTGATATACGCCTTCCAGTGGCGCAGGTACCGACAAAAAAAACGGACCTGCGCCATTGTTTCTGTGAATCAATCAGAACGCAGTCTTTATTCCCAGGGCGAAGCTTCCCATGGTTCCGAAGCCAAGTTCCATAAAGACTGTGCTATTGTGTGTCGAGTCGTTCAGGTCTATGCAAACCGGATTGATCTGAATACCTACCGGAGGATAAAACAACAAGTCCTTCCAGTATGACGAGTCTGTTTTGAGTTGGTTTATAATCTTTGACTGAAGGACGGTTACCTGGAAGTTATCGTTAATGGATTCTCCCTGAAGCGTGAGCGTAACGCCCAATGCGGCCTTGGCGTATAACTTTGCCTTTCCAAGGTTTAGCCATACATATTTAACATCAGGCAGCAAGCTGAAATTGCCGGTAACGGATAAAGGCCAATCTGGAACGATAGAAGCAACTACATCAGCGCTGATAATCCCTCCGACTGCAAGCTTTTCGTTGATCCATCGGTCGTATTCAAAAGAAAGGCTCGGGATGGACAGAGGTATAATCAAGACCGGTGCATAAGAGAAAGACAACGAGAGAGCTGACAACAGAACCGTACCCAGTTCACTTCCATAATAATTTATCGTCTGCAAACCGGAGCCGACTGTACACGACACGCTGAACTCATTCCTGGGAAAAGAAATCTCCGGGGTGGCGATTTCCTGCGCCTTTGCGGTTTGCAGGAGCGGGACGGAGATGAGCAGTGCGGTAATCAATCGTTTCATCCCTATACCCGTCAGAACATCTTCTTGAATCCAAGATTCAGAGCTCCCTGGACGCCTAAGCCCAGTTCCAGGTAGAAGCTGAGGCCCTTTGCCGCGGTATTAACTTCAAAGCATAGCGGGGATATCTGCCAGGCTACGGGGGAAACTAAGACATTTGTGGCAAATCTTGTTATACGA
>JAFZXV010000054.1 GCA_017616595.1 Bacteroidales bacterium
GCGCCTTGGGCTCGCAAACGTAACTGCCGTACATTCAAACGTTTTTGATTTCCTCCCCATCTGCAAAGAAAAGTTCGACATAGTCTTTGCAGACCCGCCTTACGCCCTGGAAGGGCTGGATACGATTCCCGATAAAGTGCTGGGCGCCGGCATCCTTCACCCCGGCTGCTGGTTCATCCTTGAGCACGGCGACGAATACTCTTTCACGGCGCACCCTAACTTTGTAAAGGAACGCAATTACGGGCGCGTGCACTTCAGCATCTTTGAGGCTTAATACTCCACGTTTGTAAGGAACAGCGCGTGGGCGGGAACCGATTCTCCCGCCTCGCTGCGGCGCACCTGCTTCCCGTCATGCCCGGCTTGACCGGGTATCTCATTTACGGGAAGCACCAGGGTGGCAAAGCTCTCCGGCGAGCGTTTGCCGCGGCCGACCTCCAGGAGGGTGCCCACGACGGCGCGCACCATGTTCCGCAGGAACCTGTCTGCGCAGATGTCGAAGCGCCAGCAGGTGCCGGGCGCCGCCTGCATCTGGGGCTCGTACTGCGTCCAGGCGGCTTTTACTACCGTGCAGACGGAGGTTTTGTTGTCTCCGCCGCTTTTCTCGAAGCAGGAGAAGTCGTGAGTGCCCGCAAGAAGGGCGGCGCAGCGGTTCATCAGTTCAAAATCCACGTCCGGATAGGCGTAGTAATAAGACTGCTTCTCCAGGAAAGGATTCTTTGCACGATGTAAATAATAGGAATAGCTGCGGCGGACGGCGTCAAAGCGGGCGTGGAAATCGGGATCGGCGGGGCAGATGCCGCTTACGGCGATTTCTCTTGGGAGCATGGCGTTGAGCTTGTAGCGGAGCTGTGCGCAGTCCAGGGAGCTGCCGTCCGACAGAGCTGCGGGAACGGGACCGTCAAAGTCGAAGTGGGCCACGTATCGCAGTGCGTGAACCCCGGTGTCTGTGCGCCCGGCCCCCGTAACCCCCACGTGGCAGTGAAGCAGGGTTTCCAGTACGGATTCGAGCGAACCCTGCACCGTTGGCACTCCCGGCTGAATCTGCCAGCCGAAGAAAGGACTACCGTCGTATGACAAATCCATTCTGTATCTCACGGATGCGAAAATAGCAATATTTTTTGATATCTTTGTATCTGTATGAAACGAATAGCCATCGCAGCGGCCTTCGCAGCCGCTATCCTGCTCGCAGTAAACGCTTTTGCCGGCTCCGGCCGCACCGTAGAAAAGACCGTCACCGTCGGCACCCCCGGCGGCAGAATGCTTACCTGTAAAGACATCAACAGCCCCGGCATACGTCCGGACCGCAAATGGTTTGGCTGGAGCGCAACGTCCGAGTTGCAGGATGCCATGCCGAGAGGCCGCTTCGGGCCGCGCCGCATGCCCGTCCTTCCGGTGTCGGAAGACCCGGCGGTAACCTACGGCAAGGTGCCATCCCGCAACGAGTTCGGCATCAACGCGGGCTTCTATCCTTCGCCTGACGGGGCCCTGCTCGCGGTCTACCGGGTGGACGAATCCGCAGTGAGCGAATTCCCTCTGCTGGACATAACCACCCGTACGGGCAGCCTCAAGAGCATACGCTATCCTATGAACGGCATGCCCTCCGAGCACGTAGACCTGTGTGTGTGCGATACCCTCGGCAACGTGCTCAACACCCTGGCAGTCACAGACTTCACAGACGAGCGCTACCTTGCCGGCGTAACCTGGACCCCGGACGGCTCCCAGATTCTCGTGCAGGTCATAGACCGCAGTCAGCATCAGCTTAGATTCAACGTGTACAACGCGTCGGACGGCTCCTTTGCGCGCACCCTCTTCTGCGAGCAGGACGCCGCCTGGGTCGAGCCCCATGAAGGAGTGTACTTCGTCAAAGACAGCAACTTCTTCATCTATCGCACAGACGTGCGCGAC
The DNA here is from genome assembly GCA_017616595.1 of Bacteroidales bacterium. Lineage (GTDB taxonomy): Bacteria > Bacteroidota > Bacteroidia > Bacteroidales > UBA932 > Cryptobacteroides. The sequence continues at coordinate 1,906 of JAFZXV010000054.1, forward strand.
GGCTTCTTCCAGCTCTACCTGTGCGACCTCGAGGGCAACGTCCGCCGCCTCACCTCCTGCAGTGCGGACGTGCAGTACCTTGCCAACGACGGAGAATACGTTTACTATAGCTCCGCAGAGGTGTCTCCGGCAGAGAATCAGCTCTTCCGCGTGCGCCTGTCAAATCTCACCGTATGCAAAAAGCCCTCAAAGCTGGCCAAGGTCCGCTTTGGCAAGCCCGAGCGCCTTACGCCGGAGAGCGGCTCCCACAGCGTCTCCATCAGCCCGGACGGCAGCAAGTTCATAGACAGTTGGAGCGCCGTGGACGTGCCGGGCAAGACCGTTCTCCGCAGTGCGGACGGCAAGCTTCTTAAGGAACTTCATACATCGGCAGACCCCATTGCTCCTTATGCCCCCGTTACCGTGGAATTCGGCACCGTGCCGTCTGCAGACCCCGCGTTCGAGAACTATTACCGCCTCGTCAAACCGGCGGACTTCGACCCTGCAAAGAAGTATCCTTTAATCGTTTACGTATATGGTGGCCCCCACAGCCAGTTGGTTACTGACAGCTGGCTGGCAGGCATCCGCTACTGGGAGCTCCTTATGGCGCAGAAGGGCTACGTGATGTACATCCAGGACAACCGCGGCACAGACAATCGCGGCTACGCCTTTGCACGCGCCATCAACCGCCAGTGCGGCGTAGCGGAAACCGCAGACCAGGTTGAGGGCATCAATACCCTCATTGCCGAGGGCTGGGTGGACGAGAGCCGCATAGGCGTCGTTGGCTGGAGCTACGGCGGCTTTATGACCATCACCCTTATGACCTCCCATCCGGAGATATTCAAGGCGGGATGCGCCGGCGGCCCCGTCATAGACTGGAAGTGGTACGAGGTTATGTACGGCGAGCGCTATATGGACAACCCCACTACCAACCCCGAGGGCTTTGCCAGGACATCCCTTGAAGACAAGACCACGTCCCTCAAGGGGCGCCTCCTCATCTGCCAGGGTATGGAAGACGGCACCGTGCTTCCCATCAACTCCCTGAGTTTCATGCAGTCCTGCGTAGAGAACAACGTCTTGCCGGATTACTATCCCTACCCGCGCAGCGAGCACAATGTGATGGGCCCCTGGCGAGAGCAGCTGTATCTCAAGTTAACCGATTTCTTCGATCGCAACCTCTAGGATGACCTACGAAGACCGGATAGCCCTACTCTTTGCCAGGCACCGCAGCGTGCAGAGCGCCGGCTTCTCGGCAGAAGCCTACAAGCCCGGCCTGGATGCCATGCTGCGCTTCTGCGCCGCCCTTGGCAATCCGCAGCTGGGCTTCCGCTCCATCCACGTTGCCGGCACCAACGGCAAAGGTTCCGTCTGCTCCATGATTGCAGCCGCCCTTGCCGCACAGGGGTTGCGCGTAGGCCTGTACACATCGCCCCACCTGCTCGATTTCCGCGAGCGGATGAAAATCATCACCCGGGACGGCTGGAGCATGATTTCCAAGCGGGACGTGGTAAAGTTCCTCGTGCGCAGCAAGCGCTTCAGCGAGGGTCTTACCTTCTTTGAAATCACCACCGGAATGGCCTTCAGCTGGTTTGCAGGGCAGAAAGTCGATATTGCAGTAATCGAGACGGGCCTCGGCGGCAGGCTGGACAGCACCAATATAATTACCCCTGAGCTGAGCGTAGTAACATCCATAGGGCTGGACCATTGCGAGCTGCTCGGGCCGGACCGAGCCTCCATAGCGGCAGAAAAGGCCGGCATCTTCAAGCCGGGCGTCCCTGCTCTCGTATGGGGGCGGGACGAAGAAACGGCCCCCGTGTTCGAACGTATCGCCCGGGAGACCGGATCGCCTCTCCATTACGCGGAAGATTATCCCGGCGAGCTGCCGGACTGCGGCCCCAACACCCGCACTGTTTATGCCGCGCTCAAGTTGCTCGGCCGCTGGCAAGACGCCGCTCCGCTGGCAGACGCCGCCCGCCTCACAGGCCTTCGCGCCCGGTGGGAAGTGCTTATCCGCGAGCCGCTTACGATTTGCGACATCGGCCACAATCCGCCCGCGCTGGCGCACAATTTCGCACGCCTGGAGGCACTGCGGGGGAGCAATCCCAGACGGCCCCTTATCATCGTCTACGGCGCCATGGCCGATAAAGACGTTCCCGGCATCGTCCGCCTGATGCCCCGGGACGCAAAATACTACCTCGTCGTGCCAGCTACGCCGCGTGCCATGGGCATGGACGATTTGGCACTGAACTTGAAACAGTTCCGCTTCGAGTGCCCGGGCTCCGTAGCAGACGGCGTCCGGGATGCCCTCCGCGAGGCACGGGGCCTCAAGGACCCTATAATTTACATAGGCGGAAGCACTTACGTTGCAGCCGAAGCCATTTCATATATCAAAGGCATATGAAAAGAGTAACACTAACCTTAGCATTGATTCTGTCTACCCTGATGTCGTTCGCCCAAAACAAAGACTCCGAGGGCCATACCCTGGTCGGCCTTTGGAAAGATTACTACAAGGCCGAGAAGGCCGACAAGCCGCAAGACCAGCTGAAAGCCCTCACCGCCATCAAGCAGGAAGCTGCAAAGCAGCACCTGGCCTGGGATTTCTACGATGCCGGCAATAAATATGTTACTGTTGGCAGCAGCATCAACTGGAAAGACCGCTCCAATCTGTCAAGTGCCTTCGATAAGGAAGTGCAGGAGTTCGGCGAGCCGGTTGCCGTTTATTTCCACCGCCGATATCACTGGGGCCGCACCCAATGCGAGGAGTTCGCGCAGAAAAACCTGGACGCCCTGGCTGCTTCTTACAATCCGGAGTTCTACCTGCTGGATGGAGCCATAACAGGCCCCGTCTACTACTCCGTGCTTAAAACGCTCATCCACAACGACTATGAGTATGTGCTCTGGAGCATATTCGGAAGCAGCACCAGCGAGGTAATAAAGGATTACTACAAAGACAAATACCCGGAGTCCGCACTTATAGAGTATTCCGACTGCGTCAGGAGCATAGACTCCATGGCCTATATTAAACTGGGAGACTATATAAACAAGTACGGCACCAAGGCCGTTACCATGCTTGCCCGCCAGAGGCGCCTGGCAAGGGAATTCAGCATGCTCAAGAGCGAGAGAAGCACTACCTCCGACGACTACAAGGCCCTCCGTTCCCGTTGCGAGGCATATGTTTCCGACCGCAGCGGCTACACGGGAGATGAAAGGCTCATTGCAAACTGCGGTGCCGATGTGGACAATATGATATCCGAGCTCGATTCCAAAGGGATAGACGCCAGCATCACGGACCGCACGCTTGCCCTGAGCCTGCGAAATCTGAAGAATGTACAGGTCAAGGTCTGCAAGGGCTCCAAGACTGTGTGGTCTTCAGAGGCCGCCAATCCCACTGGAAGCTATTATAAGAAGGATATCGTTACCCTTACCGTCCCCGATCTCGACGACGGCGAATATGAGATCCTGTGCTATTCCGGCACTGTCAAAGAAGTGATTGATTACACACGTCACACTCTCTCGATAGCGCTGAGGGCGATATCGGACGGCTACGGCGCATTCGTGGCCGATTACGAGACCGGCCGCCCCGTGCCCAAGTGCGTCTTTACCCTTATGGATGCCGACGGCAAAGACATCGCAAGCTCGGACGAGATGGCGCTGGATGGCTTTACCCAGCTCCCTGCGGTATTCGACAAGCACCTCAAGAAAGACGACTATAAGTATTACTCGCTCCGGGCCAGATATACCGACAATGGCCGTGTGCGCCTTTCCAACAGCATCAGCCTCCGCAGCCCCAATCCCGGCAAGGCAGGGGAGATTACCAATTATCCGTACAAGCGGGCGCTCATCCTGACGGACCGTGGCGCTTACAATCCCGGAGAGACCCTGCATTTCAAGGGTATCCTGTACACCGGCACCTATAGCTACGACCTTGCTGCCGCAGGCACGGAGATAAAGGCCAAGCTGTTCGATACAGAAAACAACATCATCGGAGAGAAATCGCTCAAAACCAACGAGTTCGGTTCCGTAGAAGGCTCCTTCGAGCTCGCCGGCATCTCCCGCGGGGGAATGTTCTGCCTGAAGCTTTACCATGGCAGCACCTGCGTGGACGACCATTACGTGCGGGTGGATGAATTCGTCCTTCCCACCTTCGAACTCACCTGGGACGCGGACAACCGCCTCTATCTGCCAGGAGACGTAGTAAAGGTATCCGGCAAGGTTACGTCCTACTCCGGGCATAACCTCGGCAGCGTAAGGGCCTACTACAAAGTCCAGGGCCAGGACGAGGGAGAACTTGAGCTTAAGCCGGACGGACGCTTCTCCTTCGAGTACCGGACCAGCAAATCCAGCTACTACTACGCCCAGCAGATTACAGTTACCGTTGCAGACGACACCGGAGAGACCCTGGAATTCTTTACCCACAAGAGGGTGAACAGCTCCATCCCTCTGAATGTCAACATGTTGAATAAAGTCGCAGGGCGTTATTCCCTCTCCGGAGAAGGCTGGACCAGAGGAGACAACTGGATTATCCGGGACAGTTTTGCCCGCCTGCAGTTTACCACCGCCGGCCTTGTGCGTGAAAGCCTGGAGATATTCTACGAGGTGCTTACCGAGGACGGCAAGTCCGTAAGCAAAGGCAAGGCAGAACCGGCCGGGACCGTGGATGTAGACCTCAAGGGCAGACCCTCTGGGATGTATAAACTTAAGGTATACGCCACCGCCAAACTTGCGGACGGCGAGCTTTCCAAGGTGGAGCAAAGCTATACCTTCGTCAAGGCAGAAGACGACGATACCGCCCTCGATATGGACGCGGTTGCGTTCTTCAAAGAGCTCGGCGGAGAAGACATCGCGGTGCAGTTCGGCTCTACCGACGGCCCTGTGTGGGCGGTGGTGGAACTCATAGGGAGCGGCAACGTTCTGCTTGAACGTCAGATAGTTACTCTCAAGGGAGAGCGCGGCAAGGCCGGCTCCCTCAAGACTGTTTCCTATTCCCGCAAGCCCGATTATCCGGAGTCTCTCACCCTTAACATACTGTTCTTCCATAAGGGAAGGTGCCACGATTATTCGCGCACAATCAAGCTGCCCGTCATAACAAAGGAGCTTCCGCTCTCGTTCACCCGTTTTGTCGACCTTGCCAATCCGGGGCAGGAGTGCTCGCTGCTCATCGCCACCGAGCCCGGCATAGAGTGTGCCGCCACCGTCTTCGACAAGGCCACGGAAGAGATCAACCCCAACGAATGGTCCGTCGTCAAGCCCAGCCGCAGGCCGGAGCCTACCGTCAATTATACATCCGTATGCGGCTACAGCGGCACGGCCTGGCGCCACGAGCCTTATGTAGCCTATGGCACGAGGGCCGTCGGCAACGCAAGGGCAAAGGGCAACGTGGTCTATGACCAGATGATGGTCGCGGAAGAGGCGGCGGAAATGTCCGTGGACCGCTTGCCTGCAGACGATTCAGCACCGGCAGAAGAAATCCACGTGCGCGAGAACTTCGGCGCAACGATGGCCTGGGAGCCGCTCCTTCGTTCCGGCAAAGACGGCACTGTCGAGCTCAAATTCACCGGCTCCGACCGTCTCTCCACATACTACGTGCAGCTGTTCGCGCACGGCGAGGGAATGAAGAACGCCACCCTGCGCAAGGAGATGAAGGTTTCCATCCCCGTCAAGGTGTCCCTCGTGCAGCCCCTGTTCCTCTATGCCGGAGACGAGTATACCGCACGCGCCACCCTGTCCAACAGCACAGAGGCTGCGGTAAGCGGCAACGTGAGCGTGCGCTTCTTCAACGGAGCGGATTATAAGACCGCGCCCGTGCTTTCCGCCAGTGCCGCACACGTCTCGATCCCCGCCGGCGGCAGCATTCCGTTTGCGGTGCCCATCGACGTGCCGGAAGGCATAGACGTCCTGGGCGTGCTCGTGAGCTTCGTCGCAGACGACAAAGCCCTCGGATCCGACGCCATGTTCGTATCGGTGCCCTCCAGGAAGCCGCTCCAGACCATCACGGAGGCGCATTCCGCGGTGCTCCTCGCCGGCGCCGACAGGGAGGCTCTCATTGCAGAGCTGAGGGGGATGTTCGTCAATACGGACGCCTCCGCCCTCGTTCCCGTTGAGCGGGACATCCTTGCGATGATACGCGAGGCCATCCCGGACAGCATCGAGCCCAAGAGCAAGAACGTGCTGGACCTCACGGAGGCTTACTACTCCAACATGATTGCCCGCCGGGTAGGTGCAGACGGCCTGCCGGACAATGAACTGGCGGACATAATGGGAAAGATTGCCGCATGCCAGAACACCATAGGCGGATTCGCCTGGTTCGAGGGGATGGAGTCGTCTCCCATAGTTACGGCCGCGGTGCTCCAGCGCATCGCCTCCATGCCTGAGGCCGATATAGAAGGCATCGATGTGGCGGCTGCCGTCAAGTATCTGGACAGCGACTTCTTCAGCACCACCGGGCGCCCCTGGTGGATGGGAACCATATCGCTCCCCACCTATCTGCACACCCGCGCCCTCTTCCCCGAGGTGCCGTTTGAGGCGCCTGCCGGAAAGGTATACCGTCAGTTCAAGAAAGAGGTCAAGGAGTACCTCATTCCTGCCAGGGAGCGCGGCCTCAACGGCCAGATCCTGGCCAAGGCACGCCGCCTGCGCATACTCCAGCTGCTCGTCACCAAGCCCGAGGGCAAGACGCTGGCAAAGGAATGGGGCCTGGGCCTGCGCCGCTGCGGCACCCTCCGTTCCTACGACGCCGATGTGGAATCCCTGCTGCAGTATGCGGTAGACCACCGTTGCGGCGGATGCTATTATCCCAATGCCGTAATGCCATGGAGAGGCCTGATGGAGAGCGAGTTATACGCACACGCACTGCTCTGCGACCTTATGGCCACCGCCGCCGACTGGGGCAAGACCGTATCCGGCAAGCCCGCCGCTTATGCAGAGCAGGCGCGTAAGACCGCCGAGGGAATCAGGCTCTGGCTGATGATCCAGAAGGAGACCCAGCAGTGGGAGAAAGATGCCGCCTACATAGAGGCCATCGCCTGCGTGCTCCGCGGCACTCCGGAAACTCTTCAGACCAAGGTCATTCTCCTGAGCTCCACCTTCACCAAACCTTTCCCGGAAATCAAGGCCGCAGGCAACGGATTCACCGTGGAGCGCATTTTCGTCTGCAACGGAGCAGTCCTGCAGGAGGGCGATGCCGTCAAGGTCGGAGACCGCATAGAGGCGCAGTACAAGATATGGAACGAGGAGAACCGCAGCTTCGTGCGCCTTACCGCCCCTCGTCCGGCGTCCATGCGCCCGGTGGACCAGCTCTCAGGCCACTACGGATGGTGGCTCAGGCCGATGAGCCACGGCAGCTGGTCCTTCACCCCTCACGGATACCGTAACGTGCTGGCAGACAAGACCGAATACTGGTTCGACAGCTATCCCGAGGAGTACACCACCATAACCGAGGAGTTCTTTGTGACACAGGAAGGCGCCTTCCAGATGCCGGCCGTGGAGATAGAATCCCTGTATGCCCCTCATTATCGTGCAAATGATGCGGGCCGCGGTGCTCTCGTTTCGAGATAAATTACTTATATTTGCGTGATGACCCAGGTGTTGCATTCCAAATACATCATCGACGGAGTCCCGCGTGAGCTCACTCCCGCGGAGATTCTGGCCCCGGTGATGGAGAAGGCTCCGGAACCCGCCCCTGCAGCGGGTACCATAGTAGACGAGACCTTCGACCCTGCACCACGCTCCATCAGCCTGGATCCGGCGCATATCGGCGACTATCTGCAGACGGTAATGGCCCAGGGGCGCCACACTCCCGTGCCCTTTGCATCGCAGTGTGCCCGCGCCCGCATCGCGACGGCCCTCATCGATACCCTGTGGCGCAGCGGCAACTTCCGTCTGGACGACCTGCCTCTTACCGCCAAATGGTCTTTCAATCCCGACTGGGTGGGCGATATGGCCGCATTCTATGCCTCCGTCGAGGCCGTTGCCGATTATATAGACCCCCTGAACGTATCGATACGTCGCATTGTCTGCGAGAGGGGGCAGTTCGACGTGCGCTTCTCTACGCCCTTTTCCGGAGCCCCGCTGCTGGTGGACGACCTGTTCCACCCGGACCCCCAGAGCTGGATAGCCTACGTACCGTTCGACACCTCCGACTATCGCCTCGGCGGCTCCCAGCTTGCCTGCGGGCTCGGAATCGGCGGGGGAGTCTGCCCCCAGGTGGACGACCCGGACTATCTGATGGACTGCTTCGAGGTTGTGCGCGAACTGGCGGAAGACGGCGTGCTGCTGAGCGCAGGCACGGTGTTCTCCGGCGGCATCATGGCCGCCCTTGAGCGCCTGCGCTGCGAGGACGCCGGCTGCACCGCCGACATATCGGACATAATGAGCGCAAAGGCGGAATCCGACCCCGTGCGCATCCTCTTCTCCGAGGTGCCCGGCGCCATCATCCAGATACGGGATTCCGATTTCGACTATGTAGATGCCGAATTCCTGCTGCAGGACGTCGCCTGGTTCCCCCTCGGCCACCCGAGCGCCGACGGGCAGCTCCATGTTGACGTTTCCGCCAAATCAGGCATACAGACCATACTTGAATCCCTGATGCAGAATGCGGAGGGGGAAGACTGAAACCAATATGGGAAAACCCAAGATTTTTGTACTGGACACCAACGTGATCCTGCACGACCACCTGGCAATCAGGCAGTTCAGAGACAACGACCTAATCATCCCCACAGCCGTCATAGAAGAGGCGGACAAATTCAAGAAAGGCAACGACACCCTGTCGTACCACGCCAGGGGCTTCATGCGCGACCTCGACAAGATTTCCGACGGCCGCTCCTTCGGCAAAGACGGAATCCGCATAGGCAAGGGCCTGGGGCGCATAAAGGTGGAGCCCAACCATCCATTCCCTCCGGAGCTGGCAGACCTTTTCAAAGACGATACACAGGACCACCGTATCCTCGCTACGGCGATATGGGTGCGGGATTCGCATCCCGGCACCTTTGTGGCGCTGGTAACCAAAGACGTCAACCTCCGCCTCAAGGCAAAGGCCGCAGGAATGGAGGTGCAGGACTATCTTACGGACAAAGTGGGCGACGACAGGCTGGAAATCCGCCAGAAAGAACTTGTGGAGAAGGAGCTGGATCCGCAGCTGATGCAGTCCCTCTGCTACGGTCCGGACAATTGCATACCTTGGGAGGCGGTGCAGGACGTGCGCCCCGCCCCCAATCAGCTTTATAAATTCAGCTGGAAAGGTGGAGGCGGAGAGACCGCCTGCGCCCGCTTCGTGTCCGATTCCGGCAACATAGTGCTCGTGCGCGCCCGTCAGGCATTCGGCATCAAGCCCCGCAACGACGAGCAGAAGATGGCTCTGGACGCCTGCCTCAATCCCAAGATCGAGCTTGTGGCGCTCACCGGCGGCGCAGGCACGGGAAAGACGCTCCTCGCCCTCGCTTCCGCCCTTGAACAGGAGAGGGATTATGAGCAGATTATCCTTTCACGCCCCACGGTAATACTCGGCAATCAGGATATTGGATTCCTTCCCGGAGACCAGAAAAGCAAGATGGGCCCTTTCCTCCAGCCTCTCATGGACAACCTGTCAGTCATTAAAGACCAGTTCCGCCCCGGCTCCCGAGAGGCCCAGAGGATAGATTCCATGATTTCAATGGAAAAACTTGTGATAGAGCCTCTTGCGTATATCCGCGGCCGCTCGCTCGGCAAATGCTTCTTCATAATAGACGAGGCCCAGAACCTCACGCCCCACGAGGTCAAGACCATCATCACCAGGGCAGGGGAGGGCACCAAGATGGTCTTTACCGGCGACGTGTTCCAGATAGACCAGCCGTACCTGGACGAATGGTCCAACGGACTCACCCATCTGAGCGAAAAAATGTCGGGCCAGAAGCTGTTCCAGCACGTGTTCCTGCGCAAGGGCGAAAGAAGCGCCCTCAGCGAGCTTGCATCCAAGTTGCTATAAACAAATTTTTTTGTTAAATTCGCAGTTTGAAAATTCAGCTAACCTAATAATAATATGTTCGAAAACAAGAAGAGAGTTTATCGCTTCGGCGGCAAGACCGCAGAGGGCGATGGATCTATGCGTGAGCTCCTCGGCGGCAAGGGTGCCAACCTCGCCGAAATGAGCAAGCTCGGGATGCCCGTCCCGGCCGGATTTACCATTACAACAGAATGCTGCGCAGAGTATTACGAGCTCGGCGGCGGCTACACCGACTCCCTGAAGCAGGAGGTCGCAGCCGCTCTCGAGGCTACGGAGAAGCTTATGGGCAAGAAATTCGGCGACCCTGAGGATCCCCTCCTCGTCAGCTGCCGTTCCGGTGCCCGCAGCTCCATGCCCGGTATGATGGATACCATCCTCAACATCGGTCTGTGCTCCGCCACCCTCCCCGGAATGATCAAGAAGACCGGCAACCCCAGGTTCGTGTACGACGCCTACAGGCGCCTCATCATGATGTACTCAGACGTCGTCATGGAGAAGGCCGAGGGCATCGAACCCGCAGACGGCCAGGGCATCCGCCAGCAGCTCGACCGCATGATGGAAGAGCTCAAAGAGGCCAAGGGCTACAAGTCGGACACCGAGATCAGCGCAGACGAGCTCAAGGAGCTCTGCGCCAAGTTCAAGGTCCGCGTCAAGGAAGTCCTCGGCGTGGAATTCCCCGACACCGCCCACGACCAGCTCTGGGGCTCCATCGGAGGCGTTTTCAAGTCCTGGAACGGCAAGCGCGCAATCGCATATCGCCGCATCGAGAAGATCCCCGATGACTGGGGCACCGCAGTCAACGTACAGTCCATGGTCTTCGGCAACATGGGAGAGACTTCCGCCACCGGCGTGGCATTCTCCCGCAACCCTGCTTCCGGAGACAACAAGTTCTACGGCGAGTGGCTCATCAACGCACAGGGAGAAGACGTGGTTGCAGGTATCCGCACCCCCAATCCCCTCAACGAGGCCACCAAGACAGAACATAACAAGCACCTGCAGTCCCTCGAGACCGCGATGCCCGAGGTCTACAAAGAGCTCGACGGCATCCGCAAGCGTCTGGAAGACCACTTCCACGATATGCAGGACATCGAGTTCACCATCCAGGAGGGCCACCTCTGGATGCTCCAGTGCCGTATCGGCAAGCGCACCGGCATCGCCGCCCTGCAGATGGCAATGGATATGCTCGGCGAGGGCATGATAGACGAGAAAGAGGCCGTCATGCGCGTCTCTCCCGCCCAGCTCGACGAGATCCTCCACCCCATCCTCGACCCCGCATCCGAGAAGAAGGCGAGCGTCGTGGCCAAGGGCCTTCCCGCATCTCCGGGCGGAGCAGTGGGTACCCTGGTATTCACCTCCGAGGCCGCAATGGAGGCCGCAGCAGCAGGCAAGAAGGTCATCCTCGTCCGTGAAGAGACCTCCCCTGAAGACATCGAAGGCATGCGTGCATCCTCCGGTATCCTCACCACCCGCGGCGGTATGACTTCCCACGCAGCCCTCGTGGCCCGCGGCTGGGGCAAGTGCTGCATCGTAGGTTGCGAGTCCATGAAGATCAACCTCGCCGGCAAGTGCGTCAGTTTTGCAGACGGCAAGGTGTACAAAGAGGGCGACTGGTTCTCACTCAACGGCTCCAAGGGCTACGTCTACGCAGAGAAGATCGAGACCATGGACGCCAGCGAGAACCCTCTCTTCATCCGCTTCATGGAGATTGTAGACAAGTTCCGCCGCCTCGGCATCCGCACCAACGCAGATACCCCCGAGGATGCAGCCCGCGCACTTTCCTTCGGCGCCGAGGGCATCGGCCTCTTCCGTATCGAGCATATGTTCTACGGCAAGAACTCCGAGACCCCTCTCGCCAAGCTCCGCAAGATGATACTGTCAGACACAGACGAAGAGCGCAAAGCCGCCCTCGACGAGCTCGAGCCGTTCATGAAGGCCTCCGTCAAGAGCACCCTCAAGATTATGGACGGCAAGCCCGTGGTCTTCCGTCTGCTCGACCCTCCTCTCCATGAGTTCGTTCCCAAGGGAGAAGAGAAGGAGAAGGAACTGGCCGACGAACTCGGCATCACCGTCTCCGATATCGAGAAGCGCGGAGAGAACCTCCACGAGGTCAACCCGATGATGGGTCACCGCGGCGTACGTCTGCACGTCACCTATCCTCTGATTGCTGAGACCCAGTACCGTGCTATCTTCACCGCAGAGGCAGAGCTCCAGAAAGAGGGCTTCAACCCTATGCCCGAGATCATGATTCCCGTCACCATCTCCGACCGTGAGCTCCGCTTCCAGAAAGTAATCTGCGAGAAGATCCGCGCCCAGGTGGAGGCCTTCACCGGCGAGCACCTCGAGTACAAGTTCGGCACCATGATCGAGATCCCTCGCGCAGCCCTTACCGCAGACCGTATGGCCCGTACCGCCGAGTTCTTCAGCTTCGGTACCAACGACCTCACCCAGATGACCTTCGGCTTCAGCCGCGACGACGTCGGCACCTTCATGGGCGACTATCTCGGCAACAAGATCCTCGATGCAGATCCTTTCCAGACCATCGACGTCAAGGCAGTCGGCAAGCTGGTCGAGATCGGTATCCAGGGTGGCCGCAGCAAGAGGCCCGAGCTCAAGTGCGGCGTCTGCGGCGAGCACGGCGGCGATCCCGACTCCGTCCACTTCTTCAACAAGATTGGTGTGGACTACGTCAGCTGCTCACCTTTCCGCGTGCCTATCGCAAGACTTGCGGCAGCGCAGGCTGCAATAAAGCAGAATTAATTGATTTTCAATAGCGCCCGGCCCATTTGGGTCGGGCGTATTGTATTATATGGACTTGCATTGGTATGCGATAAAGGTCTTTTGGAAGAGGACCGCGAGGATGAGGGATATCCTGGATGAGTGGGGACTGGAGTATTATGCCCAGAACCTTATCCCGTCCTATCTTTTCATCCGTACGGACGAGGCCACCATAAAGCGCTTTGCCAACAAGCAGTTCGGTTACATCTATCTGTACTGTGACAGGGTTACCCACAAGCCTTCAGTCGTTCCCGACAGGGAAATAGAGATATTCAGGATAGTAACCCAGGCCGCGCAGAGCGGGCTGGAGTTCCTGGACGGCAATCCGGAGAAGTACAAGGTCGGAGACCTGGTGCGCGTGACCGACGGCCCCTTCAAGGGCGCCGAGGGTTACGTCAAGCGCATAAAGAAAGACAGGAGGCTGGTCGTTATCATCTCCGGCATCGCCGCCGTGGCCACTTCCTTCATTCCGCCCGAATTGTTGGAGAAAGTGGAGAATTCTGTAACAGAATTGCCGAAAAATGACTAAATTAGCGCCGCATTCAAGCAAAATAACCACAATTTATTCAATATTATGAGAATTATCGAAGTTACAGGCAGGGAAATCCTCGATTCAAGAGGCAACCCTACAGTCGAGGTTGAGGTCATCCTCGAGTCAGGTGTCAAAGGTGTAGCAGCAGTTCCTTCCGGAGCATCCACCGGAGAGAACGAGGCTCTCGAGCTCCGCGACGGCGACAAGAAGCGCTATCTTGGCAAGGGCGTTCTCAAGGCAGTCGCCAACGTCAACGACGTCATCGCCCCCGCTATCATCGGCATGTCCGCCCTCGAGCAGCGCGCCATAGACAAGACCATGATCGAGCTCGACGGCACTCCTACCAAGAGCAAACTCGGCGCAAACGCCATCCTCGGTGTCAGCCTCGCAGTCGCTCACGCAGCCGCCAACTACCTCGACATCCCCCTGTACCGCTATATCGGCGGCACCAACACCTACGTCCTTCCCGTCCCTATGATGAATATCATCAACGGCGGTGCCCACTCCGACGCCCCCATCGCGTTCCAGGAGTTCATGATCCGTCCCGTCGGCGCAAGCTGCGAGGCTGAGGCCGTCCGTTGGGGCGCCGAGGTCTTCCACGCCCTCAAGAAGGTGCTCAAAGACCGTGGCTGCAGCACCGCAGTTGGTGACGAGGGTGGCTTTGCTCCCGCACTCAAGGGTATCGACGATGCTCTCGACTGCATCATCGAGGCCATCAAGGCAGCAGGCCTGGAGCCCGGCAAAGACATCACCATCGCAATGGACTGCGCTGCTTCCGAGTTCTGCTTCAAGGGCGAGGACGGCAAGTTCTACTACGACTACAAGCAGCTTAAGGACGGCAAGAAGAAAGATCCCCGCGGCCGCCGCCTCAGCACCGACCAGCAGATCAACTACCTCAAGCAGCTCATCACCAAGTATCCTATCGACTCCATCGAGGAC
>JAFZXV010000055.1 GCA_017616595.1 Bacteroidales bacterium
CCCCTGGCTTGGCGGAATGCTTACCAGTGCCGGCGTGAGCGCGGTCGACGGTAACTACCGCCTCCGCGGCGGCATCTTCGGCGAGTTCTGCGACTCGCTCGCCGCCCGCTACGGCGGCTACGACGCCCTCTTCTCCGGCTGGGTTTCCAAGATAATGTTCAACCCTGCCGTCGGCGCCGCCGTCTTTGCCAACATGGCCTCCGCCGCAGGGGTGGAGGTACGGTTCAATACCGGCATCAAGGGATTCCCGGTCAAGCCGGGAATGACGTTCCGTCATGCCCGACCTTCCCGTCATGCCCGACCTTCCCGTCATGCCCGACCCGATCGGGCATCTCCAGGCTGGCACCTGACCCTCTCAGACGGTACCCGCATCCGGGCACGTATCCTCATAGACGGTACGGAGCTGGGAGATGTGGCAAAAGCCGTCGGGGCCGCAGCACTGCAAGACAGCCGCGCAGTGCAGGATATGACTTACGTGCTGATTGTTAAGGAGTTCGACCACGACGTCAGCATCCCCGAGCCGGCAGGCTACGATATAGAGAACTATCGCCACTGCTGCGACAATCATCTTGCCGTCAACACCGGAGGCAACGGCCCCAAAGGCCAGCAGCTGTGGAGCCCGGAGATGATGCTCTCCTACGGCAAGCTGCCGGACGGCCACATCATGCTCAACTGGCCCGTTTACGGCAACGATTTCTACGTCGAGTATCTTGATATGACGCCGCAGGAGCGCGCAGAAGCCGTTCAGCAGGCGAAAGACCGCGCCCTCGGCTACCTGTATTTCATCCAGCATGAGTTGGGCTATAAGAATCTCGGCATTGCCGATGACGTTTTCCCGTCTGCCGACGGCCTGCCTTTCTACCCGTACTACCGCGAGGCCCGGCGCATTGCCGGCACAGACACAATGACCGTCGATGCCGCCCGCAACCCTTATGACTACGACCTGTACACCCGCGCCGTTGCGGTAGGGGATTACCCTGTAGACCATCATCATGTCCAGAACCTCCGGTGGGAGGAACTCTCTCACCTGTGGTTTGGCAGGATTCCCTCCTTCAGCGTTCCTCTTGGAGTGACCATACCAATTGAAACAGAAGACCTTATAGTTGCAGACAAGGCAATCTCAGTCTCCTGGGAGATGAACGGCGGCACCCGCCTTCAGCCTGTCATCCTCGGCATCGGCCAGGCCGCCGGCGCCCTCGCCTCGCTTTCTGTCCAACGCGGCCTTCACCCCCGGCAGGTACCCGTCCGCGACGTTCAAGAAGTCCTCCTTGACCACGGCTGCTACCTCCTCCCGTTCCTGGACCTCACCCCCTCCGATCCCGGCTTCCGCCAACTGCAAACGGCCGGCATCGAGGGTTCTGTCCTCGGCACCGGCCGCTCCGTAGGCTGGAGTAACGAAACCTGGGTTACTCTTCCCGATTGATAATTAAGGAATCAGGATGTTGAATTTGGCAAGGGTGCTCTTGCCGGAGTGCACTGCAAAGAGCTCGAGGTGGTCGTCTGCGGGGTGGAGCAGCACGTCTGCACCGGAGCACTCGGTGAAGGTGTTGTCCAGCAGCCAGTCGCCATCTATTGTAGCAAGGGTCTCTACGTTGTTGATGTCGGTAACATCGAGTATGTAGATCATTGCGTTGGAAGAGTATGCGAAGTGGAAGCCCTGGGTGTAGGCCACTATCTTCCTGCCGTTGAAGTCGACGATATCCATGTTGTTCTGGTTCTCGTTGCCGCCGTTGCCGGCATCGGTAAGGGTTACCCAGTTGTAAGGCACTGCCCAGTTGGGGGTGTAGGCGTCTGCAAGGTAGCAGAGGCTCTCAAGACCGTCGTAACCGCGGAAGAGCACACCCTCGTGCAGGGAGTTGCCCACGGAAACTGCAGCTGCGCTGAAAGGATTCCAGAATACGTTGGGGCCGGGGCCGGGGCCCTGGTTCTGCGTGCCGTAGTAGTTGGGAACGGCGGCATAGTTCTCGATGTCGTAGCCGAACCAGCAGCTTGCACTGCCCACTACGCCGGTAATGACTGCCTTCTCGGCAAGGTTGCCCCTTACGCGGAAGCCGCCCACGGTGCCGTAATCCTTGTTCTCCACGGTGATGCTGCCCTGCAGCGTGTTGGGATCGGAAGTGTACCAGATCGTGACCTCGGTGCCGCTGAGAAGCTCGTAGGTGCCCCAGTCGATGTCTGCATTCACGTTCTCTGCAACGATGATGTTGCCTGCGTCGTCACTGTCTATGGAAATAGGCTGAACGCCGTCATAAGTAATAGCTTTCCAATAAGTTCCGTCAGCGGGGCTGATTGCGTGAACCTGATTGCCGTCGGAGACCAGTAGTGCTCCGGTATTGGTGTACGCGAGGCGGTTGAACCAAGGCAGGAATCCCATCTCTGCGGTATTCTTCTGCCACTCGAGGGTAACCACGGCGCCGTCTGCCACGAGGCCTTCCTGCTTGAACCAGCCGAGTCCGCCGAAGTCGCCGGTAATCTCGCCGTCTATGTAGCATGCGGAGTAGAGATAGTTCTCACGAGGGTAGTATGTGTCGTTGGCATCAATTACGAGGTGGATCTTGTTGGCATCGTAGCTGAGGTGGGCCCAGCCGAGGTCCCAGCTGTCTACCATCTCTCCCTTGTCGTTGTCCCATACGGAGAAGTAAGCGTACCACTCGAGGTTGGTGTCGATGTCTATGACGATGTCCGCTCCCTCCTGCGGGATGCTCGTAGGCACGCCCTCGAAGAAGCTCCACTGCAGGCCTGCCCAGTCGCCCTGATAGTCAAAGTAAGGCACGAACGAGGTCTGGGAAACCTTCACCACCTCGGAGAGACCGCCGGCCTTGATGGTGACGTTGGCGGAACGCACTACCTTGTTGGGGTCGATGCTCCAGTCGTCGTTGAACTCGTAAAGCTGCGTCTTGTCTACGCTCAGCACGACCTTGGACTCTGTCATTCCCTTGGTGCTCACATAGTGGATCCAGTCTGCGGCCTCGGGGATTACAACCTCAAAGGGAACGTTGGCGGAGACGGGAATCTCTACCTGTCCGCCGTCGCAGGTAACTGTGAACTCCTTGGTAGCCACGGACATACCGTCCAGCTGGCCCTGGGTTACGGTTACGGTTGCGGACTCGGTGCCGGCCTTGATGGTAACGGTTGCGCTGCGGCCGTCGGGAGACTCGTTCTTTACTGCGGAAGCCTTGACGGTTGCGTCGCCGGCCTCGCCGCTGGTGGGAGATACGGTAAGCCATGCTGCGTCGGAAGATGCAGTCCAGGCCACGTTGGTGTTGAATGAGATGCTCACCACGTCACCTTCTACCGGTACGGTTACGGCAGAATCCGACTTGAGGGTGAGGGAGTCGGGGATGGGCTCCGGCTTGCAAGACCAGGCCAGGACGGCCAGTCCGATGAGTGTCAGTAATGTGATTTTTTTCATAAAATGGTGTTAAATGGTTAATGAGTTTCCAGATATGATTGTATGCCCTCTTTGAAGGCATCCCAGTATTCAAACATCCTTATGTGGCAGAGGTCGAAGACGAACAGTCCGTCTGCATTGTCCATCATAGTGGCGACGATGTCCGGAATAATCTCTTCCTGATGCCCGTTCTCAAATCCTGAGCCGTTGCCTATGTCCGGCCCTGCGGCAAAGGGAACAGCGCCGCAGAGACGTTTGGCGCCCAGTTTGGCAAAGCCTTCCATAGTCCACTCGCCGTTGCCGTGCACGCTGGCCGCTCCCGCGTACGCACCAAGGAATATGAAGTCCAGCAGGTCTGCAAGGCCTGTCTTCTGGTATGCGGCAGGAGCCCACTTATAGGCCGATTCGTTCTTCTTTACGTCGTACCGGGAACTTGTCCAGTTGACGCCGCTGCGGTAATACTCGCTGAACCAGGCGCCAACGTAAACCCCAAACCGCACGTCCGGCGCAACGGAGTGCACTTTGCCGGCCGCCTTTTGCATAAAATCGTGAATCACCTTGCAGCGGAACGTGAGCCAGTTCTTCTGGAGGGTGTTCGGAGAGCTAACGAACATCAGCCCCTGATCCATTACGGGCCAGCGGGAAGGAGCCTCCCCAAGATACTCCGTGAAGGCTGCCAGGGCGGCGTCCGTGTAGCCGGCGTCCAGGCAGTAGTCGTCGTAGCGGCAGCGGTCCAGCACTATGCCGTCAAGTCCCTCGTAAGCGGCCAGCTCGCCAAGCAGCTCCAGCAGGAACGCCTGCACGTCGGCGTTGGCCGGGTCGAGGAAGCGCGGGCCGGTTTCAGGGTCGTCCATGGAGTTGACGAGGCCCGACGGCAGATTGTCAACCGCGCACCAGCTTCTGCGGTCCGGCTTGTCGTACACCATCCCAACATCGCCTATGGAGGCATGGTAACCGCCTACCATAGTGTTGATTGCGGCATTCACCCGCAGGCCGGCGAGGTGCCCCTCGGAGATAAAGGTGCCCAGATAGTCGAACGTCGCGGTGCGCTCGATCCATTTGTACTTGCCGTTTACCCAGGCGGCGCATTTGGTGCACGGCGGGGCAACAGCTGAGCTGAAGAGCACGTCTCCGCTGGTGGGGCGCACGTCCACTATGATGTCTGTGAAGCCCATGTCGGCAATGCGCCTGCAGTCGGCGGCAATGGCGACGTCGTCGTTGGCGTAGTAGGGGAAGTTGGCGGCGGCATCTATCCAGATATACCTTGGCTTGCCATTGATTTCCGGCAGCTCCGGCACGTCGGTACCCATGGTGTCTGGCACCTCGCGCCAGGCGTCGCGCCATTTGTAGTCCTTCGGATTATCCGGGTTGCAGGCAAACAGGGCCGCAGCCAGGACAATCAGCGATATGATGCCGCGCGGTCTCATTTAGCCTTGAGTATTACCACCGAGCCGACGGGTCTCTGGGTGCCGTCGGACGGTTTGATGGTTTCTGTTCCGGCCACAAGCATGCAGCTGGAGCCGCCGCCGTCGAGGTTGAGTGCGTCTGAGCAGCCGAGGGATTTGAGCACCTCGGCCTCTTCTGCGAAGGTCATTCCGGCAACGCCCTCGGTCATTCCGCGTCCCTCGCACACAAACAGTATCAGCAGGCCCTCTGGAGTTATGCCGATTGCCGTGCGCGGGTGGCGCTCCTGCGGCATCTTGTCGTCTGCGCCGTTGCCGTAAAAGAGCTCCGCCTCCCAGGAATTGACTGTCTTGCCGTCTTTGAGCAGTACGGGACCGCCGCCTATGGCCGTCATGGGGGAGAAGTCCCTCGCGGTGGCGGGGAATGATGCGTCGGGCGCCGGAAGAGGGTCTTTAGACCAGGAGTTGGCCGCTGGCTCGTCGTACAGGTAGTGCGTGGCGCCGCCGCTCCAGTAAGTCCATCCGCAGGCCGGGTTGGCGCCGGCGTCCTGATAGAACACGCCGCGGGTGGGGTAATACATCGTAACCCAGTCCATGGAGGCATAGTTGATGTTGACGCCGTAGAAGCGTCCGCCGCTCACCGCCACGCTGGCGTTGTAGCGCTTGCCGCTCTCGGCAAAGAAGTAGCCGCCGTTGATGATGACGGGAGCGCCCGTGCCGTTATAGTAATCGGAGGGCGTCTTGAGCTGGTCGGAAGTGCCCTGGATGGTCGGGTCGTCTATGCTGCGCACGTCCCATTGAACCTTGTCCAGAGGCGCCACGGCAATGTAGGCCACCGTTTTGATGCCGCCGATCTCGGCCGGGCTGCGGTAGATATTGGCGCAGACGGTGCCGGGGTACGACGAGGTGACGTTCTTCCAGCCCAGCGCGGTTATGGCGGGCCAGGGCTCGGCGGCGGGTTCTTCCTCCGCGGGCTCTTTGTCCGGCCAGCGCCATTCCGGGTAGTCTGTAGACGCGCGTCCGCTGCAGGCGGCCAGCAGGCACAGGAGCGATATGAGGGGCAGCTTCTTCATCGTTTTATGCAGTCGAGGCTCCATCCTCCTATCATCTGGGAGTAATGGTCGTAATAATAGATATACAGCATGTAGCCGTCTGCGGAGGGGGCGAGGATAACGTCGCCGCAGGCTCCGTTGCCGTCTTGTGCGCCCGTATTGTACTGCTGGTCATACATATACGGCAGAGAGAACGCCAGTCCGGGGCTGTTCCAGATGTTGTCTCCCTGGAGCGAGCCGGTGGTTATGTCGTACATGTACAGCTGCGGGCCGGGCCACCACTTGGGGAAGTGGTTGCTCACAAACAGCACCAGGTAGCGGGCGTTGTTGAAGCATTTGCTGTCCAGGTTGTTGGGCGATGTGTTGGAGTCTACGTAGGTGCCGCCGCCGGACACGTCGTCCGAGCCGTCTCCGTAGCCGTTGAGCTGTTTGCCTATGGTAAGGTCCGGCTTGAACCAGGTGAGAAGGTTGTCGGAGTATACGCAGCTGTACCAGCCCTCTGCGTTATTGGGGTTGGCGGCGGGGAAGCAGGTGCTGCCCGAAGGACCCGAGCCCCAGCTGAATCCCGTTGCAGAAACGTCTTTGAGCTCGCTGGACACCACCTTGCCGTCCACTACGTGGATGGACTGAAAGCGGCTGCTCTTGGTAACGCCCACCAGACCGGGGTAAGTGACTGATATAGAGGCTTCTTTTGTAATGTCGCCTATTACTTTCATCTCCAGGCCGAGCTGGATGTCCTGCTCGTTGGGCATAGAGTAGAACAGCTCTGGAGCTTTGTCCACGGAGTCGGTCGTCCAGATGTTGAAGGTCTCTCCGGCCTCTGCAAGATTGCAGATGAGCAGGTGGTCATTCTCGTCCGACGCTATTGCTCCGGTTGGCACTGCGCTGCCTATCTTGATCTCTCCGCCGTAGGTGGCCACTATCTTGTTGTAGTACCTTGGGGTGGATCCGTTGCCGAGGTTGACCACGAGCCAGGAATCCAGCACGCCCATAGATACGTTTACATCTTCTTTGTAGCCGGGCAGGCCGAGGCCGGACGAAGGGTCTTTGTTGAAGAGCTTCTCTGCGCTGGTGCCCACCACGCCGTAGTCTGTCTTCTGCGGTATGTTCTTGATTACCAGATAGTCTGCCGTGGTCTTGCCGTCGTCTGCCGTTACCGTGAAGGTAAAGCCGTCGTTGTAGTTATGCGGCTCGCCCGGGTCGGGCGATATGGTGGCGTGGGCAGACAGGGTTACGGTTGCCTCGGCTACAGACAGGTCGTTGGCGGTTACGAGGGAGATGCCCTTGTTTGCCTTGTCTATGATGCCGCTGAGCGTAGGGCGCTTGAGCATGAAAGACAGAATCTCGCACTTGTTGGAACGCACGCGCTCGCCGGTTATGACTATATCACGGGTGGCGCCCGTAGCGTCTGTGTATTTATAATGGTTCTCGTCCGTAAGGTCCAGTACCGTGAGGGGAGGGTCTATCTTGCAGTTTGGCTGCAGTGAGGCACGCACGCGCACCTTAACCATATACGGAGTGGTTATGTCGTCCGACGTCTCCGGGAAGTACCAGGGGATGGGGATTACGTAGCGGTCTACGTCGGGGTTGTCTATCTCCAGGCGCCCGAGCTCCTGACCCTCGTAAGGCCCGAATGCAAAGTAAGCCACGAGCGAGGTGATGCCCTGCCGGTCTGCGGTGGGCTCCACGTATTCCGGCTGGCAGGCAGCGCCGAGCAGTGCTGCGGCAAGCAGTATGAACAGAGTCTTTTTCATTGCTAGTTCCATTCGGGGTATTGGTTCACGAGGGAGTTGGAATTGAGTTCGCCGTCGGGGATGGGGA
>JAFZXV010000056.1 GCA_017616595.1 Bacteroidales bacterium
CCCCATCCCTCCCCTCGGGGGAGGGCCTTGGTCGCTACGCTCCGAGACCGAGAAGCGATGTGCGCAAAGCTAACTGGCTGAACACCAAAACTTTAAGCTATTCAGCCACCCCCGTTCAGAGGGTCCCTTAATTACGTTTGCAATTGATTATCAAGCACTTAGCTTTGCACGATACATTTTGGCGCGCAGCGGGGCTAATCCCCAACCCTTTACAGTGCAACAACTGTGTCGTATTTGACGGAGAAGAAGTTGTTGTTGCTGCCGAGGTTTAGGATGCGGTATTCTGAGTGGTTGCCCCAGGAGGCGGGGCGGTCCAGAATCTTCATATCTTGGCCGGTGTCGTTGCGCACGTAGGGGGAGATGACCTGGTGCCATCCGTTGATTCTTGCAATGGCTACGTCGGCACGGAAGTCACCCTTCGCCAGAGTCTTCAGGCAATTGATATAGTATTCCTTCCATTCCTGGCGCTCCAGGATCTTGGCGACCAGGGGATTGGCGGAATCGTCGCCCCAGTGCAGGGGGTCCTGCCTGCCGGAATCGTAATACTGGCTGGTACCCAGGGTGTTGTCGTAGTCGTAGGGGATGAAGTAGAACTTGCCTGCAGGGTTGAAGTAGAAGTAGTAGTTGTTGCCGCTGGTCCAATAGTCGTCCCACATCCCAACAAGTACGTTTACAGCATATGTCCTCAACAGGAGCGGCACGTCCATGTTCTGCTCCGCCCAGGCATAGAAAGCATCCCCGCCCATGGAGTTGAATTTTCTGATGAAACTCTGCAGCTGATCTTTTGCGGCCTGGAAATCGCTTTCGTCCGATTTGAGCTCATAGGTATAGTCGTGCAGGTTGTCGTCCGCCCCCATCCTGGCGTTGGGGTCTTTGAGCGAGGCTCCCCACTTGGCTTTCCAGAGATGGCCGTTCCTGCCGCCGAAAAGATGCTCCCGATGCTTGACGTAATCGCCCCTCACGTGCTCCATAAGTATGTACACGCCCATATAGGTCTCTTTGGAGCCGACCTTGATGCGAAGCTTGGTGTAGCCGGCGCTGATGGCCGTCCAGACCTCCGCCCGCTGGAAAAGGTCGTAGCAGAATATTTCCCGGCAGTAAGCAGGGTCGTCTTTGAACCATTTGAGGTCCAGCCTGTTCACGCCCAGCAGCTTCTGCCCCTCAACGTACTCGTTGAAGTGCAGGCCAAAATGGACGTGCTTCAAGGCGCCGGCCTCTCCGGGATAGCGCCGGGACGTATTGCCTTTGAGCCTAAGGCCCGCATCCACCACGGCATCGGTATGGCTGCCGGCGGAATACTGCACGTTGCAGCGGATGTACTCCTGGGTGTCTTTGTTCTTGTTGTAGGCGTCCAGAAGCCTTTGCCACTCGCTTTCCTTGACAGTAATGAGGATTTCCGGAACGGCTCCGTTCTCCGGCAAAACGGGAATGACCCTTTCCGGTATCTTTGGCGGGCTGTCGTCCACGATGATGACGTCTTGCTTGCCGCATGCCACGGCAAGAAGCGTCAGGAATATGAACATCACCCGTCTCATCAAAGGGAATTACAGCACAATCTCAATCCGGGTTTCCGCAGCCGCAGAAACGGAAGGGAGGGTAATCCTTACCAAAGCGTTGCCCTGAGAGACTTCTCCGGCAGGAACGCCGTTGCAGAGGATGCTCTTCGGTGCTGAGGTTACACCCTCGAGAACGAGGTAGAGTTCCCTGTCGGGAGAGGCGCCGGAATACGTGCCCTGGCGGGGTGCAACCACCACGGACAGCTTGTTGCCGGAGCGGTTCTTGCTGATCAGCGTACGGGAGCAGGCGGTTGCATAGTCTTTGGACACGCCGTCGTCTTCGTACAGGGTGAATTGGGATTTGCCGCTTCCGGGGACCACCAGGATGCCGAGCACATCGGACTGCTCCTGCAGGTTCATTATGCTCTCAGACGCCAGAGGGATGATGCTTCCGGCTTTTACGTACCAAGGATTCTGGTCGATGGAGTAGCGCAGGGTCTTGACGCTTCCGCCCTTGTGGGACGTGTGCAGCGCCATATCGTACCAGTCGCACCCCTTGGGGAACCAGACCTTGCGGGACGCCTTTCCGTCGGCGGTGGCGGGCTCGCATACGGCGGTGGCGAGGATGCGGTCTCCGAAGAGGTACTCCTCGTTATAGTCATATGCCTCTTTGGACTCCGGCCAGAAGTAGTAGAGCGGACGGCAGATGCTCACCCCGGTGTCGAACGCCTCCCTGGCGAAGGTATAGATGTACGGGCTCAGGGTGTAGCGCAGCCGGATGGCGTCGAACATGTATTGATAATGGTCGGGGTACGCCCATATCTTGCGCTCGAGGTTGGCGCTCTGCGTAGAATGTGTCTTGAAGATGGGGGTGAAGACGCCGAACTGCAGCCAGCGGGTGTACATCTCCGGCTCGGTGAGGCGCCGATGGTCCCGCTTCTGCATATGGCCTCCGATGTCGTGCCCCCAGTAGCCGTAGCCAACGTTGGAGGCGGTGGCGGTAAAGTATGGCAGGAACTGCAGCACGCTCCACTCGTCGTGCGTATCGCCGGAGAATCCGAGCTGATAACGATGGCTGCCCAGGCCTCCCCAGCGGTGGTAGATGAAGGGGCGCTCGGTGCCGTTTATCTCTTTGTCCCGGAAGAAGGTGTAGTTGAGCCAGAACGTGTTGCTCAGGCCCTTGACGTACTTGGACTCCATCCACTGCTGCCAGTCGAGCCACCAGAAATCCACGCCCTGGCGCTCCAGAGGCCGGATGACGGAGTTGAAGTACGCATCGGCCCATGCCTCCTGCGACATGCGGAAGGGCACGCTGGCACGGTGGCCCTTTACGCCCACGGGCTCCTTGTTGCCGGCGTACAGGTATGGCTCGTCGCCGTACACATAGCCGGCGGGGCCGTCGTAATCGCCGGTGCGGGAGAGATAATCGGCCACGAAGGTGCCGTAGCAGTCTTCGTACTCGCGGATGCCGGATGCGGGATGAAGGTTGAGGGCGGTACGGAATCCGAGACGGTGAAGGTCGTACAGGAAACCCTCAGGGTCGGGGAAGAGCTCGCGGTTCCAGCTGTAGCCGGTCCATCCGCGGCCCTGCCCGAAGGCATCGTCGCCGAGGCGCTTCTGCATCGCCCCGTAGGTGTAGTGCCAGTCCATATCCACAATCATCACGTCCATGGGGATACGGCGCGCACGCATCTCGCGGCCGAGGTTGAGGAGTTCTTCGTCCGTGAAGATCCAATAGCGGCTCCACCAGTAGCCGAGGGTATATTTGGGAGGCAGCGGGATGCGGCCGGCCACTTTTACAAAATCGCCGAGGGCGGCGGTGTAATCGTGCCCGTATGCAAAGAGGTACCAGTCTATGCGGTCCCCGGCCGGACGCTCGGCCACCCAATCCTCCCAGGGCGAATCCACTTTCTGATAGAGATGACGGGCGCTCTCGTCTACCAGGGCCCAGCCGTCGCGGGAAAGGATACCGTCTTCCAGGTCTCTCTCCAGGTTGGACAGCTTCTCGAAGCCGAGGCAGCCGTCGAGGGTGCGCGTGGTGCCCTTAAGGTTGCCCGACGGCTCCATCCCGGGAGCCCAGGTGCCCATGCCAAAGCGCACGGAAAGGTTGTCCGGAGCAAAACGGCCGCCTTTGTATGTAAGCGTGAGTTTGGACGTCTTGATGGTGAGGGTGCCGTTCTTCCTGGTTGCGGTGAACTTTGGCACCGGCAGGTCTCTGTTGACTATTGCAAAGGATGCACGGTCTTCAAACACACCGTCCCCGGCCCATTCCATACGCACCAGGCAGTCGGTAAGGACCGTGAAGCGTGCATTGTCGCACACAACAACGGCGGAAGGGTTGGCAACGGGATTGTTCTGGCCAAAGGCCACAAGGCAGAACAGCAATAAAGGCAAAATGGATGCAAGTCTCTTCATAACAATCGGATTCTGCGTAAAGATAATCATTCCAAGGAGAAAATGCGTATATTCGCAAATGGAAATGAAACAGATTCTCGGATACTTCCTGGGCTTTGCCATCTTTATAGCAGGTATACCTGCGGCAATGTGGCTGGTTGCCGGAACTCCCGGACTGGCCGATATCCCTATGCTCAGGTTCTATATAGCAGTGCTGATTGCCCTTTCAGGTCTGGCAATCAGCGTTTGGAGCATAGTTTATATGAAGCGCGTGGGCAAAGGCAATCCCTTTGACGCAATGGGCCACGAGCTTGCTCCCAGGACCGCACACCTCATGACGGACGGGCCGTACAAAAGGAGCCGCAACCCTATGCTCACCGGTACCTTCATTTACTATATAGGCGTGATGGTTGCCTTATGGAATCTGTGGGCGCTCCTGGTATTCGCCGCCGTAGTCTCAATAATGATGATCCAGGTGCGCTCGGAAGAAAAACGTCTCGAGGCCGACTTCGGCCAGGATTATCTGGAATACAAGAAGCGAGTCCGGCGCTTTGTCTGAAGCGGGGGAGGGATATATGTGGCGTGCAAAGCTAAGTGCCTGATAATCAATCGTAAACGTAATTGAGGGACCCTTAAAACGGGGGTGGCTGAATAGCGTAAAGTCTTGTTATTCAACTAGTTAGCTTTGCGCACGTCGTATCTCGGTCTCGGTCTCGGAGCGTAGCGACCAAGGCCCTCCCCCGAGGGGAGGGTTGGGGAGGGGGTCCACATGTCTTCCGGAGCGAGAGGGATTAGCCCCGCTGCGCGGGCCTTTTCCCTCGGTCTCCGAGAGCAATCATATTACGGGCGTGGCAGGAACTGCCACTGTTTGTATTATTGCGCCGACCCTTACGTGAACAAGTTCACGACGGGCGACACAATAATACAAACGCCGCACAAAAGTGCGGCGCCCGTAATTGATTGCATAGCGCGGAGGAAGAGGGATTCGAACCCCCGGTACGTTGCCGTACAACAGTTTTCAAGACTGCCGCCATCGACCACTCGGCCATTCCTCCAATATTTTGGACTGCAAAGATAAATAAAAATAGCGTCTTAACAATAAGTTGACGCTTATTGTTTATCTGCAGTCTTTTTATCGTCCGCCATAAAGAACTTCCACTGGAAGAGCACCAGGTAGAAGGCGCCCACGGTAACGCATGAGTCGGCAAAGTTGAAGACGGGACTGAAGAAGATAACGTCGCCTGCGGCGTTATGTATCAGCGGGAAGTAGAACATATCCACCACCTTGCCGAACATGAACGGAGCGTAATCCCAGATAAGCCCGTAGAACAAGCAGTCTATGATGTTGCCAAACGCCCCTGCGGTAATGAGCGTAAGCCCCACCAGAACGCCCGTGGGCACGGTATTCTTGCGGCAGAGAGACGATATCCACCATATCAGCGCGCCGCAAAGCACGATGCGGAACAGCGACAGGCAGAACTTGCCCACGGCGCCGCCGAACTTCATCCCGAAGGCAAAGCCCTCGTTCTCCACGAAGCACAGGCGGAACCACTCGCCAATCACGTATATCTGCTCTCCCAGGGACATGTTGGTCTTGACCAGATACTTGATTATCTGGTCTATGACCACAAGCACGACCCCGAGGATCAGGAGCCGGACGCCCTTGGAGACTCTCATTTCTTGCCGGACTTGTTGAGCATCTCCTTTGCCTCGACCGTAAGGGTAGCGTGAGGCACGAGGCGCAGGCGCTCCTTGGGAATCAGCTTGCCGGTGACGCGGCAGATGCCGTATGTCTTGTTCTCTATGCGCACGAGTGCCGCCTCGAGGTTCTGGATGAACTTGTACTGACGCTGCGCCAGCTGGCTTGCCTCCTCCTTGGAGAGCTGGAAGGCGCCGTCGTCCTCCACAGTCTTGAACGAGGGTGACGTATCTTCGATGTCGTTGGACCCGTTGTGCATGACAACCTGACGCAGGGTGTCGTACTCGGCGCGGGCCTTTGTGAGCATATCTTCAATTATGCCCTTGAATTCTGCAAGCTCTTCGTCGGAATAGCGGGTTTTGATTTCTTCTGCCATATTATATGCGGTTTAGTTTGATTCTGATTGATGTATCTTCCCACGCAACCTCGGCGGCCCCATCGGGAGCCTCGGCCAGAGGCCTCAGCACCAGGCTCTTGGACAGAGTCTGGGAGGCCACGTACATACCGTGCGCGGCAAGTGCCTTGCTGATGGCCTCGTAGGCGGCGCCATCGGCATAAATGAACGTATCTATGCGGTCTGTGAGCTCGAAGCCGCTCTCTTTGCGGAGGTTCTGCACAGGATGGATGAGCTCGCGGGCCGTGCCCTCAAGCACCAGTTCCGGAGTCTGCACGATGTCCAGAGCCACCGTGAGCGTGCCCTCGGCAGCCACAAGCCAGCCGGGCATGTCTTCGGAAGATATTTCATAGTCTCCCGGAGTCAGCAGCACGGGGCCGGACGGCAGGGCAAGGGTGTACTCCCCGCTGCGCTCTATCTCCCCTATCGTATCCTGGCCGAGGGTGGCGAAGGCTGCGGCAATCTCTTTCATCTGCTTGCCGTAGATCTTGCCCAGGGTCTTGAAATTCGGTTTGATGCGCTTGGTGATTATGCCGGTGGTGTCGTGCAGGAACTCGAGCTTCTTTACGTTGACCTCGGTGAGGAAGATATCACGCACCTTCTCTATGTGGGCGCGCACATTATCGTCCAGCACGGGCACAAGCACCTTTGCCAGCGGCTTGCGCACGTTGATGCCGACCTTCTTGCGGAGGGCCAGCACCATGCTCGACGCCTTTTGCGCAAAGGACATGCTCTCCTCCAGCTCGCTGTCTACCAGCGACTTGTCACACGCCGGCATGGGCTCGAAGTGCACCGACTCGCTGCCGGGCACGAGGTCCAGCCACAGGCGTTCCATGAAGAACGGGGCGATGGGGGCGCCAAGCAGCGCAACGCCCTTGAGCACCTCGTACAGGGTCTGGTAGGCGGCAAGCTTGTCTTCCGGCATACCGGAGCCCCAGAGGCGCTTCTTGTTGAGGCGGATGTACCAGTTGCTCAGGTCGTCGCAGACGAAATCCTGCACCAGACGGCCTGCGGTGGTGATATCGTAGTCTTCGTATGCGGCCACCACGCGCTCGGCGAGTGTGTTGAGGCGGGAGATTATCCAGCGGTCGAACATCGGCCGTCCGTCATAAGGCACCGGGGCCACCGTGGGGTCGAAGCCGTCCAGGTTGGCGTAAAGCGCGAACACGGAATACGAGTTGTACAGGGTACCGAAGAACTTGCGGCGCACCTCCTCCACCCCGGCCTCGTCGAACTTGAGGTTGTCCCAGGGCTGGGCGTTGGTCATCATGTACCAGCGGAGGGCGTCGGGCCCGTATTTGTCCATTGCGGCAAACGGATCCACGGCGTTGCCGAGGCGCTTGCTCATCTTCTCCCCCTTCTTGTCAAGCACGAGTCCGTTGGAAATCACGCGTTTGAACGCCGGGGTGCCGCTCACCATAGTGTGGATGGCGTGCAGGGTGTAGAACCACCCGCGGGTCTGGTCTACGCCCTCGGCAATGAAGTCTGCGGTGGCGCCGAAGCCGGGGGTGCCGAGGCCGCGCAGGCCCTCCTGGGCATACGGCATTGCACCGGAGTCGAACCAGACGTCTATGAGATCCTTCTCACGCACCATCCGGCGGCCGGTGGGCGAAGCGAGGATTATATTGTCTACGTAGGGGCGATGCAGGTCTATGCGGTCGTAATTGGGTTTGCCCATGTCGGACGGGTCGAAGCCAGCATCCCTCAGGGGGTTGGACGGCATGAAGCCGGCGGCCACGGATTTGTCTATCTGCTCGTACAGCTCACGCACGCTGCCGATGCATATCTCCTCCTTGCCGTCCTCCGTGCGCCAGATGGGCAGCGGAGTGCCCCAGTAGCGGCTGCGGCTGAGGTTCCAGTCCTGGATGTTCTCCAGCCATTTGCCAAAGCGGCCGGTGCCCGTAGACTCGGGCTTCCAGCGGATCTGGCCGTTGAGCTCGTACATCTTCTCGCGCACGGCGGTGGTGCGGATGAACCAGCTGTCCAGCGGATAATACAGCACCGGCTTGTCCGTACGCCAGCAATGGGGATATGAGTGGACGTGCTTCTCTATGCGGAATGCCTTGCCTGCGGCCTTGAGCATGACGCAGAGGTCTACGTCAAGCGTGGGGGCGTCGGGGGCGAGGCTGTCGTCGTAGGCGTTCTTTACGTAGCGGCCGGCATACTCGGCGTAATCCGGGCTGACGGACTCGGAAACGTACTGCGGGTCAAGGTCTTCCAGCCGGAAGAAGCGGCCCTTGAGGTCCACCTGGGCCTGAGGGTCTCCGTTCCTGTCTATGACCTGGAGCGGGGGCACGCCGGCGGCACGGGCCACGCGGGCGTCGTCTGCGCCAAAAGTCGGGGCGATGTGAACGATGCCGGTACCGTCTTCCGTAGTTACGTAGTCTCCGGGGATGACGCGGAAGGCGCCGGGGCCGGGGTTGAACCAGGGGATGAGCTGTTCGTACTCCATTCCCACCAGCTCGCTGCCCTTGACGGTGCCGAGCACCTCAAACTCCACCTTGCCGTTGAACCAAACGGGCACAAGGTCTTTTGCGAGGATGTATGTTGCAGGGGCGCCGGTGTACGGATTGGCGCTGCGCACCTTGTCGTATTCTATGTCCGGGCCCACGCAAAGGGCGGTGTTGGACGGGAGCGTCCAGGGGGTGGTGGTCCAGGCCAGGAAGTACAGGCCCTCCTCGCCTTTTGCCTTGAACTGGGCGCACACGGTGGTGTCTTTTACATCCCGGTAGCATCCGGGCTGATTGAGCTCGTGCGTGCTGAGGCCGGTGCCGGCGGCGGGGCTGTACGGCTGGATGGATTTGCCTTTATAGAGCAGGCCCTTGCCGTATATGTCTTTGAGGAGCCACCAGAGGGTCTCTATGTAGCGGTTGTCGTAGGTGATGTACGGGTCGTCCATATCCACCCAGTAGCCGATGCGCTCGGTGAGGTTGCGCCACTCGGCGGTGTACTTCATAACCTCCTGGCGGCAGGCGCGGTTGTAGTCTTCTACGCTTATCTTTACGCCGATGTCTTCTTTGGTTATGCCGAGCTTCTTCTCAACTCCAAGCTCCACCGGAAGGCCGTGGGTGTCCCATCCGGCGCGGCGGCGCACCTTGAAGCCGCTCTGGGTCTTATATCGGCAGATGGCATCTTTGATGCTGCGGGCCATGACGTGGTGTATACCGGGCATGCCGTTTGCGCTTGGAGGGCCCTCGAAGAAGATGAATTCGGGTGCGCCTTCGCGCAGCTCGAGCGATTTGCCAAAGGCATCTGCAGAGCGCCATCTTTCCAGAACCTCGTTGCCTGCCGAAACCAGATCCAGGCCTTTATATTCTTTGAATGTCATATTTTTTAGCTACATTTGCGTCGCCGCACCATTTAATCTGCAAATATAACAAATTTCACGGAGTTTCAATAATGCAAGTTCTGGACATCATATTGCTCGTACTCTTCATCCCCGGAATAATACATGGGCTGGTAAAGGGGCTCATCACCCAGGTGGTCTCCCTGCTGTCCGTCTTCGTGGGTGCCATAGTGGCCGGACGCTTTGCGCCGGAGCTCACGCAAATCGCTATGCTTCAATTCGGCAGCGAGGAGCGGGTAACGTATATCCTCTGCTTCATCGTGATATTCCTGGCGGTCGCGCTGGTTATGGCGCTCATCGCCCACATCATCACAAAACTCTTCAAAGCGGCAACCCTCGGCTGGCTCAACCGCCTGCTCGGCGCATTGTTCTCCATCTTCACCACCGCCCTGCTGCTTGGCCTTCTGATCTCCGCATTCGAGGGCCTCAACGCCAGTTGGGAAATCGTGCCCCCGGAGCAGCTGGAGGGCTATAAGGTCTACCCCCGCCTCAGAGACCTGGCAACCGCCGTCCTTCCCCAACTCAGGATATTCTTCGAGCAATGGATAAACGTATAATCCTGATCGAAACCTCCACCGCGCTCTGCTCCACCGCCCTGCTGGAAGGGGACGCCATTACCGCCTCGCGCATGAGCGACACCCCCAGGGCGCACGCCTCCATGACGGCTCCCTTCATCAAAGAGATGCTCGACGAGCGCGGCCTCCGCGTGCAGGACTGCGACGCCGTGTGCCTGAGCATGGGGCCCGGCTCCTACACCGGCCTCCGCGTCGGTTCCTCCACCGCCAAAGGCCTTTGCTTCGGCGCCGGCATCCCCCTCCTCGCCGTAGGCACCCTCGACGTACTCGCAGCCCAGGCAATGGAAGAAGGCCTCCCAAACGGTTGCAAATACATCGTCCCCATGATAGACGCCCGCCGCATGGAGGTCTACACCGCCGTCTATTCCGCCGACGGCCAGCGCCTTACCAACATCGAGCCCAGAATCATAGAAAGTATCGACTCCATCGTCCCGGACGCCCCTTCTGTCATTCTGAGCGAC
>JAFZXV010000057.1 GCA_017616595.1 Bacteroidales bacterium
GGCATGGGTGCAGAGAACTACCGCTTCCACGACCACGAGAAGCTGGCCCACTACGCCAACGCCGCCACCGACATCGAGTTCAACTTCCCCTTCGGCTTCAAGGAGCTGGAAGGCATCCACAGCCGCACCAACTGGGACCTCGGCAGGCACCAGCAGTACTCCGGCCGCAAGATCGAATACTTCGACCCCGAGGAAGGCGCCGCCTACACCCCGTACGTGGTTGAAACCTCCATCGGCGTAGACCGTATGGTGCTGGCCGTGCTGAGCCACTCGCTCAAGGAAGAGAAGCTCGATAACGGCGAGACCCGCGTGGTGATGAGCATCCCCGCTCCGCTCGCCCCGGTCAAGGCCGCCGTGCTGCCTCTCGTCAAGAAAGACGGCCTGCCCGAGCTCGCCCAGAAGATAATGGACGACCTCAAGTACGACTTCAACTGCCAGTACGAAGAGAAAGACTCCATCGGCAAGCGCTACCGCAGGCAGGATGCCATCGGCACCCCGTTCTGCATCACGGTGGACCACCAGAGCCTGGAAGACGGCTGCGTGACCGTGCGCGAGCGCGACACCATGACGCAGGAGCGCGTCCCCATCGCAGAGCTCCGCGCCCTCATCGACAAGCGCGTCAACCTCAACAACCTGCTGCGCAACCTCTAAGGGATTGCCGGTCGAGCCGGCAATGACGGACGAAACAGGCGTCATACCCGGCTTGACCCGTCATACCCGGCTTGACCGGGTATCTCTATAACGCTGACGGTCAGGCTATTAACAAACGACCTCTGGGAGATTTTCCCAGAGGTCGTTGCGTAAGTGCCTGGTTATCTGCGCTCTACATATGCAGGTGGAGCGAGAGGCGGGTAGCACAGAACGGGCTTGACGCGGCCGCCGGGATTGATGGTGTCTTGCATTCCGGAGGCCGGAGCGTTGAGCAGAGGGGAGTCGCGCACGGGATCCGTGGTGACGTCGTTATCCAGGAACGACTGGTAGTCGAAGGCGCCGCCGCTGAGCTCCAGGATGCGCTTGACCAGCAGATACCTCTGCCATGCCGAGAAGTAGTCGCGGTTGTCTATCATACAGCTGATCATTTCCGATCGCCAGCGATACAGCACATACGTACCCGCTCCCTGGAACACTCCTATGCGGCCGTAATGGGGGTCTTTCTGCATAAGGGCGTCCCTGTTGTCCAGCAGCAACTGCCATGGCACGTTGTTGTATGTACCGGAGATGTTGAGAGCGGCTGGAACCTGCCAGGATTGCTGCGGTATCGTCGGATCGGTCGTATAAGATCCATACCAGTATTCGTCGGCAAAACGGCCGAAGGCGTGACCGCCGAATTCGTGCAGGGCGGTGTTGACCCAATTCCCCACGTAGTAGCCGATCTCCTGAATGTCTGCTTCGGTAACGGCCCTCACTCCTGCCGCAGGATCTGAATCGCTCGCGGCGATGAACTGGCTGAAGCCCCAACCGATGTCGCCGCCATTGTTTGTATACGGCACCATGGCGACGGCCTGGCCATTAGAGAACATAGTGCATCTGCCGGCATATCGGGAGTCGTTGATAATCAACAGCACCGTAACGTCTTCTATGGGAACGGACCCGTCCGCAACGTCGTTGCAGCGGCTTTCCACAAACGAGTATACCTTGTCGAAGTCTGCCGTCATATCGTCATACGACGTCGCCCCCCATCTGGACTTGAAATATGTGTCGTGGGCCTCTGTGATGTTGCCCTGCCCGTCCGTCACCGACCCTCCGGACTGGTTGGAGACGGCAGACATGATGTAAACGTTGAACCTGTCTTTGTAGGTGCTGAACGGAGGCGTATCGAACAGCTTGTCCACTGCTGAGTGGGCGAGGGTCGTAAACAGGTCTTGCTCAGAGGCGGTAAAGGCGTCGCCCAGCACGGCTATGGCTACGGGCTTGGTGCCCTGTGTATGCGTCATATACCGTTCCACACCGGGCAAGGTGGGGCTGAAAGAATTGTCGAGCGTAATGGTACCGAGCTCGATTATCCTGGACCTGCCGGCGTTAAGGGTTATGTCGGTAGACTTGAATATGAATTGTCCGCTGCCGTCTACGAAGGTGATGGAGAAACCGTCGCTGACACCGGGGATAATGGCAAAATAGTAATCTCCACCCTTCTCGAACGTGCCTTCCAGCGTTACGGATCTGGAAGCGCCGTAGGAAAAATCATAAACATAACGGGTGTCCACAGTTCCTATGCCTCCCGGGCCTACGTTAATAACCGCGTCGCCGGCACAGATAAAACTGGTCTGCAGGACCGCTTTGGTCACGCTGGAAGCTCCAGGGCCATCGAGCGTAAAATGCACGAGCGACAGCACATTCTTGAAATGCAGGGAAGCATCTCCGGGATCCTGGTCTGAATACGCAACGGCGACGTTAAGGCCGCTGTCCACACTTCCCTTCACTGCAGTTTGTACCGGAGAAAGGTCGAGGTTAAGGTAATAATCATCACCACTGCCCTTGGAAAAACCGAAAAACTGATCTGCCGGATAATAAGCCAGGATAGAATGGTCTCCGGAGAAATACAAGATGTAATCGTCGCAGGAAAAATCAGCTTCTTTGGAGCCACCGGCCGTTGCGGTAAAGTTATTGGCGTTGAAGTCATTGCCGTTTGTTGCTATCACGGCTATCTGGTCTCCGGCATTCCACAGCACGTCTGCGTGGGTGCCGGCGTCGTTCATGGACACGGAGGTACGTGTGCCGCCGTCAAGTACGGCGTGGATTTCTTTGTGGATGGGAACGGGGGCCTCAGGAGCCTGGGGTACAACCGGGGTTTCCGGGACGGCCTGTGTGCAGGAGGCCAGGATTGCGAAGGCAATCGAAAGGATAAAAGGTCTTGTTTTCATTGCCATCCGTAATAAGGGTTAACAAATCCGGGGTCGACGACATCTACGTCGTAGCCCTCGTTACTTCCCGCGAGGAAACACAGGCTTGCAGAGACAGGTTCTTCGCAAAAATCAGGCGGAGAATAAGGTAGCTTCATAGGCATACGGTGTTGTGTTCAATACGCAAATATAATAAATTATTGGTGTTTCGAATAAAAATACTATCTTTGCAAGCTATTTTGGACAATTATTAATATTAACCATAGTTATGCAAAGTAAAGGAGCAATCAGACTTGTAGCTATTCTGCTCGCAATCGCCTGCCTGTGGCAGCTCTCCTTCACTGCCGTCACCTCCCTCCAGGAGAAGAAGGCAGCCAAGACCGCAGCCGCCAGGGCCGAGGCATTCGCCCAGGGCGCGGAATGGAACAAAGTCGCAGCAGAGGACCAGGCATTCTTCCTGGATTCCCTCAAGAAGAACGAAGAGAAAAGGTATACGGATTCAATCTCTTCCCAGAAAGTTTATTTCGGTTATACATTCAAAGACGTTAAGGCCAAGGAAATCAACCTCGGTCTGGACCTCAAGGGCGGTATGAACGTCATGCTGCAGGTCCAGCTCGAAGACCTCGTGAAGGCAATCTCCGGCAACAGCCAGAATCCCGCTTTCCTGCAGGCAATCGAGCTTGCCAAGCAGCGTGTCGTCGGCTCCCAGTCCGACTTCATCACCCTCTTCGCAGACGCATGGAAGGAGACTTCCGGCGGCGCAAGGCTCGCCCAGGTGTTCGGCACCTACGAGATGCGCGACCGCATCAAGCCCGAGTCCACCGACGACCAGGTAATCTCCGTCATCAAGGAAGAGGCGGAGAGCGCCATCGCCAACTCGTTCAACGTCCTGCGCAACCGTATCGACCGCTTCGGCGTCACCCAGCCCTCCATCCAGAAGATCGGCAACACCGGCCGCATCCTCGTGGAGCTCCCTGGCGTAAAGGAGCCTGAGCGCGTGCGCAAACTC
The DNA here is from genome assembly GCA_017616595.1 of Bacteroidales bacterium. Taxonomy (GTDB): domain Bacteria; phylum Bacteroidota; class Bacteroidia; order Bacteroidales; family UBA932; genus Cryptobacteroides. The sequence continues at coordinate 3,850 of JAFZXV010000057.1, forward strand.
CTCCAGGGCACCGCATCCCTCGAGTTCTGGACAACGTTCGATGCAGCCGAAATCACCCCCTACCTCCAGGAGGCCAACAACCTGCTCGCACAGTATGCCGCAGCAGAAGATGTTCCCGCAGTTGAGGAGCAGGCAGAGAGCGACATCGTAAGCGAGGAGCTCAAGGCCCAGACAGAGAGCGAGGACAACCTTGCCGCATACCGCAAGGCCAATCCCCTCTTTGCCGTCCTGCAGCCCTCCAACTACCGCGGCAACGCCTGCATCGGCTTTGCAGCCGCAGCAGATACCGCAGCAGTCAACAAGTATCTCGCAATGCCCGAGGTTGCAGCCCTCTTCCCCGCCGAGTTCCGCCCCATGTGGAGCGTCAAGCCCAGCGAGTACATGCAGGCAGACAACATCTTCGAGCTCGTTGCCATCAAGTCTTCAAGCCGTGACGGCAAGGCCCCCCTTGACGGCGGTGTAGTTACCGACGCCCGCGTCACCACCAACGACCGCCGCGGCGGCTCCCCCACCGTGTCCATGACCATGAACGCAGAGGGCGCCAACATCTGGGCCCGCCTCACCAAGGAGAACATCGGCAAGCAGATCGCCATCGTGCTGGACGGTACCGTCTATTCCTATCCTACCGTAAACAGCGAGATTACCGGCGGTTCTTCCGAGATCAGCGGCAACTTCGACATGGAAGAGGCAACCGACCTTACCAACGTCCTCAAGTCCGGTAAGCTTCCCGCCCCTGCAACCATCGTACAGGAGCAGGTCGTAGGTCCTTCCCTCGGTGCCGAGTCCATCAGGGCAGGTCTCCTCTCCTTCATCATCGCATTCGTGCTCGTGCTCCTCTACATGATCCTCTTCTACAAGGGAGCGGGTCTTGTGGCAGACGCCGCACTGCTTACCAACGTGCTGTTGCTGTTCGGTACGCTCGCATCCTTCGGTGCAGTCCTTACCCTCCCCGGTATCGCCGGTTTGGTGTTGACCCTGGGTATGGCCGTGGACGCCAACGTTATTATCTATGAGCGCATCAAGGAAGAGCTCAAGGCCGGCAAGGGTCTGGGCAAGGCCGTCCACGACGGTTACCAGAACGCCTACTCCGCCATTATCGACGGCCAGGTGACCACCCTCCTCACCGGTCTGGTGCTGTTCTTCTTCGGTTCCGGTCCTATCAAGGGCTTCGCCACCACGCTCATCATCGGTATCGTCACCTCCGTGCTCACCTCCATCTTCATCACCCGTCTCATCATCGACGACCGCGTGAACAAGGGCAAGGGTATGACCTTCGAGTGGGAGTGGTCCAAGAACTTCCTCAAGAACACCAAGATAGACTTCATCAAGGCTCGCAAGTGGTCCTACATCATTTCCGGCGCCCTCATCGTCATCTCCCTCGGAAGCATCTTCTTCAAGGGCTTTACCTACGGTGTAGACTTCACCGGCGGCCGTACCTACGTAGTCCGCTTCGACCAGGCCGTCACCGCAGAGGAGATCCGTTCCGCAGTCAACGCCACCTTCAACGCGGCAGACCCCGAGTCTTCCGTGGAGGTCAAGCAGTTCGGCGGCGAGTCCCAGATGAAGATCACCACCTCCTATAAGGTAAAGGACGACAACTCGGCCGTTGATGCAGAGATCGAGAGCATGCTCTTCGACGCAGTCAAGGGCTTCTACACCACCGAGCCTACGTTCGACGAGTTCAAAGACACCGCAAACAACCCCAACGGTATCATTTCCTCCGATAAGGTCGGCGCTTCCATCGCAAGCGACATCAAGCGTTCCGCAATCATCAGCGTGCTCCTCGCACTGCTCATCATCTTCGCCTACATCGCATGGCGTTTCAAGGGCTGGAACTGGGGTCTCGGCGGCGTTGTGTCACTGGCACATACCGCTATCATCCTCATCGGCTTCTTCTCGCTGTTCAGCGGCATCCTGCCGTTCAACCTCGACGTAGACCAGACCTTCATCGCAGCTATCCTGACCATCATCGGTTACGCAATCAACGATAACGTGGTTATCTTCGACCGTATCCGCGAGAACCTCGGTCTGCATCCCAACGACGACTTCAAGACCATGGTCAACAAGTCTCTCAACCAGACCCTCACCCGTACGGTCAACACCTCGGTTTCAACCCTCCTCCCTATGCTTGCCATCGCATTCTTCGGCGGCGAGTCCATCAGGGGTCTGTCGGTTGCCCTCTGCCTTGGTGTTCTCGTGGGAACCTACGCTTCCATCATGATCGGTACCCCGATTATGTACGACGCCACCCGCAGGATCGCAAAGAAAGAGGTCAAGAAATAAAATTTTTGCAAAAATTTCTTTACGGCAGCTCTCCGGGGCTGCCGTTTTTTTGTTATTTTTGTGCTATGCCTTTCGTCCATCTGCACCTCCATACACAGTACTCCATCCTCGATGGTCTGACCGATATCAAAAAGCTGTTCGCACGCGCACGGGAGCTGGGAATGCCCGCCCTCGCAATCACGGACCACGGCAACATGTACGGCGTAAAGGAGTTCCTCAAATGGGCGTTCGACAAGTCCAACAAGGCTCCCGACGGTTCCCTCATCGTCAAGCCGATAATCGGCTGCGAGGTGTACGTGACGCGCCACTACGACCACCGTCTGCAAGACAACGACCACAAGCGCTACTACCACCTCATACTGTTGGCCAAGAACTACAACGGCTACAAGAACCTCATGAAGATAGTCTCCAAGGGCTTCATTGAGGGTTTCTACTACAAGCCGAGGGTCACGCACGAGATAATCGAGCAGTATCACCAAGACCTCATCTGCAGCTCCGCCTGCCTTGCCGGAGAAATCTCCAACAACCTGCGCGCCGGCAATTACGAGGAGGCCAAAAAGGCCGTGGAGTGGCACAAGGGCGTGTTCGGAGACGATTACTACCTGGAGGTGATGCTACACAAGACAGAGGTTGAGGGCCTCCCGCCAGAGGCGTACGACAAGATCTACGAGGTCTACCGAGAGCAGAGCAAGGTCAACGAGGGCATCTTCCGCCTGGCGGAGGAAACCGGCACCAAGGTGGTGGCCACCAACGACGTGCACTTCCTTAACCGCGACGACGGCCCCGTGCACGACCGCCTCATCTGCCTCACCACCAACGCCAACATAAACGACCCGGGGCGCCTCCGCTACACCCAGCAGGAGTTCCTCAAGAGCGAGGAAGAGATGGCAGCCCTGTTCCCGGAACATCCTGAGGCTCTGGCCAATACGCTCGAGGTGGCCGGCAAGGTTGAGGCTTACTCCATAGACCGCCCGCACGTGCTCCCCAAGTACGAGATAGACCCCAAGTTCATGGCGGTCATAGACACCAAGCTGGAGCAGTACAAAGACGTGATCGACGAGGGGCGCTACAGCATCACCAAAGACAAGGCGACGGGCCGCGAGCAGCGCGAATACCGCGGAGACGCCTTCTGCCATTCAGTGGCTTACCTGTGCGAGCTCTGCTACCGCGGCGCCCACGCACGCTACGGAGACACGCTGACCGACGAGCAGCAGGAGCGCATAGACTTCGAGCTCAAGACCATCAGCAAGATGGGCTTCCCGGACTATTTCCTCATAGTGCAGGACTACATCGCGGCCTCGCGCAAGCACGGCTACATGGTGGGCCCCGGGCGTGGCTCGGCCGCCGGCAGCGTGGTTGCCTACTGCTTGGGAATCACCAACTTAGACCCCATCAAGTACAACCTCCTGTTCGAGCGTTTCCTCAATCCGGACCGCATCTCCATGCCCGATATAGACGTAGACTTCGAGAACCTTCTGGACGCCCACGAATACGTGGAGCGCTCCTACGGCGAGGACCACGTCTCCCGCGTCATCACCTTTGGCACCATGGCCGCAAAGTCCGCCATCAAGGACGTGGCGCGCATCAGCGAGGTGAGCATAGACGAGTCCAACCGACTCACCAAGATGATTCCGGACCGCCTGAGCGAGCGCAAAGAGAAAGAGTACCCCTTCAACCCCAAGCTGGACGAGCTCAAACCGGGCTTCAAGGTGGTGGAGAAGGAGGTCGAGATAGACGGCGTAAAGCAGAAACGCACCTTCCAGAGGGGCATGGAAGACGTAGACGCCAAAATCACCCTTTCCAACTGCTACCGCCTGGTGCCGGAACTCAAGGCCGAGCTGGAAAACGGCTCTGACATCAACAAAGAGGTGCTCAAGTACGCCCAGAAGCTGGAGGGGTGCATACGCCAGGTGGGCGTGCATGCCTGCGCCACCATCATCGGCCGAGGCAATCTTACGGACTACATCCCCATCTGCCTGAGCAAGGATAAGGAAACCGGCAAAGACGTCTGGACGTCGCAGTACGACGGCCACTACATAGAAGACGTTGGCATGCTCAAGATGGACTTCCTGGGACTCATTACCCTTTCCATCATCCACGAGACCATCCGCAACATCAAACAGCGCCACGGCATAGACATAGACATCGAGGCAATACCCATAGACGATAAGGAAACGCTGGAGCTCTACGGCCGCGGAGACACTACGGTGGTGTTCCAGTTCGAATCCGAGGGCATGAAGAGCTGGCTGCAGCGCCTTCATCCCACCAGGTTCGAAGACCTCATCGCCATGAACGCCCTCTACCGCCCGGGGCCGATGGACTACATCCCCGACTTCGTAGACCGCAAGCACGGCGTCAAGAAGATCGAGTACGACCTCCCGGAGATGGAGGAATTCCTGGAAGAGACCTACGGCATTACCGTCTATCAGGAGCAGGTCATGCTCCTTTCCCGCAAACTCGCCGGTTTTACCAAGGGCGAGGCGGACCGCCTGCGCAAGGCTATGGGTAAGAAGAAGATAGACGAGATGATGATCCTGAAGGACAAATTCATGTCCCAGGGCCTTGCCAACGGCCATCCCGAGAAGACCCTGGACAAGATTTGGAAAGACTGGGAGAAGTTTGCCCAGTATGCCTTCAACAAGTCCCACGCAACCTGCTACGCATGGGTGAGCTACCAGACGGGCTGGCTCAAGTGCCACTATACAGCAGAATTCCTGGCCGCCAACCTCTCTTGCAACCTCTCCAACATGGACGAGATCAAGAAGATCATGGCAGACTGCAAGTTGCACGGCATCAAGGTGTTGAGCCCGGATGTAAACGAGTCCGAGGCCCGCTTTACCGTAAACAAGGAGGGGCACATCCGCTTTGGCCTCGGCGGCCTCAAGAACTTTGGCACCAACGTGGTGGACGCAATAATCGCAGAAAGGACGGAAAACGGCCTGTTTACAGACGTTTACGACTTTGTGGAGAGGATGGCCGAGCGGGGCGCAAAGAACTCCAAAACGGTGGTTATAACGCCAAAATCGGTAGAAATCCTGGCCCTCGCGGGAGCGTTCGACTCGTTCTGCGCCCGCAGCCGCTTCTTCGTGCCCGGCGCAAGCGGAGACCGCTTCATAGACGAGCTAGTGCGCTACATGGACCTCTACAAGAACGACAAGATGGACAACAGCCTTTCTCTCTTTGGCGAGGTGGAGGAACTCAAGCCCCAGCGCCCGCTAATGCCCGAGGCGCCGGAAGACGAGAACACGCTTGCCCTGCTGCAGCAGGAGAAAGAGTTTGTGGGAATGTATCTGAGCGCCCATCCGCTCGACAGGTATTCGTTTGAAATAGAGAACTTTACCAATCTTTCCATAGGCCGCCTCGGAGACAAGATTCAGGAATGCGAGAAAGAAAAGCGCAAGTTCTCCGCCAGCCTTGCCGGAATAGTTACGGACGTCAAGACCATCACCACAAAATCGGGCTCGCCCGGTGCACGCGTAACCATAGAAGACTACAACGGCCACTACGAATTCGCCCTTTTCGGCAAGGACTACGAGGCATGGATGGCCTACATGAAGCCTCACGAGTATCTGTACCTGCAGGGAGAGATAGACGAGCGCTACTTCCTCAAGCCGGAAGAGAAAGCCCAGGGCAAGACAGCCCCTTATGCCTTCAAAATCAAGAAGATACTCCTTCTTGGCAACGTGGCGGAAACATTCATAGCCGGCATCAACGTAGATATAGACACCAGCGTCCTATCCCCGGAGTTCCGCAAAGACCTCGTGTCGCTCCTCAAGTCCAGCAAGGGCAACATCCCACTGTGGATAACGCTGCGCGAGGGCTCCACAGGGTACAATATAGAGTTCCGCTCCAAGAAGTTCCAGCTCTCCGTTACCGGCGAGCTGGCCGGACGGCTCAAGCTTATGGGCCTGCAATATTCCGTTCAGAAAAAAGCGGCGTAGCCTACAATATTAATAAATGCACACAATGCAGGATTTCGATCAACTTGGCCGCGTAGAGGCCGTCAGGGCCCTTTTTGAGGGCAGCGGGTTTGACCCGTTTACCGCCGGCTCCTTCTCCCCTGCCGCCGGTTCACAAATAATACAGGCATCACGCCTGCTGCTTGAGGGAATAGACTTCAGCCTTGTCTATTTCCCTCTCAAACACCTTGGTTATAAGGCAGTTGCTCTTGCTACGGGCGAGTTGTACGCCGGCCTTGCCGAGCCCCGCTCGCTCCACGTCATCCTCGGCCTTTCCGCCAAACTCGGCATGGAGCAGGTGCGCGAGCTCTGGAGCGGCGTCGTAGCCGCAGCCAAGGAGTTTGGCTACGGCTCCGTAGGCCTGGACCTGCAGCCTTCGCAGAACGGACTTTCCGTGGCCGTAAGCGCCGCCGGCGAGTGCACGCTCTCCCCTGCTCCGGCGCCCGCATCCAAAGACCTGCTGTGCATCAGCGGCGCCCTTGGGGCCGCATTCCTGGGCCTTCGCGTGCTGGAGCGCGGCCGCGGCCGGTTCGAAGACGGCAACCAGGATCGCCAGGAGCTTGAGCGCTACCGTATGCTGGTGGGCTCTTACCTCAAACCGGAGCTTCCCGTGGGCCTGCCTGCGGCTCTCAAGGAGTCCGGGGTCTCCCCTTCCGCCGCCCTGTTCGTAGACCGTGGCCTTGCCGACGCCCTGCTGCGCCTGCGCCGTTCTACGGGCCTCGGCGCCAAGGTCTATGCAGACCACATCCCCTTCGAGGGCGGCAGCTTCGAGCTCGGCAAGACGCTCGACCTGGACCCGGTGTCCGCCGCAATGAACGGCGGCGACGACTGCCGCATCCTGCTTGCCGTCCCCATCGCCCAGTACGAGAAGTTCCGTGCAGATTTCCAGACCTTCGACATAATCGGGCACCTCGCCCAGAGCGACGTCGGCGCGGTTCTTGTATCTCCGGACGGTCTGGAGCACCCCGTATCCGCGCCCGGATGGCCTAAAGACAATGTTTAATCCTTAATCATACAGCTATTTATGAAAAAAATCATCCTCATCCTCGCTTCACTGGTGCTGTTTGCATCTGCCGCAAGCGCACAGAGTTGGCTGGACCAGTTCCTCAAAATCGCCACAGAGACCGTTGGTGACGTAGTTTCCGGCAAGGGCTCCGCCGTTACCTTCGACATCAAGGGCGACTGGAAGTATCAGGGCGTCGCTATCGGCGCAAGTTCCAACAACGTACTCGCAAATGTGGCTGCAGCCGCCAGCACCGGCAAGGTGGAAGACCAGGTCAACAGCCTCCTCACCAAGGCAGGAATCAAGCCAGGCGTGGCTTCCCTCCACTTCAAGAACGACGGTTCATTTACGCTCACCGCAACCAAGATCAACATCCCCGGCACCTGGACCAAAGATGGCAGCAAGATTACGCTCAACTTTGCTAAAATCATCACATTCAAGCTGGTAGGCACCGTAAAGACCACCGAGTACGGCTGCGACCTGCTGTTCGACGCACCCAAATTCCTCGAGTTTGCAAAGATGATTCTGGACGCCGTGGGCAAGGCCTCCAACAACTCCACAATCACCACGCTCCAGCAGGCCGTCTCAAATATCGACGACCTCAAGCTCGGCTTCAAGCTCAGCAAGTAAGAGCGGCTCTAGAGCATATCGAGCAGGACCTTCACGAAGGGCCTGCTTTTTATTTGCGGATGGGGGATGGTGAGCTGCGGGGTCTGCATCTGCAGGTCTCCGTAGGTGAGGATGTCTATATCTATGATGCGGCTGTGATAGATGCGGCTGCCGTCGGGCGCATATTCGGGCTCGTCGTTGCGGCCCATCTGGCGCTCGATGCGCTTGCAGATACGTAATATCGATTCCGGTTTGCGGGCGCTGGCATACACCGCAACGGCATTGAGAAACGGGGGAGCCACAAAGCCGCAGGCCTCTGTCTCGATTACGGGCGTCATGCGTAAACGCCTGCCACTGAGCTCTTTATCCAGTTTTGCAAGGGCCGTGGCGATGTTGGCCTCCCGATTGCCGAGGTTTGTGCCGAGCAGCAGCGTAAGCTCTTTCATAACTCAGGGTCCCAGCCAAGGGCCACGCGGGCCTCGTCGGACAGCATGCTCTGGTCCCACACGGGGTCGAAGGTGAGCTCTATGTGGCAATCGGCAACGCCGGGGGTGTTTTCCACGCTGTGCTGCACCTCGGCAATAACCTCGTCCGCCATAGGGCAATTGGGGGCGGTGAAGGTCATCTTGATGAAGACCTCGTGCGCCGGGTTGATGTTGAGCTCGTAAATCAGCCCCAGGTCGTATATATTGACGGGGATTTCCGGGTCGTAAACCTGCTTGAGGGCGAGGATTACGTCGTCGTACAGGGGTGCGAGGGCCTTTACGTCCTCCGGGGTAAGTACATTGTCAGACATTCTCCTGAGCCTTTTTACGTATGGTTTCTATCATGGATACAAGCCCGTTTGCGCGGGTGGGGGAGAGGTTCTGCCGCAGGCCGATGGCGTCCAGGAAGGCAAAGTCGTCTGAGAGGATCTCCGCAGGCGTGCGCCCGGAGTATACGCTTATGAGAAGGCTGATGATGCCGCGGGTTATCACGGCGTCGCTGTCGGCAGTAAAGACAAGCGCGCCGGACTCCACTTGAGTATCTAACCAAACTCTTGACTGACAGCCTTTTATGAGGCGGTCGTCGGTTTTCTTTTCCTCGGGGTAGGGGGGCAGGGCCTTGCCCAGCTCGATGAGGTATTCGTACTTATCCAGCCACTCGTCGTAGAGCGAGAAGTCGTCTATTATCTGTTCTTTGCGTTCCTGAAGTGTCATTGCAGCATCTTGATGGATTTGCGCAGCGAAGATATAAAATATTCCGCATCCTGCAATGTATTATACGGCGCAAAAGACGCCCTCAGCAATCCCGTAACGCCAAAACGGTCCATCAGGGGCTCTGCGCACATCTGCCCGGAGCGCACGGCAATGCCCATCTTGTCCAGGATGAGGGCGAGGTCTTCGTGGTGCGCACCATCTACCGCAAACGAGAAGACGGGCACTTTCTTGCCGAGGTCCGGCGTAGTGCCGAAAAGGCGGACGCCGGATTCTGCCAGCAGAGAGCTGTATACGAACTCCTTAACATCTTCGCACTCAGGCATTTGACCCATCAGGGCGATGGCAGGGGAGAGCGTAGGCGTGCCGGAAATGTTTTGCGTGCCGGCCTCGAACTTGCGGGGCAGGGGAGCGTAGGTGCTCGACTCCCAGGAGACAGATTCTATCATCTCTCCGCCGCCGAACATGGGAGGCATCTGCTCCAGCAGAGCCTTCCTGCCCCACAGTACGCCGGTGCCGGGAGCGGCATACATCTTATGGCCGGAAAAGGCGTAGAAATCGCAGCCAAGTACCTGAACATCAACCTTTTGATGCACAATGCCCTGAGCTCCGTCAACCACCAGCACGCAGCCGTGCCTGTGGCAAATGTCCGCCACTTCACTCACCGGATTTACAAGTCCGAGGACGTTGGAAACATGGGCGATGGCGACGATTTTTGTGTGAGGGCCGATCAGTGAGGGGAGGTCTTCCACCTTGAGGCGGCCGCTGTCGTCTACCTGCAAGCGCTTGAGCACAGCGCCTTTGCGGGCGCAGAGCATCTGCCAGGGGACGAGGTTGGAATGGTGCTCGGCCTCGCCGACTATTATCTCGTCTCCGCTGCCGACGATGGCCTCTCCAAGGCTGAATGCTATGACGTTGAGCGCATGCGTGGCTCCGGAAGTGAATACAACTTCCTGATTATCAGAGGCATTGATGAATTTTGCCACATCGGCGCGGGCTTGCTCGTAGGCCTCTGTTGCTTCCGTTGCCACCAGGTGTACAGCACGGTGCAGATTGGCAGTGCGGTTGGCGGAAATGTCGTTCCAACAGTCTATTACGGGCTGCGGACGGAGAGACGTGGCCGCGTTGTCCAGATACACAAGCGGCTTGCCGTATACGGTGCGCTTCAGTTGGGGGAACAAGCCCCTTAGTTCTTGCTGAGTCATAGTTTCTTAAGGCCGAGGCCGGGGGAGTCGGGGAGGGTCATCAGGCCGTCACGGACTATCATTCCGGCAAATAAATCATTGGTAATCAACAGGTTGCCATCTATGTCGCAGAAGTCTGCGGCAGGCGCGAGGTGAGCGGCGGCGGTGCAGGCGCAGGAGGTTTCCGTCATGCAACCAACCATTACCGTCATACCTTCTGCTCGTGCATAGGCTATCATTTTGCGGGCCTCCAGCAGGCCGGCACACTTCATCAGTTTTATGTTGATGCCGCTGAAAGCCCCTTTGAGCCGGGGGATATCTTTGAGGCGCTGCACCGATTCGTCTGCAATTATGGGTAAGGGGCTGCGCTCGGTGAGCCAGGCAGTGTCGTCCAGACGGTCTATGGGCATCGGCTGCTCTACCAGCACAACGCCGTTATCTTTGAGCCAGAATATCTCGTCCAGGGCCTTGCTGCGGTCTTTCCAGCCCTGATTTGCATCTACGGCAAGCGGCAGGTCCGTAACGCTGCGGATGGTATTGATCATCTGCTCATCCGTGTCCAGACCAACTTTTACCTTTAAGATACGGTACAGACCGGCGCATTCCAGCGTCTTTTCACGCACTACCTCAGGGGTATCTATGCCGATTGTAAAGGTTGTAGGGCCGGCTTTCTGCGGGTTATAACCCCAGATCTTGTACAGCGGCTGGCCGAGTATTTTGCCGGTAAGGTCGTGCAAGGCAATGTCTATGGCGGCCTTGGCAGGGGAGTCTCCGGATGATATTCCGTCCAGATATTCCATTATGTCTTCCAGCAAAAAAGGGCTCTGGAAGCGCGTCAATTCCACTTTATCCAGAAACGCGCAGACGCTCTGCACTGTATGGCCAAGGTAGGGAGGCATGGAAGCCTCTCCGTATCCGACCATGCCATCGTACTCTATCTGAACCTGAACGCCCGGAGTGGTCTTGCGGGAATAAGAAGAAACGGTGAAAGTATGCGCCAGCTGAAGTTCGTAGGGGTAATAGCTAAGAACCATCTTGCCCGCAGATGCGGACTTACGGCCCTCCGGCTTTACGCCGCAAGACGCCAGGCCGGCGGCCAGCGCCGCGCCTGCAGATACTCCTATAAACTCTCTTCTGTCCATACCACAAATTTAGAAAAAATATGTAATTTTGGGGAGATTATTTGACGCTTATGCTCGATTATATTTCCGGCCGCATTGCGGAACTCACCCCCACCAGAATGGTAGTAGACAACCAGGGCCTTGGTTACAGCCTGGAGATTTCTCTCCAAACCTACGAGGCTCTGGAGGGAAAAAAAGAGGCAACAATCTACGTTCAAACCCAGCTCAACCAGCGGGACGGCACGTCCGTAGACTACGGCTTTGCCGGCAAAGAAGAGAGGGAGCTCTTCCGCCTTATTACCGGCGTGTCCGGCATGGGTGCCGCATCGGCCAGAATGATTCTGTCTTCCATGACGTCCGGCGAGCTCCAGCAGGCCATCCTTTCAGAGAACGTAAGCGCTCTCAAATCAGTCAAAGGTATCGGCCTCAAGAGCGCGCAGCGCATAATCCTTGAGCTTAAAGACAAGATCGTCAAAGGAGAGGGCGCCAGCTCCGACGTTCTCTTTGCGGCAGAATCCAACGCCGCAGCCGACGAGGCCGCCAGCGCCCTCCAGATGCTTGGCTTCTCCAAGCCCAACATCCAGAAGGCCATCCAATCCATCCTCAAAGCCAACCCACGCGCCTCCGTCGAGCAGATTATCAAGTCCGCCCTCCAAATGCTCTAGCCCAATTGTTCCACGTGGAACACGCAATCGATTACCGTTCGGTCCTCAGAACCTCTCCGTTTCGACGGAAGGTATAGCTATTTCTCCATCCTCGCTACGCTCGCCCTCCCACGCCGAAGGCGCGGGCCCCTCCCTCTACAAGCGAGGGTGCTTACGATTCCGAAATAGCTACACCTTCCTTACTCAACTACGAATAAGGACCGATCGGTAAGTATTTACGACAAATAATCAACGTCCGAAATAAACCAACAGGACGGAGATGTCGGCGGGGGAGACGCCGGAAATGCGGGAGGCTTGGCCGATGGTGCGAGGGGAGTAACGCTTGAATTTTTGGCGGCACTCTATGGTGAGACCGGAAATTTTGTCAAAGTCGAAATCCTCTGGGATTGCAAGATCTTCCAGGCGGCGCAACTTCTCAACCTGCGCTTTCTCCCGATTGATATATCCCTTGTACTTCAGATTGATTTCTACAGAATCTACAACATCATCTGCCGGAATGCCATCAAGACCATATCGCCCAAACGTTCCACGTGGAACATAATTCAGTATGTCTTTCAAAGACAGCTCCGGACGAGTTGCAACATCAGCAATCTTCTTAGACTCGGAAAGGACGGCTGATTCTTTAGACTCAAGATAATCATTAACGGCAGCGGCAGTAAGATTATTACTCTCGCACAATGCCGTCAAAGAATCAACAGACTCATACTTCTTGCAGCACAAATCGTAGCGGTGCTCATCGGCTAATCCCAACTTGTATGCACGTTCCGTCAGGCGTTGGTCAGCATTATCCTGGCGCAGCAAGATGCGATACTCTGCCCGCGATGTAAACATACGGTAGGGCTCGTCAACTCCCTTGGTAATTAGGTCGTCAATCAAAACTCCGATATATGCCTCGTCGCGCCTGAGAATGAAAGGATCCTTCTCATTAATACTCAGGTGAGCGTTGATACCTGCTATCAAACCCTGCGCCGCAGCCTCCTCGTATCCGGTAGTACCGTTAACCTGTCCGGCAAGGAAGAGGCCAGGAACAAGCTTGGATTCAAGAGTCTGACGCAAGAAAGTAGGATCAAAGAAATCGTATTCTACCGCATACGCAGGGCGGAAAACCTTTACATTCTCCATTCCCCGCATTGCGTGAAGCGCATTCATCTGAACTTCAAACGGCAGAGAACTGGAGAAGCCCTGGAGATAGTATTCGTTGGTGCCGCGGCCCTCAGGCTCAAGGAAAAGCTGATGGGCATCGTTCTCCGGAAACACCCTGAGTTTATCTTCAATACTCGGGCAATAGCGCGGACCACGGCCGTGTATGACTCCGGTAAAAAGAGGGGAGTCCTGGAATCCAAGACGGAGCTGCTCATGAACAGCCTCGTTGGTATGCAGGATGTAACAATCCATCTGGCAACCGGATTGTTGAACGGAGGAAGGGATATCCAGAAAAGAAAATCGCTCCGGATTCTCATCTCCCTTCTGCCTGCACATCACCGAAGTATCTACGCTCGTTATGTCTATTCTGGGGGGAGTGCCAGTCTTCATCCGGTCAGTAGGAATTCCCAAAGATGCGAGTTGTTCGGTAAGGCCAAGGGATGTTTGCTCTCCAATCCTACCGCCGGGAAACTGCTTGCGCCCGACAAAGAGCTTACCGCCCAGGAAGGTTCCGGCCGTCAAAACAACGGCCCGAGAGTGAAAAATACAGCCGTCAGACGTACGGATGCCGCAGATTTTTGAATTCTCAAAGAGAAAACTCTCCGCCAAACCCTCGTAAATGGTTAATTTACAAGTATTTAGTAGTAATTTTCTCCAATTCAGGGAAAATCGGATTTTATCGCACTGGGCACGCGGGCTCCACATTGCCGGGCCTTTGCTCTTGTTGAGCATCCGGAACTGAAGGGTAGACGCATCGGTAACGACTCCGGTGCAACCGCCGAGCGCATCTATCTCCCGGACTATCTGTCCTTTTGCAATTCCACCCACCGCCGGGTTGCAAGACATCTTGGCAAAAGACAGAACGTCCATGCTGATGAGAAGCACGCACGAACCAAGCCTGGCAGCGGCAACGGCGGCCTCGCAACCGGCGTGACCTCCGCCAACAACTATGACGTCGTAATCGGAACCTTTCACCGGGGAAGGGATTTTCTCAGTTCAAGATAATAGTTCTCCTTGGAGCGCATGGTTGCGATGTCCTCGTCGGTATGGTCGTCGTATCCGATAAGATGGAGGACACCGTGAACGATTACCCTGTGCAGCTCTTCCTGAAAGTCGGTACCATAGAAAGCGGCGTTTTCCCTCACACAGTCAACACTTATGAACAGATCTCCGGAAATGCGCTTTCCCTCGCAATAGTCGAAGGTGATGATATCCGTAAAGTAATCATGGCCCAGATATTGAAGGTTGATCTTGAGGATGTAAGGGTCGGAACAAAAGATTATGTTAACATCGCCGAGTTGCCTGATTTCGCTCTCGGCAACGATCTTAAGCCAGGAATTGTTGAAACGCCTGTCTTTGTACTCGAACTTGACATCCTCAAAAAAGTACCTTACCATAGCCAGAAGGATAAAAACTTCGCAAATCTACAACAAAAATTGGAATTGAAATTAAATATTTATATCTTTGAAACTTGAACAGACTAAAATAAAATACCCAATATGGAAGTCAAAAAATCACAAAAGGCCAGCCTGGAGAACAAAAGACTCCTCTTTGTAGAGATAGGTTTCGTCCTGGCCCTCCTCGTCACCCTCGCCGCATTCGAATGGAGCAGCAAGGAAAAGCAGGAGAGCTCTCTCCTGGCAGAGAACACAGAGATTATTGAGGAAGAGATGGTTCCTATTACCCAGGAAACTCCTCCCCCGCCGCCCGAGGTTGCAAAAATCCCCGTCCTCTCAGACCAGATCGACATTATCGACGACGACATCAAAGTCAACGACAACATCCTCAACCTGGAGGATGACTCCTCCCTTGGTGTAGAAATCCAAGACTACGTAGAAGAAGTTAAGGAAGAGGTGGTAGAAGAAGAGACCATTCCTTTCCAGCTCGTAGAAGAGAAGCCCAAGTTCCAAGGCGGAGATGCAAACGACTTCTCCAAATGGGTTAACCAGCGTCTCGTTTATCCCGAGGTTGCAAAAGAGAACGGAGTGCAGGGCCGCGTTATGCTGCAGTTCACCGTCAAAACAGACGGCAGCGTATCGGACGTCAAGGTTCTCCGTGGCGTAGACCCTTCCCTGGATAAAGAAGCAGTGCGCGTTGTCTCCATGTCTCCCAAGTGGACCCCCGGCAAGCAGCGCGACCGCAAGGTCAAGGTTACCTACACCTTCCCCGTTATCTTCCAGCTCCGCTAATCTATTGTAACTCATAGTTTAAGGCCGTCCGCACGGATGGCCTTTTTTCAATTCATATGAACGAAGAAAAAGCAGTATTCGTTGGAATAATCCGCAAAGGAGAGGACGAAAGAAAAATAAAGGAGTATCTGGACGAACTTGAGTTTCTGGCAGATACTGCCGGTCTTATCGGAGACAAACAGTTTGTGCAGAAGGTAGACAAGCCGGAAAAGGCAACATATATCCGCAGCGGAAAGTTGGAGGAAATCGCAGAATACTGCGAGGAAAACTGCATCAAGTACGTCATCTTTGACGATGAGCTTTCTCCAATGCAGCAGCGCAACATAGAGAAGGTTGTCAAGAATATCGTCGTCATAGACCGCACCAGCCTCATCCTGGAAATCTTCTCCCAGCGCGCCCAGACTGCGTACGCACGCATGCAGGTAGACCTTGCCCGCTACAACTATATGCTGCCCCGCCTGGCCGGCATGTGGACCCACCTGGAGCGCCAGAGGGGCGGTATCGGCACCCGCGGAGGCATGGGTGAAAGCCAGATAGAGATAGACCGCCGCATCGTGCGCGAGCGCATCGCACGCCTCAAAGAACAACTCAAGAAAGTAGACCGGCAGATGGCCACCCAGCGCGGCAACCGCGGGCAGCTTGTGCGCCTGTCGCTCGTAGGATATACCAACGTGGGCAAGAGCACCCTGATGAACCTGCTGTCAAAATCGTCGGTATTTGCTGAAAACAAGCTGTTTGCCACGCTGGACACCACAGTGCGCAAAGTGGTTATAGACAACTGCCCGTTCCTGTTGAGCGACACTGTAGGCTTCATCCGCAAACTCCCCACCCAACTTATAGAAGCCTTCAAAAGCACTCTGGACGAGGTTCGCGAGGCAGATGTTCTGGTTCACGTCGTAGACGTCTCGGCTCCCGACTTCGAAGAGCAGATGCAGGTGGTGCAAAAGACTCTTGAAGACATAGGCGCGGGAGATAAGCCGCAGTACGTAATCTTCAATAAGATAGATAATTACGAATACGAACCCTACGACGAGTTCTCCCTTAAACCAAAAGGACGCGAGAACCGCACCCTGGAGGAGATAAAGGCAGAATGGATAGAAGAAAAGAAGATTCCCTGCATCTTTATGTCCGCCATCAGCCGTGAAGGCCTGCCTAAACTCCGCTCCGATATATATAAAATGGTAGCGGAAATCCATGCCGGCCGCTGGCCCTTCAACAACTTCCTCTGGTAAAATCTACAAACAACAACCGATGAAAAAACTATTCACCCTTGTATTTGCGGCCTGCGCCCTCATGGCTGCAGCGATATCATGCTACGACGACTCCGCACTGAAAGGAGAGATAGACAGTCTGAAAGACCGTGTCTCTACGCTGGAAGACCAGATAAAAACGGCAAACAGCAACATCTCCGCCCTTCAGGATGTAGTCCGGGCACTGGAGAATAAGTTGTACGTCAATTCAGTATCAGAAACTTCCGACGGCTACATACTTAAGTTCTCCGACGGAACAACCGCCACAATCAAGAACGGCAACAGCCCCGTAGTAAGCGCAGACAAATACAACGACGTCTACTATTGGACTGTGAATGGAGAGTGGTTGTTGGATAAAGACGGTAAGAAAATCCCTGTCACTGGAACAGCCCCCGAACTCAAGATAGAGAACGGCCGCTGGCTGCTTTCTACCGACGGCGGCAAGACCTGGACGGACATCGGACAGGCAACGGGAGACCCCGGCGTAAACGGCACAGACGGCACAAACGGCACCGACGGCGACTCTTTCTTCCAGAGCGTGGAATGGGATGAAAACTATGTGTATCTTACCCTCAAAGGCGGTACTGTAGTATTCCTCCCGAGGATGGACATAATGAATATCTTCAAGAGTATTCAGAGCATTGTGTACGTTCCCGACTACGACGACCTCAAAATTACCGTCAATTCCGCTGTTATATCGAGCGGAAACGATGCCGTCCTGTTCGATCAGCCCACTGAAATAACCTATCAGATACTTCCTTCCCAGTACGCTCCGGTAATTGCAGAAGGCTTGCGGTCTTTCTACTCGGAAATGTATGAAGGCATGCTCCCGAAAGTAGGCAGGTGGATGAATCATAATGGCGCCCATCTGAATTTGGATTCGTCCTGGCTTGAATGGCGTGATGCCTTGAAGTCTTTCGGCAGGGATTTCATCTTTGCCTGGCTCGACGTAAAGCCGCTCAAGACCCGTTCCGGCGGAGCAAATGAAGAGCCGGACTACGGCATGAGAATAATTGATATAGTATCCGCAGACGCCTCTACCGGAGAAATTACATTCAAGGTCCTTCCGGAGAACATAGCCTGCGAGAGTTTCCTCAACAACGGACTTCAACCCAGCCATTACGCCACTGTCAAAGACAACGAGGGTTCCTGGTCCGTTCCTGTGTGGAAATACAGCGACCTGAAGGCTTATCAGAACCGTTCCTCCTTTGCAGTCCAATTGAGGCTGTACCATTATCAGGACTCTGAGGAATATGAAGAAAGCGAAGACTTCTACTACGAAAACGAAATTGCCAGTACATACACCACCCTCTATCCCAATGTCCTGGAACCTGTAGAGTTGCTTATGGATCCATATATTCCCGATAAAGACGGCCACGGCCTGGCTAAGGTAGACGGAGAGGAAATCCAATATCTGCGCTATGATGTATTCAGGAATGAAGAAAATAAAGAGGAGCCCGGGTACCGTACCATCCTCAAAGGCGTCACCCCTGCGTATGTGATTAACGGAAAGAAGGTTTCTGCAGAAGAAGCCTACGAGCTCGGCTATATGATTCCCAATATAGAACAATCTCATAAGGACGTAACCTTCGAGGGAGGCAACGGTGTGGGTCTGTTCGTCGGAGTAGATGATTACATCGAGGTTGAGATGAGCGAAAAAGCGAGTGAAGCTGAAAGGGAAGCCGCTATAGGCACTTCGGTGGTAGGAACGTATACCTTCGAGACACCGTTCGGACCTATCTCATGCAGCGGAAAGGTTGTTATAATAAAGGATGAAATACCCGTTACTTACTCTGACTATGACTTCCTGCATCTGTCTTATTACACATTCAACAGTAAGAAAGAAGAAAAACCGTTTATTTTCAAATATGACTTTGATTCCAACGACGGGAGTGTAGAATGGTGGACCAAAGTAAATCCCCGCTATTATACAGAAGGCCCCGGAATGTCGGCAGACAGGGTCAGTTTCCGACATGCCCTTGCCGATTATGACCCGGGCATTATAAACCTTGCAGAACTGGCTTTCAACGTAGTGGACAGTAATGACAATGTACTCAGTCAGGAAGAAATGGACCAGAAAGGACTTGAAGTCCAATTCGTCTATAAAGATTCAGACCTTGAATACAAATCCCTCCCCGACAATAATGTCACTGGGAAATTCAAAAAATATAATGACCTTTGGGTAGACAAGACAATATTCTACTTCAACACTAACGAATACAGCTTCATACCCATGAAGGCAAAGTTGTATCAGAACGGCAAGGAAATCCCTACGCGCTTCAGCGTCCCAAGGAAATCTGCCACGTATATTTCGGTCGATCTTGATTACAGTTCCTTTGCCCTGGTTAACTGGGTCCCGTTCAAGGATCTTACTGCTGAAGATATTACAATAACATTGGACGAGCATAAAATAGTACGTATTCCGCTGTTTCAGACAGTCAACCTTAAAGACAACCGCCCGAACGGCGTTTCCTACTATGTAATAAAGGAAGGACGATGGATAATCGGAAACGTTTCATCATTTGACTACGAGGCAGGCACTTATACCACAGGTGGCAACGGCTACATTGTAGGGGTCAGTGCAAAGGAGGCATACCACTTCAATAACGATATCGAATTCGAGTTGACCGGTTCCGGTATTCCTACCGAGTTGAAAAGAATTATTAAGATTCTGTATAGCGGTGATGATGGATATAATTTCGACAGCAACTACCAGGAAGGCTATTTACCTTGGCTGACTATCGATTATACGTCAGAAATTGAATTCCGTGGGATGATTAACATACCTGTTCATCTGAAACTCAGCAATCCATGGCAACCCGACCTGGAAACCGATTTCACTATAACTATCAATGGTTCCGAAAACGGCGGCAATGGAGGTGGCTCCTCCGATAATAAAAGTTGGATTGGTTCCTGGCGTGTAAGCAGGCGGAGTGTAACCGGAGAAGAATTTTACGATACCTGGGAAATATCACAATCAGCCGACGGCAATCTCCTGATTAGCGGCATTGGAGGCTTTACGGATCAGGAATTCACAGCATGCGCCAGTGAGGACAATAGCGGAAACCTCCTTATAACATCTCAGAAAACAGGTATGGACTCCGATCCTGCTATGGGACGTTTTTACTTGCTGCTTTCCGGCCAGTATAATATCAATGGTATTACCAGTAATTCATCAACCGAAGGTATCCTCCTGGCAACGGGTATTATGTCCGATGATGGAAAAACAGCAAGTCTCAGACCTGGGACCAGCAGCGACGGTTATGATTTTATAAACATCCTGTTCTTAGGACAGTCCGCTACGCCAGGCACTGTCAACTTATTTGAATACAATTACGATATTACACCAATTCCACAGACAATAACCCGAATTAATTAAAACAAATGGGCTGACTAAAAATATAGTCAGCCCATTTTTATTATTTGTTCCTTTCTCAGTCTGAGAACTTAGCCTTGAGGAACTCGCGGTTGAGGCGGGCTATGTGAGCGACGGTAATGCCCTTAGGACACTCAAGTTCGCAGGCACGGGTGTTGGTGCAGCCGCCGAATCCGAGTTCGTCCATCTTGGCAACCATTGCCTTGGCACGGCGCTTGGCCTCCGGACGGCCCTGAGGCAGGAGTGCAAGCGAGCTTACGCGAGCTGCCACGAACAGCATTGCTGAGCCGTTCTTGCAGGTTGCAACGCAGGCACCGCAACCGACGCATGCGGCAGCATCCATACTCTCCTCAGCCTTGTCGTGAGGAATGAGGATGTTGTTGGCATCCTGTGCGGAGCCTGTGCGTACGGAAATGAATCCGCCGGCCTGAAGTATCTTATCAAACGCGGTACGGTCTACCACAAGGTCTTTGATTACGGGGAATGCGGCACTCCTCCAGGGCTCCACCGTGATGGTTGCGCCGTCTTTGAAATGGCGCATGAAGAGCTGGCAGGTGGTCACATGATCGTCCGGACCGTGGGCACGGCCGTCGATGTAAAGCGAGCACGCACCGCAAATACCCTCGCGGCAGTCGTGGTCGAAGGCGACGGGACCGCTGCTCTTGCAGCCTTTCTCTACCGCTACAGGGTCGCAACCCTCGCGGATAAGCTGCTCGTTAAGGATGTCGAGCATCTCCAGGAAGGACGCATCTTCCTCTATACCAGAAATATGATATGTTTCGAAGTGGCCCTTGGCCTTGGCGTTCTTCTGACGCCATATCTTTAAATTGAATTCCATATTAGTCTTTGTAATTTCTGGTAATAACCTTGATGTTTTCGTAAACGAGAGGCTCTTTGTGGAGCTCGGGCTCTACGCCTTCTCCCTTATACTCCCAGGCTGCAACGTACATGTAGTTGGCGTCGTCGCGCTTGGCCTCGCCTTCCTCTGTCTGGCTTTCCGTACGGAAGTGGCCGCCGCAGGACTCGTTGCGGTTGAGGGCGTCGCGGGCCATCAGCTCGCCAATCTCAAAGAAGTCTTCCAGACGCAGTGCCTTCTCCAGTTCCTGATTGAACTCGAACTGGGTGCCGGGCACGTTGACGTTCTCGTAGAACTCCTTGCGCAGGTCTTTAATCAAACCTATTGCTTTCTCAAGACCAGCCTTGTCGCGTGCCATACCTACGTAGTCCCACATAATCAGACCGAGTCTCTTGTGTATGGAATCTACGGTCTTTGTGCCCTTGATGGAAAGGAGCCTGTCTATACGTGCCTGTACGGCCTTCTCAGCCTCGTCAAACTCGGCAATGGTAACATCCGTCTTAGGCTCAGCAAACTTCTTGGAGAGATAGTCTCCGATGGTAACTGGAACGATGAAGTATCCGTCTGCAAGGCCCTGCATGAGGGCGGAAGCGCCGAGGCGGTTGCCGCCGTGGTCTGAGAAGTTGGCCTCGCCGATTGCGTACAGGCCGGGGATGGTGGTCTGGAGATCGTAATCGACCCAGATACCTCCCATGGTGTAGTGGATGGCGGGATAAATCATCATAGGCTCCTCCCAAGGGGAAGAAGCGGTAATCTTCTCGTACATCTCGAAGAGGTTGCCGTAGCGCTCGGCCACTTTCTGATGGCCCAGGCGGGCGATGGCGTCTGCAAAGTCGAGGAACACGGCAAGGCCGGTTTCGTTGACGCCGAAGCCAGCGTCGCACCTCTCTTTGGCGGCACGGGATGCAACGTCGCGCGGAACGAGGTTGCCGAATGCGGGATAGCGGCGCTCGAGGTAGTAATCACGGTCTTCTTCCGGTATCTGGGAAGGCTTGATCTGATGCTTGCGGAGTTTCTCGACGTCCTCCATCTTCTTGGGAACCCAGATACGGCCGTCGTTACGCAGA
Source organism: Bacteroidales bacterium (assembly GCA_017616595.1). GTDB lineage: Bacteria > Bacteroidota > Bacteroidia > Bacteroidales > UBA932 > Cryptobacteroides. The sequence goes on from JAFZXV010000057.1 coordinate 25,751, forward strand.
GACTCACTCATGAGGGTGAGCTTGCACTGCTGGTCTCCGTGTACGGGGATGCAGGTGGGATGGATCTGCGCAAAGCAGGGGTTGGCAAAATACGCACCCTTCTTATAGCACTGCAATGCAGCTGAGCCGTTGGAATTCATTGCGTTGGTGGAGAGGAAGTAGGTGTTTCCATATCCGCCTGTGGCGATGATGACGGCGTGCGCACCGAAGCGCTCCAGCTGGCCGGTTACGAGGTTGCGGGTGATGATACCCTTGGCCTCTCCGTTAACTACCACGAGGTCCAGCATCTCATGGCGGGGGTATGCCTTAACGGTGCCGGCGGCAATCTCTTTGTTGAGCGATGCATACGCTCCGAGGAGCAGCTGCTGGCCGGTTTGGCCGCGGGCGTAGAACGTACGGCTTACCTGCACTCCGCCGAAGGAACGGTTGGCAAGGTAGCCGCCGTACTCGCGGGCGAACGGAATGCCCTGGGCAACACACTGGTCGATAATTGCGGCACTTACTTCTGCCAGACGATAGACGTTTGCCTCGCGGGCGCGGTAGTCTCCTCCCTTGATGGTGTCGTAGAAGAGGCGGTAGACGGAGTCGTTGTCGTTCTGGTAATTCTTGGCTGCGTTGATACCGCCCTGCGCGGCGATGGAGTGCGCACGGCGGGGGGAGTCGCTGATGCAGAAAATCTTAACGTTGTAGCCAAGCTCGCCGAGGGAGGCAGCCGCGGATGCGCCGCCAAGGCCGGTACCGACTACGATGATTTCCAGCTTGCGCTTGTTGTTGGGACTCACGAGGTGAATTTCTGACTTGCGTTTGGTCCATTTCTGGGCTAAAGGTCCGTCAGGAATCTTAGAAATTAATTTATCGGCCATTGTATTATTATTAATTGGTATTCGAATAATCTCACAATATTAATGATTTTTACTCACAACTCCAATCACTCCGTGAACAAACTGCCTTCTTCCGGCTCTTTCTGCAGCCCGAGGTGTTTGTAAGACAGCTCTGTGGCTATGCGTCCACGCTGTGTACGCACTATGAACCCCTCCTTAATGAGGAACGGCTCGTACACTTCTTCAAAGGTTCCCTGGTCTTCTCCTATTGCCGTTGCAATTGTGTTGGCTCCCACAGGACCCCCTTTGAAAGTATTGATTATGGTACGCAGTATCTTGTTGTCTATAGCGTCCAGTCCGCGGGTGTCTATGTTGAGTTTATCCAGGGCGTAACGGGCTATCTTGAGGTCGATGTGGCCGTCTCCCATAACCTGGGCAAAGTCCCTCACCCTCTTCAGGAGGCCATTGGCGATACGGGGCGTACCACGGCTGCGGAGGGCAATCTCCCGGGCGGCGTCGTTGTCTATTCCTATCTTGAGGATGACGGCGCTGCGCTTTACTATCTTTACGAGCTGGTCTGTGTCGTAATACTCAAGGCCGCAGTTGATGCCGAAGCGCTCGCGGAGCGGGGCCGTCAGGAGGCCGGCGCGGGTGGTGGCACCAACGAGTGTGAAAGGATTGAGGGAGATGCGCACCGAGCGGGCTCCGGGGCCCTTATCTATCATTATATCAATCACATAGTCTTCCATGGCGGAGTAGAGGTATTCCTCTACCTCGGGAGAAAGTCGGTGAATCTCGTCTATAAACAGTACGTCTCCGCTTTCCAGGGAAGTAAGAAGTCCGGCAAGGTCTCCTGGCCTGTCCAGAACCGGGCCGGAGCTGATCTTCATATTTACGCCCATCTCGTTGGCGATGATGTGGGCGAGGGTGGTTTTGCCCAGGCCGGGAGGACCGTGAAAGAGTGTATGGTCCAGAGCCTCACCCCTCATCTTTGCCGCCTGGATGTAGATTCTCAGATTGGATACTATTTCGTTCTGTCCTGTGAAATCTTCCAGTTCCCGGGGTCTGATTATTCCGTCTAAATCCTTATCTTTGCCTTCGTTTGTATTGTGTGGGTTGAAGTCGGTCATTGGCGTATCCTTTACAATTACAAATATAGTTCTTTTTATTTTTAATCTGTTGTTGTTTTATTATTTGGTTGAAATGTTAATAGCTGAATTCCATCCCTGAATATCAATACTTTAAAACTATTAAGAACGTTAAAAACCTTGTTGGCAGAATTTTTTCAGACTGTTAAATAGTTACGCACCAGACTTATCAACTGCAAAACCCCGGAGTTATAAACAACTTTATTAACAATATGGTAGTTTTAAAAAATTACCTTCCTCATTCTTCCACCTTCGGACCCTCCGGGTCCTCGTCCCTCCCACTGCGCTACGCTTGTGGGCCCCTCCCGTTCATAGGCCACGGGCGGCCACGTTCCAGAATGAGGAAGTAATTTTTTAAAACCTGTGATTATAAAATATTTATAATCAATACATTAATTAGCTAATATAGAAATAATCATAAACTGATACTTAGTTAGTGAACAGTAAAACTACTCTGTTACTGAAGGGCAGGATATCCAATGAGAAGGAGATATTCTGCAAGGGGTTGTTTTTGTCTGCGAGGTGGTTTGTGGTAAGTGAGGTTGCGGGGGATTGCGTTAACTTTATAATCCTTCCCAACAGGGAGGCGGCGGAGTATTGTTCTTCTGATCTGTATGGTCTGACGAGCGGGGATTCCGTGTTTTTCTTACCATCTTCCGGAAAGAATATAGAGAGGAGCAATTATAAATCTTCTTTGAGCGTGCAGCGTACTGCCGCGGTGGAGAAGATTCTTGCGGCAAAGAAGGAAAAGCTGTTTGTAGTAACGTATCCTGAGGCGCTGGAGGAGTTGATTCCGGGCGGCAAGGCCCTTAAGGATTCTGTTCTGAACATCAAGAAGGGGCAGGAGATTTCTCATGAGCAGCTGGCGGAAAAGCTGGCTTCCAAGGGCTTTGAAAGGGTAGATTTCGTTTCCAATCCAGGCCAGTTTGCCATACGCGGTTCCATAATAGACATATTCTCTTATTCCCGCAACCATCCTTTCAGGATATCTTTCTGGGGCGATGAGGTTGAGAATATCCATCTGTTCGATTGCAATACGCAGCTCTCCAGGGAGGAGTGCGACAAGGCCGACATCGTTTCTTCCGCCATTTCGGAAGGGGCATCAGACGGCAACAGCATCCTCGAGGTGCTCCCGCAGGATTCATTGCTGTGGCTGGATTCCTCCGATATGTATAAGGATAAGGAATTCTTCCCGCTGACCTCCGGCTTTAAAAGGGTGTTCATAGACACTCCCCTTAACAGGCAGAACTGCGATGCAATATCTTTTGACATCGCCCCCCAGCCGGTATTCAACAAGAACTTCGAGATCCTTACGGAAGACATCCGGGAAAAAATGGAAAGCGGATACAGGGTGCTGATATTCGGAGACAAGGCCAATCAGCTGGACCGCATTCAGTCTATCCTTTCCCAGAACGGAGGATTGATTCCGGAGTTCGTAAAAGGCAAGAACATCCACAACGGATTCATAGACCGGCAAGACAAGGTCTGCTATTATTCGGACCACGAGATATTCGACCGCTTCCACCGTGTGAGCCTGCGCCGCAGCGTAGAAAAGACGGAACAGCTCACCATAAACGACCTTAACTCGTTCAATATAGGGGATTACGTGGTGCATATAGACCACGGCGTGGGAGTGTTCGGCGGCCTGGTGAGGCTGAAAGACGACTTCGGCCGCATCAAAGAGGTAGTCAAACTTACCTACAAAGACGGCGACGTGGTGTTTGTATCCGTGCATGCGCTGCATAAGATATCCCGCTTCCGCTCAAGGGAAGGGGAGCCGCCCAGGATAAACAAGCTCGGATCCAAGACCTGGCTGACTCTCAAGGGCAACGCCAAATCGCGCGTCAAAGACATCGCCAAGGACCTTATCCAGCTTTACGCCCGCCGCAAGGCATCCAAGGCATTCGCGTATTCTCCGGATACTTATCTTCAGGAAGAACTCGAATCGTCTTTCATGTACGAGGATACCCCGGACCAGGAATTGGCGTCCAAGGCGGTAAAGCGCGACATGGAAGACACCTGCCCGATGGACCGCCTGATCTGCGGTGACGTTGGATTCGGTAAGACGGAAATAGCAATCCGAGCCGCGTTCAAGGCAGCCACCGACGGCAAGCAGACTGCCGTGCTCGTGCCTACCACCATCCTCGCCCTGCAGCACTTCACAACCTTCTCCGAGCGCCTCAAAGACCTGCCGTGCACGATAGACTACGTCAGCCGCCTGCGCACGGCAAAGGAACTTGCAGACATACGCAAGCGCCTGGAAGAAGGGAAGATAGATATACTCATCGGCACCCATAAGATTCTGTCGGACAGTTTTGTATTCAAAGACCTCGGACTGCTGGTTATAGATGAGGAACAGAAATTCGGCGTGGCCGCAAAGGAGAAGTTGCGCCAGCTGCGCTCCGCCGTAGATACTCTTACGCTTACCGCCACCCCCATCCCGCGCACGCTCCAGTTCTCGCTGCTCGGCGCGCGCGACCTCAGCATCATCAACACCCCTCCGCCCAACCGCATCCCTATCCAGACGGAAATAATTCTGTTCGACAAGGACGAGATCCGCAGCATAATAAACTACGAGCTGAACCGCGGCGGGCAGGTGTTTTTCCTGCACAACAAAGTGGAGGAACTCCCTGCCATCTACGAAATCCTGCACCGCCTGGTTCCGGATATGAAGATATGCGTGGCGCACGGGCAGATGGAGTCCAAAGAACTGGAAAACAGGATGTTGGAATTCATAAGGGGCGATTACGACATGCTGCTCTGCACTACCATAATAGAGAACGGATTGGATATTCCCAATGCCAACACCATCATCATCAACCAGGCGCAGAACATAGGACTGAGCGACCTGCACCAGCTCCGCGGCCGCGTGGGCAGGTCTAACCGCAAGGCTTTCTGCTACCTCATCGTCCCGCCCCTCACAACGCTTACGGACGACGCGCGCCGGCGCCTCAAGGCAATAGAGGAGTTCAGCGACCTCGGGAGCGGCTTCAACATCGCAATGCAAGACCTGGACATCCGCGGAGCCGGCAACCTGCTGGGCGCGGAGCAGAGCGGATTCATAAGCGACATGGGCTTTGAAACCTACCAGAAGATCCTTGCCGAGGCTATGGAGGAACTGGGCGTGGAATCCGGCCTGGTTACGCGCAGCGACCGCGGTTCCTTTACCACAGACTGCGTTGTGGAAACAGACCAGCAGGCGCTCATACCGGATGACTACATAGATATAACGGCCGAAAAGATAAGGATTTACAAGCAGCTTGATTCCCTTTCTTCAGATAAGGAGATAGAACTGTTCAAGGTTCAGCTGCAAGACCGCTTCGGCCATATGACGCCAGAGGTGGAGAATCTGTTCGAGGTTGTGAAAATCAGAAACGCCGGGGCGCGCCTGGGGTTCGACAAGATAGTCGTTAAGAACGGAATGTTCATAGCATTCTTCATAGCCAACCAGATGTCTCCTTATTTCCAGTCCAATGTATTCACCCGGGTAATAGACAAGGTCAACTCCGGAGTGTATTCACTTGAGTTCAAACAGAGTAAGGGAAGGCTCAAACTGGTTACCCGCAACGTAGACTCTTTACAAAAAGCCAGGCTAATACTTAGTAAGTTGGAATAAAATTCCTAACTTTGCAGGCTTGTCATTAATAAAGTGTCGAATCTTTTAATAGAAATAGGCAACACCGCAGTCAAGGCTGCCTGGTCGGACGGTTCCGTGCTGGGCAAGACTTTCCGTTACCAGGGAGAAAGGGTGATGGATTTCATCTGCTCCCTCACTGAAAAGCAAACCCCTCTGGTGCTTGCCGTGGTTGCAGTGCGGGACATTACGCCGGAAGAAGAGAACATCCTCACCGGAATATGCCAGAACCTGCTTCTGCTAGACAAGTCGCACCCAGGCGCCCTGTCGTCGTACGGTCTTCCGGACTACCTGACGTACGACCGCGCCTCGTCCCTGGTTGCCGTAAGCTATCTGTTCAAGGGCAAAGCCTGCACTGTATTCGACTTCGGCACAACCCTCACCATAGATTTTCTCGGGAGCGACGGCTCATACCTCGGGGGTAACATATCCCTAGGCTGCCGCACCCGTTTCAAGGCCCTCAACCGTTATTCCAGGGCTCTGCCCCTGGTAAACATGCCGTCCGACAGCAAGTTCCCCGGCAACTCCGGAATATCCTCCATAGAGTCCGGAGTAATTTCGGGTATAAAGTTTGAAATAGACGGTTATATACGGTCAAATCCCCAGAATATCCTGATTTTTACGGGCGGCGACGCAAATTATTTTGCCAAGCGGATGAAAAATTCCATCTTTGTAGTTTGTAATCTCGGATTGATGGGCCTTGCCATAATCACCGACGAATATGTCAAGAAGAATATTCAATAGCCTGCTCGCTGCAGCGGTGTTGCTTGCGGCGTCCGGTCTGAGCCTTTCCGCCCAGACCTTCGGCAGCTATACCCCATACTCTATCTTCGGAGTAGGAGACCTTGCCTCCCCGGGAACGGCGTACAACAAATCCATGGGCGGCGTGGGAATTGCATCCCGCAGCCACCGCTTTCTCAATCCGCTCAACCCGGCTGCCGTAACGGCTCGCGACTCCCTCGCCTTCATGGCCGACTACTCCATTTTCCAGGACAACAAAATGTTCCGCCAGGGAGACCTCCGTTCGGCCTCCAATACCGCCAACATCGGTGATATAATGCTTTCCTTCCCCATCTGGCGTTCGTCTGCCATGATGGTGGGCGTCATGCCCCTCAGCAGCACCGGTTATGGCTATTCCTACAGCGTAACGGATCCTTCCATAATCGGCCGCACCGGCAACATCAGTTATGCGGCTGCGGGGCAGGGAAGCCTCTATCAGCTTTTCGCCGCGGCGGGCGTCACCTTCCGGCGCAGGCTTTCCCTGGGCGCGGAGTTCATCTACTACTTCGGAAAGACGGAGAAGACCTACATAGAGACGTTTTCGGATGCATCCTACAACGGCGCCAGCAACGGCCATATCCTCCAGATCCAGGCACCTGCGGGCAAGTTAGGCATCCAGTACGAGCAGCCCCTGGGCACCAAGGCGTCCCTTACGCTCGGCGCTACATACAAGACGGCGGCAAAGCTCGGCGGCTATACGGAGAGCTACCGTTATTCCACCGGCACGGCGGCATCGGATACCCTGTACTACCGCAAAGGCACGCCCGACGGCGTCTCCCTTGCGAGCGAGAAAGGCATCGGCCTGAGCTTCAGCTACGCAGACAAGCTGATGGTCGAGTTCGACTACACCCGTTCCGACTGGCGGAACTCCAGGCTGGACAAGGCGGAGGCCTTTACCGGCAACATTACGGCAGGAGCAGGACACTCGGTATTCACCACCACCCTCTCGGAATCTTACCGCCTCGGAGTCGAATACGTGCCCAACCGCAGCGACATCCGTTACTACTGGCGCAAGATAGCATATCGCGCCGGAGCCTACTGGAAAAACGAGTATTACTTGCTCGACGGAGCACCCGTAAATGCCGCCGGAATCACGCTGGGAGCCACTCTTCCGGTCTTCCGCTGGTACAACGGAATAACTTTTGGCATAGACTTTGGACAGAGAGGCTCATTGAAGGGTGATATGATAAGGGAAAGGTACATAAATTTCTCTGTCGGATTCAACCTGTTTGACATTTGGTTCCAGAAATTCTCATACGATTAAGCAATAAAACCGATTGATATGAAAAGAGTATTTTTAGCAGCAATCAGCCTGATGATGGTTCTCCCCGCAGCCCGCGTATCCGCACAGGATATGAGCAAGTACGGCGAGAATGCAACAGAGTGCGTCAAGTATCTCTCCTACTACACGGAGTACTACAAGCAGAAGAACTATGACGACGCCACCCCCAACTGGCGCGAAGCATACAAACTGTGCCCTCCTACCTGCAGCCAGAACCTGCTTATCCACGGTTCCGACCTCGTGTCCCGCCTCATCGCCAAGAACGCGAAGAATCCCGAGGTAGTCGCCGGCCTGGTGGACACCCTGCTTACGCTCCAGGACCAGAGGGCTGAACTGTATCCTAAATATGCAGTTACGGCGCTTAACAACAAGGCCACTTACGCAGCCAAGTACGTCAAGGACAGCAAGAGGGTATACGACATCTACGAGGGTGTCATCACCTCCCTTGGAGACAAGACCAAGGCATCCGTCCTCTTCAACGACTTCAAGACCGCGGTAGACCTTCACAACGCCGGATCCCTCGGCACCGAGGAGGTTCTCAACCTCTATCAGAGGAATATCGAGCTGCTGGACGCCATCGTTCCTGCATCCGATATAGAGAAGACCCAGATTGCCGACTTCCGTACCAACATCGAGAACCTGTTGGCAACCAGCAAGGTAGCAAGCTGCGACCAGCTGCTCGAGCTGTTCGGTCCCCGCTACGAGGCCAATCCCAACGACCTCGCCCTTGCCACCAACATCGTCAAGATGCTCTCTCTGGCAGAGGATTGCAACAGCAACGACCTGTTCCTCAATGCAGTTACCACCATGTACAACCTCGAGCCTTCGGCAGCGGCAGCTTACTATCTGTATAAGCTCCACTCCGCAAAGGGCAACGTGGCCAACGCAGTGAAGTACATGCAGGAGGCAATCGACCGCGAAGATTCAGACACCAAGCAGGACGCATCATACCTGTACGAGCTTGCAGTGTACTGCTTCAAGAACGGCCGTTCCGCAACCGCCTTTGAGGCTGCATCCAAGGTTCCCGCAATGGACGAGACCCTTGCAGGCAAGGCCTATCTGCTCATCGGAACCATCTGGGGCTCCACCACTTGCGGCGGCGACGAGATCGCCCGCAGGGCTCCTTACTGGGTGGCTTGCGACTACATGAACAAGGCCAAGGCTGCAGACCCCAGCCTCGCAGACGACGCCAACCGCTACATTGCCCAGTACAGCAAGTACTTCCCTCCGGCAGCAGATGCATTTATGTATGATGTAACCAACGGTCAGTCTTACACCGTAGCCTGCGGAGGAATGAGGGCAACCACGACCGTCCGTACGGTCAAGTAGCCTTGAGCCGCAAGACACAGACAATATGCATACTGGCAAGCGTTTGCGCGCTTGCCAGTATTGTCGTATCCTGTGGGGGCAATCTCCGCGAGGCGGACAGGCTGGACCTGTCGCACACCCCCGTGCAGACGCTCAGGGAGATGTTTGCCGTGCAGTCCAGGAACGGCAAGATAGAGATGCGCTTCGAGGCCCCCATAATGGAAACCTACGACAACGACACCTCCAAGATAGACCTCTTTCCCGGCGGGCTTTCCGTATATTCCTATAACGAGGACGGCCTGCTGGAGAGCGTCATTTTTTCCGACAACGCCAAGCATCAGGTAGACAAGACCGGCCGCACAAGCGACGTTTGGTCGGCATTCGGCAACGTGGTAATCAACAATGTTATCAAGCACGAGGCCATAGAGACGGATACCATCTACTGGGACGAAACCCGCAAGGAGATATACACAGACTGCTACGTAAAAATGTACTCGCACGACGGTTTTATGCAAGGCTACGGGATGCGTTCCGACGACCACGCGCGCAACTCTATTCTCCACAAACCGTTCAACAGTTACGCCATTCCGGAGCGTGATTCTACCCTTGTTGTTATTGATTCTGTGAATTTTATTGGTGCTTTCCCAAAAAATTAGTATCTTCGCGGCCCATTACTTTGGAAATAAAAAATTAAAAGATAAAATACAATGGCGGTTCTTCAGAAAATTCGCGTAAAATTCGGCCTTGCGATTTCCATTATCATCGCTCTGGCCCTCCTTTCATTTATCATCGATCCCGGAACCCTCGAGGGCGCTCTCCGCAACCTTTCGTCCAAGTACGACGTCGGCAGCATTGCCGGCAAGAGAGTCTCCTACACAGACTTCCAGGAGAATGTAGACAAATTCACCACCATTCATCAGGTAGCAACCGGCTCCAGCGTACAGAACGAGCAGGCTCAGCAGCAGATCCGCAACGCCGCCTGGCAGGACTTCGTAGACAGGTATATGTTTGTGGAGAACGCCAAGGCAGCAGGCATCCGCGTTGGCGAGGATGAGATGATAGATCTCACCACCGGCAACAACATCTCGCCCGTGCTGGCAACCAACGCTGCATTCGCAGACGAGACCGGCGCATATTCCGCCGACGTCCTCCGCGAGTTCGTGCAGTCCGTCGGAATGGACAATTCCGGCAGCCTCAAGACCTTCTGGAACTATCTCCAGAACTCCGTGCTCACCCAGAAATACTACGACAAGTACACCGCACTGTTCTCCGCAGCGGACTATATGCCTCAGGTAATGGTCAACCGTGCAGTGGAAGAGGCCAACACCACCGCTTCCGTAGAGTACCTCCTCATCCCCATGGACTACAACGACAGCACCGTTTCCGTCAGCGCCAAGGAGATCCAGAAGTACTACAAGGCCCATAAAGACAACTACAAGCAGGCTGCAGGCCGCGATATCGAGTACGTAGTGTATGAGGTCGTTCCTTCCGCTACGGACATCGCCGCCACCAGCGACGAGATGGAGTCTCTCCTTGCTGAGTTTGCAAGCACTCCCAACATCAAGGCTTTCATGCTCCGCAACTCCGAGCAGTCCTACACCGAGCGCTGGTACAAGCCGGGTGAGCTCAACACCGTTTCTTCCGAGGTCAACGACTTCGTGTTCGGCGGCGGCAACGGCGTATCTCCCGTCTACCGTAACGGCAACGTCTTCCGCAGCGTAAAGGTTACCGGTTCTGCCAACGTGCCCGACTCCGTGTATGTGAAGCACATCCTCCTTCAGGGTGCAGGCGCACGCCAGAAGGCAGACAGCCTCCAGCAGGTAGTAGCCAAGGGTGGCAACTTCTCCAGCCTCGTGGCTCTCTATTCCGCAGACCAGAGCTCCGCAGCAGACGGCGAGCTGGGCAACCTCGGCTGGTTCACCCAGACCTACACCATCCCCGGCTTCGAGAGCTGCGTTACCGCAGAGCTTAACAAGCCCTTCGTGCTCAACACCCAGTACGGTTCTCACGTAGTGGTGGTTACCAAGCGCACCAAGCCCGTTGCAAAGAAGCAGGTCGCCATCCTCGAGAAGACCGCCCTTGCCAGCAAAGAGACCTTCAACGAGTTCTACGCCAAGGCCAACCGCTTTGCAACCATCGCAGGCGGCACCTACGAGGGCTACAAGAAGGCCATCGACTCCACCGGAGTGTATTCCCACACCATGAACAACGTAACCGAGGCAACCGCCAACTACGGTTCCGTGAGCCAGGCCAAGGAAATCACCCGCTGGGTATACGACAACAAGAAGGGCAAGGCTTCCAACATCATTACCGTCAACAACAACTTCTTCTTTGTGGTCGCCCTCAAAGACATCCGCGAAGAGGGTTACAAGCCCGTCTCCGAGGCCGCAGCTTCCATTGCCGACATCCTTCGCACAGAGAAGCTCCAGAAGGCCACCTGCAAGAACGTGGCAGCCAAGGTTGAGGGTATGACCTCCCTTGAGGAGATGGCAGCCGCCCTTAACGTTGCCTCCAACAGCAAAGAAGATATCGCATTCTTCTCTCAGTCCGGTTCCGTGCTCGAGCCCGCGCTCGTGGGTGCTATTGCAGCCGCTCCCGAGGGAGAGATCTGCGGCCCCGTTGCCGGTCAGGCATGCGTCTATATGTTCAAGGTTACCGGCCGCCAGGCAGGCTCCTTCTACACAGAAGACGACGCCAAGGCCTACGAGTCCCAGAAGGTCCGCTACACCACGCAGATGATCAACTCCGTGATGATGGACAAGGCCGACGTCAAGGATAACCGCGCTCGGTTCTTCTAGCAGTCGCACGCGACCGCTAGAAGAACGAGGGTCGGCCTGCGGGCCGGCCCTCGTTCTATTATCCCCCTGCACCCC
>JAFZXV010000058.1 GCA_017616595.1 Bacteroidales bacterium
CGTCATTCGGACGCTTGAGCAAAAAGGCGGAGGCTGTTTCGAAAACAACAAAGAAGATTTTCGTCCTCTGGTTGTCACGTCCACGGGTGATGTTTATGTGGCCACATGGTATCGCATTTACAAGAATGACAATCAGTTGTTTACACTTGATTCTGACTATGCATATGATATGTTCTGCGTGGTGGAATAGATAGTGGCGCAGGGTAATCGGGAGCTACGAATAAAGCCAGGCGCTTGCCTGGCTTTATTCGTAGCCCCTAGTGGAATCGAACCACTATTTAAGGTTTAGGAAACCTCCGTTCTATCCGTTGAACTAAGGAGCCATCAGGGGCGCTTACTCTGCGCTCTTGACGATGATCTGACGACCTCTGTAGTAGCCGCACTCAGGGCATACGCGGTGATACATCACCGTGGCGCCGCAGTTGGGGCAGGTGGCCAGAGTGGGGACGGGAGCGAAGTCGTGGGTACGCCTCTTGTCTCTTCTCTGCTTGGAGAGTTTGTGTTTCGGATGTGCCATTGTTGTACTATTTAATAATTATTACTTATTTGCTTAAATACTTTATAGTCTCGGGGTTGCATTTGCCATCTTCGTGCACGCGCTGCAGCGGGAGTGCCGTGCAGACGTAGTCGTAGACGTCCTGGTTGAAGTCGAGCTCGTCCTCCTCGGGGGCGTAGGTTTCTGAGAAACCTGTCTCGATTGCTATCTCCAGAGGCTCGAGGCAGCGGTCGCACGGGACCGTTACCGAGCCTTCTATGGAGCAGTCTACATCTACCGTTACACCGTGACGCACGATGTCGCAACAGACGTCAAGACTGGCCTCCAGGATGTCTGGGTTGCCGAAGCTGTCAAAGAACTCCTTGCCGATTTGGCGGTCGAACTCCGTGGTTGCGGGGCCCAAACCGTGCAGTTTGACTATAAAGGGTTGCAAAGGTAATAAAAATTTCGGGGATTAACAATCTTCGTTGTCACTATTTCTTTTGCGGGCAAGAGGATCGAGCAAAATCTTGCGTATACGCATATGATGAGGCGTAACTTCTACAAACTCATCGTCCTGAATATACTCGAGGGCCTCTTCCAGGGAGAACTTAATCGCGGGAGGAAGTATTATCTTCTCGTCAGAGCCGGCAGCACGCACATTGGTGAGCTTTTTGGTCTTGCAGATGTTGATATTGAGATCTCTCTCTCGTGTGTGCTCCCCTACTACCTGGCCGCAGTAAATCTCTTCTCCGGGTTCTACGAAGAAGCGTCCGCGGTCCAGCAGCTTGTTGATGGAATAGGCTATGGCCTCCCCTGTCTCGAGCGACACGAGCGAGCCGTTGTTGCGGTGCTCGATCTCTCCCTTATAGGGCTGATACTCCTTGAAGCGATGGGCTATGACGGCCTCTCCCTGGCTGGCAGTCAGCAGGTTGGAGCGGAGACCCATCAGGCCGCGGGTAGGGATTTCAAACTCCAGCAGAGTGCGGTCTCCACGGGGTTCCATACGTATGAGGGCGCCCTTGCGGCGTGTAGAAATCTCTATTGCCGCGCCTACGAACGCCTCGGGCACCTCTATGCTGAGGTCTTCTATAGGCTCGCACCTCTGGCCGCCGATGGTCTTGTCCAGCACCTTGGGCTGACCCACCTGGAGCTCGAATCCCTCGCGGCGCATTGTCTCTATGAGCACGGAAAGATGCAGCACACCGCGGCCGTACACCACAAACGTATCTGCACTCAGGCCCGGCTTGACGCGCAGAGCTAGATTCTTCTCCAGCTCTTTCTCCAGACGCTCCTTGATGTGGCGGGACGTAACATACTTGCCGTCCTTGCCAAAGAAGGGCGAGTTGTTGATGGAGAAGAGCATGCTCATAGTAGGCTCGTCTATGGCGATGGGCGGCAGGGCCTCCGGATTCTCAGCATCGGCGATGGTGTCTCCGATCTCGAAGCCGTCTATGCCCACCACGGCGCAGATGTCGCCGCAGCCGACGGTCTCCACGGCCGTCTTGCCAAGGCCCTCGAATACCATCAGCTGCTTGATTTTCTGCTTCTGCACCACGTCGTAGCGCTTGCAGAGGCTGATGGTGCTGCCAGAGCGGAGCTCTCCCCTGGTTACGCGGCCAACGGCTATACGCCCCACGTAGGGCGAATACTCCAGAGACGATATGAGCATCTGCGGCGTACCCTCCACCACCGGCGGAGCGGGAATAACTTCAAGGATGGTATCCAGCAGCGGGGTGATGTTATCGGTTGGCTTGCGCCAATCCAGCGACATCCAGCCCTGCTTGGCAGAGCCGTACACCGTTGTAAAGTCCAGCTGCTCCTCGGTGGCGTCCAGGTTGAACATAAGGTCGAACACCTCTTCCTGCACCTCGTCCGGGCGGCAGTTGGGCTTGTCTACCTTATTGATGACCACGATGGGCTTCTTGCCCATATTGATGGCCTTCTGCAGCACGAAGCGGGTCTGGGGCATACAGCCTTCGAACGCGTCTACAAGCAGCAGCACGCCGTCCGCCATGTTGAGCACACGCTCCACCTCGCCGCCAAAGTCGCTATGGCCGGGAGTGTCTATGATATTGATCTTTACGCCCTTGTAAATGACGGACACATTCTTGGCGAGGATGGTAATTCCCCTCTCGCGCTCGAGGTCGTTGGAGTCGAGGATGAGCTGGCCAAGGTTCTCCGGCTGGCGAACCAGATTGGCCTGATAAATCATCCTGTCCACCAGCGTTGTCTTGCCGTGGTCTACGTGGGCGATGATAGCTATGTTGCGGATTTCTTGCATCGGTCTTAAAAAAAGCTTGGCCCTGTGCGGACCAAGCTTTTTGTTATTTGAGATTCAAACTCTTACTTGGTAAGAAGAACGGTTGCGCGGTTCTTCTCTGCGATCTTGGAGATGCGCTCGGTGTCGCCGAACCAGTAGGTCTCGATGCGCTCTGCAGGGATGCCTGCAGCCTGGAGTGCCTCGGAAACGATGTTGGCGCGGTTCTCGGAGAGTACCCAGTTGCCGTCGGTGGTACCGGTCTCCTTGTCTGCGAAGCCGCAGAGGACTGCCTTGAGCTCAGGGTCGGCCTTGAGCTGCTTGAGCAGGTTGTTGATCTTGTAGCGCTCCTGGTTGCGGATGTCCCACTTGCCGATTACGTAGTAGACGATCTTGTTGTTCTTGGCTGCCTGTGCGCCTGCGAGAGCGTCTGCCTTGGCTGCCTCATAGGCGGCCTTCTCTGCAGCTGCTTTCTCTTCTGCGGCCTTGCGGGCTGCCTCGTCTGCGTCTGCCTTGTTCTTGCGGGCGGCGTCTACGGCGTCGTTAAGAGCCTTGGTGCCGGCCTTGATGGCGTCGATGTCCTTGTCTGCGATGGCTTTCTTGAGAGCGTTGATTGCGTCGTTGATAGCGGCTACGTCCTCAGGGAGGAAGTCGTTCTCTGCAAGGGCCTTCTGAGCGTTCTCGATAGCTTTCTGAGCGGCTGCGATTGCATCCTCAAGAGCCTTGTCTGCTGCGGCCTTTGCTGCTGCTGCCTGAGCGGCTGCTGCGGCTGCGGCTGCTGCGGCTGCCTCATTTGCCTTCTTTACACCGGCTGCCTGGCCAAAGTTGAACTTGAGGCCTGCGAGCAGGGAGATCTGATGATCAAGATAGTCGCCGGTCTTGGAGTTGAACTTGTCTGAGTGACCGTTCTCTACAGCCTCGATCTCGATTGCGAGAAGGTCGTTGAGACGGATGTCCACACCGGCACCACCACGGACTACGGTGTTGAATGCGGTGGGAGTCCAGTACTTGTTGACTGTAGGGAGCTTAGCCTGCTCTGCGCCGTTGGCAAGATAGCCTACGCCACCAACACCCAGGAATACATAAGGATTGAAAAGACGAGCCTTATATCCGCCGAGGTTGAGAAGATCTACGGTTACATCGAGAGCTGCCTGTGCATAGTTGAAGCTGTAGCCTTCGTTTACGAGGGCATACCAGCCTTTACCCTGCCAGCCGGATACATCCAGACGTACGCCGAATGCGGGGCTGAACTGATAGCCAAGGTCGAGAGCTGCGGAAGGAGAAACGAGCTTGAAGAAGTCGTTGGTCTCTCCGATGGTGTGGGAAGCGCCGCCCTTGAGGCCCAGAGTAAGGCCGGGATAGAAAGTATCCTGTGCAAATGCACCTGCGCTGAGGGCAAGTACGGAAGCGATAACTAAGATTAATTTTTTCATACTTAATATTGGTAGTTAAATTTTACGCTTGCTTTACAATATGCAATATTACGCAATTTTCCGGAATTCTCCAAAAGTAATGACTATTGTTACTGGTGTACGCAACGCACAGCGCAACCAGAAGCCTTTTCCATATCCTCTGCTGTCAGCACATCGGAACCTGAAGACTGGAACAGCACATAGGCATTGCTGCCCTTGGAAGAACCTGACCACAAGAACAACTGGCCTCCAATGGCTGAAAGATTGCCATTGGTGAAAAGGCGGTACCCCGAGAAGGGAACCCACACGGTGCCGGTTTCAGTAAAGATTGTGTAAGACACACCAAGCCTGCCTGTATCGTAAGCATTTGTAGCACTGGTGCCACCTGCGGCCTTGGCCCACAAACCGTTGGATCCGCCGGCAGGGACCCGCCATCCGGGAGGGCAAGGGTCGTATTGGGTCTTTGTTGACGCACTCCAAAGAGTCGCAGTAGACTCAGTAAGCCAGTCGCCGCCGCCAGATGTCATAAATGCCATAGGATGCTTGATGGAATAATCCAGCGTGCCCTGGTCTACAATCGTCCATGCATTGGAAGACGACACCGTATTGACTGCAGCATGGCACTTTGCTGAGTTGAGGAAAGGATCCTTGCGCCCCCACTGATAAAGCAGGCCGAGGGAGCCATCCGCCTTGCCTACAGTGGTGGTTGCACCAAGGTTGCGGTCCATTACAACACCGGCATTGTTCTTATAAGTATGCTTTGTTGCCTCGGGGTCGTAATCCTTGCAGGCCCAGATATGCCAGCTCCAAAGGATATTATCGTTGCTGTCGTACGCTGCGATCACTGCATTGCCATTCTTCATATTGGCAGGAACGGAGAAGAAAACGGTACCGTTTGAATAGCTGACGTTGTTTATGACCGGAGCCTCAGAATCGTAAGAATCCGTACAGTAGCTCTGCCACAGGGTGCGGACATAAGAAGCGGCCACGGCCGTACTGGTATTGCCCTTTACCGCACGGAAGCAGTAAGGTCCGGAAGCGGAAACCACATAACAGTTGGCTGCTCCGTACGAGGTTGCAGAGAGGTCTGTTTCTTCCGGGGCCGTTACGGTAACATCGCATTCACCCTTGACTCCATTGGCTGCTGTTGCATAGATTTTGACAGTACCCATTGCAACACCCTTCACAAGACCGGTAGAGACATCAACCGTTGCGATATTGACGTTTGCGCTGCTCCACGTAATGGCCTTATTTGTAGCATTGGTGGGCGCCACGTCCGCAGAAAGCTGGACAGAACGATACTGGGCCACGCTAGCCGGATTGGGGTTTACGGTAACGCTCTTGACCTCAACGGTAGTACTGCCGCCGCCGGAAGAACCAGAGCCGTCTTTCATACAACGCACGCTGGCTGCAGAAGATCGACCTCCGTTCTCACGAGGGATGATGACCTTGCTGTCCCGGTTAATACAGAGCATTGTTCCGGCATTGTTGGCGGAATTGTATCCGCTGGTCCACCAGTAACCGAACCAGGATTTGCCGTAAACATTCTTTGCGTAGGTATTTTCAATAGTTCCAAGATATCCACCGGAAGCCGGGTAATATACCGACTCCGTGCCGGAAGTCATAATACCGGCAAAATCAAGGCCCTGGTTGTAATTGCTCAGCGTCGTATAAGTCTTGGTGGAATTTACGCCGGTTGCCCTGTACCAGAAGTCCTTGTACGGAAGCTTCCAGCCCGGAGGGCAAGGGTCGTACATGGTCTTGTCGGTACCCCAGAGTGCATTCAGCCTGTTGCCGAACACCCAGTCGGAGTCGTTATTGTCCGGATAGAGGATATAGGTCATAGGATGAGCAATGGTCCATTCAACCGTACCTGTTTCAGAATTGGAGTACACTGCCGCAGGAACGGCACTTATGCCGGGTCCGAGGGCGGTTACCCTGGTCTCCCTGCCGAAGAAAGGATCCTTACGGCCCCATTGATAGAGCAGGCCCCAGCAGCTGTAATCTCCGATAGCGGACGGGAAGTTGGTCTCTGCACCAAGGTCACGGTCCATCATTATGCCTACATTATTCTTATAGGTCTGGCAATTGACGTCCGGGTCGTATCCGGGCCATACCCAGATATGCCAGCTCCAGAGGATATCGCCGTTTGAATTCTCAATTGCGATGAGGGCGCTGCCTTCGTTTTCTGCAGTAAAGCGGATATATCCGTCGGAGGTGTAACTCACGTTGGAGACGACGTCACGGACGCCTGACTGTCCATAGTAGTAGATAGGATAATTCTCCCAGAGCACGGCAGCATGATGGGCACCTTCAATTGCAACAGTCTCGCTATAAGGAGCAACACCGTTGCCCTTGACGCCTGCGTAGAAGCGATAAGGGGTGGATTCTGCGGCAGGAGCGATATAGCAGTTGGCGTTACCGTAAGCACTCAGATCCTCAGGCTCTGCCTCGGTAACGGTAATGACGCGGGTCTGTGCAAACGAGGCGCCGCTGGCGGCCACGGGCTTGACGGTAATGCTTGCAGAACCTATTGCCTTGGGGGTAATGGTGATCTTGATCTCATTGGCCTTGGTCCTTACTGTATCGAGGCTGAAGTAATTGGTCTCGAAAGGAAGGATGGAGAACTGAAGGGTATCTGCATTCTCCGGAGTTATAGTGGCGTACAGCTCTGCAATACCGTCCACAGGTATGGTAACATCTCCGTCAGGAGTGAGAGTCATATCGGTAACAGGATACTTGGGCACGGGAGGCTCCGTAGAAACGAGCCAGTCCGCAGCATTTCCGAGGTCTATAACCCTGGGGCCAAGTTTACCGTCTGCACTTATACCGGCATTGACGGCCTGAGACGTCCATTTGGTCTTAATAAGATTGCCGCCTGTTCCATAGATCCTGATAGTGAAGCCATTGGACAGGTAAGCGGGAAGGATTGCAAAATGGAATGTATTAGACAGCCCGTCGGTAATAACGGTTATGGTCTTTGAGCCGGTTGAAGCAGGTTCAACAGTCTTTAATGCATTGTTTTCAAATGTAACCCTTACATTGCCGTTTTTGCCGCCGCTGATAAACTCTCCACCATTGACGTCTGTGTCGGTCGTAAACTCAATTTTCTGAACATCAGCACAAGACTTAAAGTACAGGACTGAAACTATATTGTTAAAGTGAAGATCCGACTCAAACACATCAGAAAGATGAGCGACACAAGCATGAGCGTGGGCAAAAGCTGTATCTTTCTGTTCAGACCTTGCTACTTGCTGTACAATAAACGAATTTTCAGTAATGCCGGAGCCAAAGATTGAACCGCCATATACAGCGTTGATGTAATCATCGTCCAGTCCAAGACTAGTGGAAACGGTTGCCTTGTTGCCTTCAAAAACAACACTTGAATGGGAAACGGTGCCACCGTCTGTGCTGAAGTAGCTGATATCCTCATCTCCTTCCCAACTGACGGAGCCTTTGTTGCCGGAGATTCCAAGAGCTGTCTTGGTAGCGACGTCGAACGAAGCGGTATAGGTACGGGTAACGGTCTTTCCGGACGGAACCTCGTATTCGAGATCCCGCGCACAACCTGCCGCCAAGACCAAAAGTACGGCAGGAAGAACGAATTTGAATGAATTCTTCATAAATAACATAGTTTAAGGAGGTGTTACCACTCGAGATGTTCTACATCGTAATCGTCTATATCTGTACTGTAACAGATAATTTCGTAAGCCTCAAGGTCGCTCCAGGAGACTTCGGGCGAATGATACAATAATTTTTCTTTCATATCGGGTATATACTATTAATCGACGTTTCCGGTTATGTAAACCTCAAGTATCTGCCTGATGGGGGAACTGCTTAGGACAAATACCGTAACGGTGTTGCTCCCGCGGACAAGTGAGGATGGGGCCAGACTGACGTTGAATTCTGCCGTCTGGCCGGGGTTGATCTGTGAAGGGGCGGAAATATCCGCACCTTCTGAATCTGAATAAACAGCCCTTATATGCAAAGGCTCGTCAGAAGAGGAGTTCCGCACACGGAAGGCCGCCTGTGCAGGCGCTCCGCGTCGGACTGTGCCAAAGTTGCAGTTCTTGTCTACCAGAATGGGACGGGGAGCTGCATTTTTCTCGCTGCTGGAGAGGGATGAATAATCCTCTATGGCAACTATATCAAAAGAAACAGGTTGGTACTGCTTTCCATTGACAACAGGGGTTGCGTAATAGTGACGCAGGCCCCAGGAGGTAGTATCTACATCAATGGAAAAATGAAACTCCTTACGTGTAGAAGGAGAAAGGTTTTTATCCGATGCGTAAATGTCAAGTCCATCGGAAAGATCGGCAAATTCTACCTTGATATCGTCCGAAGACAGGTTTGCGGCCCAAAAAGAACGCTGAACTTGCGAGCCGCGGCATACATTGCCTAAATCTATAGGAGAATAATTGAAGCCCAGGGGGCCACGGGAAACGGGGAACTCGGAGCCAAGGACTTCTTTTGTCTCGTAAAAAGAGCCGGCTATGCGCAGTACATAGGGCTTTGGAACGCCATCTACAAATACAGAGATGAACTTCTCGAAGGAATTGGCTCCGAACTCGCGGTTGTAAACGGCTGTAACTGCACCCTGGCCGCCGGGAGGGACAGATTCCCTGGTCCAGCTGATCTTGGTGCAGGAACAAGTAGCAAGTGCATAAGAAATACGCACGCTGCTGCTTGAAGTGTTGGTAAATTTGAAGGTATGGGTCAGACTTTCAACACTCTTTGGCTGGCTGCCGAAATCGTACGACAAGCTGTCGAACGACAGAGCGTCCGGGGCAGCCAGCAAAAGGGTTGTGAGTATGAAAGTCAGCAGACTCATTTCTTGGTGTTAAGTACAATCTTCTCAGGAGCCGGAGAGAGCGGATGTATCTGCTCACTGGCAGTAATATCGCGGCTAGCCATATTACCGTCCTTAAGGGTGAGATACCAGACATCATCAACCTTAACAGGATTGAAGACCATCTTAAGGGCAGGGCCCGAACCAAGCTTGCCGCCAATGGTGTAACGGAAAGAAAGGTCGTTGACCCCGGCGGTAGAGAAGTTATACCCGGCAAGGGCATAATCCGATATCCTCAATTCGCCGTATCTGGCCTGAAGCTCTTTAAGAGACTCGTCTGATATCTTATAAAGGACGTTGCCGTCCAGCACTGTAAGATTCTGAAGTTCATATTCTATGCCACCGGTCTTGAGTGCGTCCATAAAATTCTGGCCGAGAACAAGTACGCTGAGGGTGTCGTGGAATGTCAGGGACTGACGGAACTCCTGCTCTGCCATCTCATAAGTGCGGAAATTGTTGGAATTCTTGCACGCAAAAAAGGCAAAGACAAATAAGAAAAGAACGAGATACTTTTTCATACTATTTTAGTAAAAATGGCGCGCCTCACTGAGACGCGCCATATTTCAGAGAGTTAACTGACTTTTAGTTAGCAACTGTAGTAGCAGTGACGGGAACCTTGACCCAGTCGGTGTAGAGACCCCATGCGTACTGGATGGTGATAGGCACCCAGAGGTGGAAGTCGTGGACGACACCGAGGTTGTTAGCGTACACGAAGATGTACTTGCCAAGATCCTCAGGCTTGGAGATGTCGATCTGAGTATTGTTCAGGTCGGTCATACGGTCAGTCCTGTCTGCAATCCAGACGCGAGCCTGTGCGTTGATGGAGTTGTCAGGATCAAGCTGCTTGTTGGCACCAGTACCGGTGTAAGCCCTGAGGAGACCGAAGCCCTTGCTTGTGTAGGCCTTCTTGACATCCTCGAACTTGAGACCGCCATCGTCGATAGCCTTGATGTCAGCAACGGAGAGGAGCTGGTCGGTGTAAACATTGTCAACGTCTACGAAGAGATTCTTGAAGCCATAGTAGCCGTACCACTCGACCTGCTTGTTAGCATCGCTAGGATAGTAGCAGGAGACGAAGGTGGTGTCGTCGATGGACTTGAAGATCTTGAATCCGAGAGGATCGACGGAACCGTTCCAGTCGCGTGCGGTGATGAGAGTACCGATAGGGAAGGAATCACCCTGAGGGACAGCATCCTTAAGAGGCCTAGGACCAGCGACATCGAGGTTGATAGGACGGAGGAAGCGTACGTAGATGATTTCCTCGCCAACAGGGATGCGGCAACCCTGATTGTCCGTACTGTAGGCAGCGAGCTTGACCTTGCAGTAAAGCATCTGGTCGGTCTTGGACTCGTCTACGTTAGCAGCGAACATGTTGAGGAGAGCCTTGGAGATGTAGTCAGGATCATCGTCTACACCGGTAAGGTGCTGAGGATGTGCGAAGGTGATCTCACCGGTAGTCTTGTCGAGGATAGCGACAGTGTCGTTCTTGACAGTCTTCTTGCTGTGGTTGTAAGTGGACTCAGGATACTTGCAAGCGTCGTCACCATAGGTGAGGACAGTGCCGTCTGCGTTCACATTCCACTTGTAGGAAGCAGAGCCAGTGGAGAACGGGTTCTTGATAGCGGGCTGATCATTCTTAGGAAGGAAGGACCACTCGATCTCAATGATGTCGTTTGCTGCAGGAGCGGGGCTGAGCTTAACCTGGTTGTATGCCCAGTCGTCGGTGAGGAGCTTCACGAAGTCGGTTACATCGCTGTTACCCTGCTGCTGGCCACGGACCCACTTGTCAGGAACGCGGACGTTACGACGAACGGTAGCGTTCTCGCCCTTGCTGTTGGTGAACTCGGAGAACCAGTACTTAGGGTTGTGCTGGACGAACTTGTAAGAAGCCTTCTCTGCGAGAGCGATGGTGAAGCCGAGCATATAGTGCTTGTTGCCCTTTGCGAAGTGTGCGTAGAGGGTTACAGGCTTGCCAAGAGCTTTGAGGTTGTCCTTCTGGGCCTTGTCGAGCTTGACCATGAAGACGTCGTTGACGCCACCACCCTGATCAGCACCACTCTTATCCTGGAAGAAGTAGATAGTACCATACTTGTAGTACTTGTTGTTGCCAGTGCCTGCGATAGAAACCTCGTAGTCAGAAGCCTTGGTACCCTTGCCAGTCTTGAGGGTGTAGGTCCTCATGATGTAGTCTGCGTTGACGTTGATGAAGTCGCCACCGTCGGCAGTAGTCACATATGCCTTATGCCACTCAGGAGCGTAGTCACGACGGAAGACCTTGTAGTCCTCATCGAGAGCGTCCTCGAGGATGGTGTAGGACATGTCGAGCCAAGTGGTCTTGAGGCTGTCCTTAGCGCAGGTGTAAGGGATGAGTACATTAGCTGCAGCCCAATCCTTCACAGGGATAGGAGTGTAGGTCTCTTCCTCAACGGGAACGACGATCTTGTCGGTAATCTGAATCTTGAAGTAGCCGGCGAGAACAATCTCACCCTTGCCATTCTTGAGAGTTGCGAGAATGATAGGACGACGACCGACTGCGGAAATACCGGTCTTGTCGGTGTTCTTGGGGATCTCGACAGATGCGCCCTTGTCGTTGACGAACTTAGGAATGAAGTACCAGTCGCTGCCGTCTTTTACGACATCACCGAATGCATCCTCAGGAGTGGTGTGGTCACCAAGGGTGTACTTGACAACCTGATAGCTGATGCTGAAGTCAGGATACTTGGCGATGAGCTGCTCAAGAGAGATAGCGGTCTCGACATTGCTGACCTTGCGGGGACGGGACTTGTCGGCCTGATACATGTGGACCTCGACCCAGTTGATCTTTACCCTACCGTCGTTGTACTTGACAGGGATACCGTTGAACTTGACGCAGGTATCAGCGCTCTCGAAGAGGTGATAGTGATTGGTCGCGTTGCAAGGCTTGTCGGAGATGTACCACTGCTCGAGACGAGTATCGTCATCGTAGTCGTCCGGAGTGGAAGGACGCTGGTTGAATGCAAGAGCTGCAAGGCCTTCCTCCATGGGAACGAGGGCTGCATAGTCGGAGGAAACCTCCTTGCCAGCCTCCTGGAGTGCGGACTCAGCTTTGTCTTTGCCCTCGAGGCGGACGATGGAGACGTCGCTTCTAGGGGAAATGAGGGTGTCCTGAGTGGAAACGGGAGCGAGAGGCTCAAGCAGGTGGGCGTTCTCGATCTCGAAGCTTACATCGTAGTAGTTGTCAGGGAAGCTCTCGCCAGTAGCGTTCTGGTGACGGGCAACCTTGAGGTTCTTAGGCTTCCAAGTGAGGCCGGCAGCGGTCGTTGCACGGGTATTGGGAATATCCATGTAATTGAAATCCTTGCCTTCCATCTTGAAGGTAGCGTTTGCGATGTTGTAAGCAGCAGGATTGATCCAGTAGTTTACGGTAGCGATGGAGCCGAGGTAAACAGTGTAGAGATTGGTGGAGTCAATCTGATTGAGCTTGGTGAACTTAGCAATCATGTTATCATCACCCTTGACGGTGCTGGCAACATCCTTGGTCAGATACTTGGAGAGGTAGTTCATGTAGTTGTACTCGAAGGCTTCGATACCGCCGTAGTACAGATCGGGAACTGCCACAATGCTGGAGAGGGTCTTGGTGAGGGAAACGGTCAGAGTCTCGAAAGTGGGATTGCCGTTTGCATCCTTACCGGTAACTACGTTGTGGAAAACGAGCTTGCCTTCAGCACTGTTCCACTCTGCGGTGAGGGGCTTGTAGCCGTTGGGGAAGACATCTTTCTTCTCTCCGGTGGGCTGGTTGTCTACGCCGCTGTACTCAACCCAGACGAAGTTGACATCGTCGAGTTTCCAGTAGTTGCCGGCGTCGCCTTTGTCGCCCTTGTCACCCTTGTCGCCTTTGTCGCCTTTGTCGCCCTTGTCGCCCTTGTCACCCTGAGGACCCTGAGCTTTCATTTCGGGCTTAATGCGAGCGCCGTCTACACACCAGTAGCCGTCGGCGTCAATTGAGAGGACGGGGGAGTGACCGTCAGCGCCAGCGTCGCCTTTGTCGCCTTTGTCGCCTTTGTCACCCTTGTCACCTTTGTCACCTTTGTCGCCTTTGTCGCCCTTGTCACCCTTGGGACCCTGAGCGCCGTCGGCTCCGTTCTTGAGTTCCTGCTGGGTTCCGTCGCTGAACTTAACGACAAAACCGTTGCTGGTACCCTGTACGTCGGTGATTACCTTACCTGCGTCGATCTTGGCCTGCAGGTCGTCGACTTTACCCTTAAGGGTCTCGAGGCCTGCCTGGAGCTCGTTGATCTCCACAGTGTAATCCTTAGTACAACCAGTCAAAAGTGCAACACCTGCGAGGGCGCACACAATTGCCATTCTAAAGATTTTTCTCATACATTAAGTGTTTAAAAAGTTAATTAATATATTTTCTGTTCTAGGGTTTAGTAACCTTGCCATATATGCTTTTTGGCGCTCAAAGGCACAAAGGCCCTTTAAGCCAATAAACATTTTAACGCGCAAATTTATGCAGAATTTTTAATATCTGCAACTTTTTTTGTAAAAAATTGATTTCTGGCGCCTCCCAGGGCACTTCGGGGGCGCAAAGACGCAGCCCTCTAGAAGTATTCTTCAAACACTTCGTCGATTTGCTCCCAGGTTGCCTCGCGTATTACCATAATAAAATTAGGGAAGGTAAGGGTGAGTTTTACCTTTCCGTCCGGGAAGCGCTCGATGGAAGCCTTGCCCTCCTTGAAGGACATGCTGTTGCCGGTGGTGAGCTGGCGGCGTATCGCAGGATAGTACTCGTCGCCAACCTCGCGCCTCAGACTGTTGGGAAGGAGGCGGTTGAGGGTCTTGAGCTTGGAGAGCTTCATGGAGAGATGCACGTCGGCATAGCGGTGGGTGAAGTCGATTACAGGCTCCGTCTGCTTTGCCTTCTTGCGGGCCTCGGCCTCTACGGCCGGATCTTCATTGGACATGGAAGCTTTTACAGATACCGGCCACGCCAGCATCGATACCATTATTATAAATATATAAGCAAATCGTTTCATCTCGGGGCGCAAAAGTGCACTTTTACGTATTATTCTCAAAAACTGCGCCAAAAAAGTGCGGGCGGTGGGACTCGAACCCACACGCTTTAGGCACAAGATCCTAAGTCTTGCTTGTCTACCATTTCAACACGCCCGCAAGCGGCTGCAAAGATAAGAATTTTTACCTATATTTGTAGGATTAACGAAGAAGTTATGATCAGTCAGGACCAGATAAAGGACCTATCGGGCCGCCTGCAGGCACTCGGAGGCTATCTCAAGATATCGGAAAAGCGTGCGCAAGTGGCTGAAAAACAGCAGCAAACGCTCGCCCCCGGTTTTTGGGACGACCCTAAATCGGCAGAGGCCTTCCTCAAAGAGGTCAACTCCGTGAAGTTCTGGGTGTCGGCCTACGACGGCATAGCCTCCAAGATAGAAGACCTGGAGGTGCTGCTGGAGCTGGACCCCGAAGGCCCGGATACAGACGCGGCCTACGCAGACGCCGTAAAATCCCTTGAAGACCTGGAATTCAAGAACATGCTCGGAGCGGAAGGAGACAACCTGGGCGCCGTGCTCACCATAAATTCCGGAGCCGGCGGCACAGAGGCCAACGACTGGAGCGCGATGCTCATGCGCATGTACGTCCGCTGGGGCGAGCGCAACGGCTACAAGATGACCACCACGGAGTTCATAGAGGGCGACGAGGCCGGTATCAAATCCTGCACCATCCAGTTCGAGGGAGAATTCGCCTACGGCTACCTCAAGGCGGAGTCAGGCGTGCACAGGCTCGTGCGCATATCGCCCTTCAACGCACAGGGCAAGCGCCAGACCACATTCAGCAGCGTGTTCGTGTATCCGCTGGTGGACGATAGCATCAACATAGAGATCAACCCCTCGGACATAGAGTGGGACACGTTCCGCAGCGGTGGCCACGGCGGCCAGAACGTTAATAAGGTAGAAACGGGCGTGCGCGTACGGCACCTCCCTACCGGCATAACGGTGGAGAATACGGAAACCCGCTCGCAGCAAGACAACAGGCAGAGGGCCCTCCTCATCCTTAAATCGCGCCTGTACGACATAGAGCTCAAGAAACGCCAGGAGAAACAGGCCGAGCTCGAGGGCCAGAAGAAACGCATAGAGTGGGGCAGCCAGATACGTTCGTACGTGCTGCACCCTTACAGGATGGTCAAAGACCTCCGCACCGGGCTGGAGACCGCAGACACCCAGGGCGTGCTGGACGGCGACCTCAACGCCTTCATGAAAGAATTCCTAATGCAACAATAAGATATGGCAGAGTTCAAGTATGCGCCGATGTTCCAGCTCGGCCCCGACACTACAGAGTATTACAAGATTCCCGGATCCGAAAAGCTGGTCAAGACCTCCAAATTCGGAGGCCACTGCGGATGCGGCGGCAAGACCATCCTCGAAGTCAGCCCCGAGGCCCTCACACTGGTAGCCCAGCAGTCTTTCCACGACTGCCAGTTTATGCTCCGCCGTGCCCACAACGAGCAGGTTGCGGCAATCCTTAAAGACCCCGAAGCCTCCGACAACGACAAATACGTCGCCCTTCAGTTTCTCCGCAACGCAGAAACTGCGGTGAAGGGCGTGCTGCCGTTCTGCCAGGACACCGGCACAGCCATCATCCACGGAGAGAAAGGCCAGAGAGTCTGGACCGATTTCGAAGACGAAGAGGCCCTGAGCCGCGGTGTGTTCAACACATACACCCAGGAGAATCTCCGCTACAGCCAGAACGCCCCCCTGGACATGTACAACGAGGTCAACACCAAGTGCAACCTCCCGGCGCAGATCGACATCGAGGCGACGCAGGGGGACGAATACCGCTTTATTATGGTGGCCAAGGGCGGCGGCAGCGCCAACAAGACCTACTTCTACCCTATGACCAAGGCCACTATCCAGAACGAAGGCACCCTACTCCCGTTCCTCATCGAGAAGATGAAAAGCCTCGGCACCGCAGCCTGTCCGCCTTACCATATTGCATTCGTCATCGGCGGCACCAGCGCAGAGAAGAATCTCCTTACGGTCAAGCTCGCCAGCATCAAATTTTACGACAATCTCCCCACCACGGGAGATGAGACCGGCCGTGCATTCCGCGATATAGACCTTGAGAAGAAACTCCTCGATGCATCTGCCAAAATCGGCCTCGGAGCGCAGTTCGGCGGCAAATACCTCGCCCACGACATCCGCGTCATCCGACTCCCCCGCCACGGCGCCAGCTGCCCCATCGGCATGGGCGTCAGCTGCTCGGCAGACCGCAATATCAAAAGTAAGATCAATGCCGACGGAGTCTGGATCGAGAAGATGGACACTAATCCGTCGGAGCTGATTCCGGAAGAGTACCGCCGTCCCGGGGAAGGCCCGAAGGGCATAGAGATCGACCTTGACAAAGGCATCGACGCCGTGCGCGCAGAACTCACAAAGTATCCCGTCAGCACCCGCGTCAACCTCAAAGGCACCATCATAGTCGCACGAGACATAGCCCACGCAAAGCTGAAAGCGAGGCTCGACGCCGGCGAGGGCCTGCCCCAGTACTTCAAGGACTACCCCGTCCTTTACGCCGGCCCGGCAAAGACTCCGGAGGGCTATCCCTGCGGCTCGATGGGCCCCACCACGGCCAACCGGATGGACCCGTATGTGGATGAATTCCAATCCAATGGCGCATCGCTTGTGATGATCGCCAAGGGCAACCGCACACAGCAGGTCACCGACGCGTGCAAGAAGCACGGCGGCTTCTATCTGGGCACCATCGGCGGCGTGGCTGCCATTCTGGCACAGAACAACATCAAGAGCATAGAGTGCCTGGAGTATCCGGAGCTCGGAATGGAGGCAATATGGAAGATTCGCGTAGAGGACTTCCCCGCCTTCATCCTCGTGGACGACAAGGGGAACGATTTCTTCAAGGCCATCGGGCTGTAGAGATTCCCGATCAGGTCGGGAATGACGCTGTGGCTGGTCGGGAATGACGCTTTAAGATGTGTCCGTACCGAGCGGTACGGGCACATTTTTTGCAACGTCCTCCCGCGCACATACGAAGAACACGAAACAAAGAATCTATAATGGAAAGCGTAAACATCAAAGAACTCAACGACCGCATCCAGCGCGAAAGCGGCTTCGTTGACATCCTCTCTCTGGAAATGGGCAAGGTCATAGTGGGCCAGAAGCACCTTGTAGAAAACCTGATGATAGCCCTGCTGGCAGACGGCCACATCCTCCTCGAGGGTATGCCGGGCCTTGCCAAAACCCTGGCCATCAGCACTTTGTCTAAAGCGGTGAACGCCAAGTTCAGCCGCATCCAGTTCACCCCGGACCTTTTGCCTGCAGACGTTACCGGCACCCTCATCTACTCCCAGAAGAAAGAGGAGTTCGAGGTGCACAAGGGCCCCATCTTCGCCAACTTCGTACTGGCGGACGAGATCAACCGCGCCCCGGCAAAAGTGCAGTCGGCGCTGCTGGAAGCCATGCAGGAGCGTCAGGTCACGCTCGGAGACAGCACCTACAAGCTTCCTGAGCCCTTCCTCGTAATGGCTACCCAGAACCCGGTGGAGCAGGAAGGTACCTATCCCCTGCCCGAGGCGCAGGTAGACCGCTTCATGCTCAAGGTAATCGTAGATTATCCCGGCAAGGAGGAAGAGAAGCTCATAGTACGCATGAACAACAGCGGCAGCTTCCCCGAGCCCAACGCGGTGGTGACGCCGGAAGAGATAGTCCGCGCCCGCAAACTCGTGCGCGAGGTGTACATGGACGAGAAGATAGAGCGCTACATAGTAGATATAGTCTATGCCACCCGCACTCCGGGAGAATACGGCCTCAAGGAGCTTGAAAACCTCATCGGCTTTGGAGCCTCGCCGCGCGCCAGCATCTCGCTGAGCCTTGCCGCAAAGGCTTACGCCTTCATCAAGAGGCGCGGCTACGTCATTCCCGAAGACGTGCGCGCCGTGTGCTACGAGGTGCTCCGCCACCGTATCGGCCTTACGTATGAGGCTGAAGCTGAGAATGTTACAGCAGAGCAGATTATCGAGAAGGTTATCAACGCCGTTATTGTTCCGTAAGAGATACCCGATCAGGTCGGGTATGACGATATATGACACCGGAAGAGCTAATAAAGAAGATCCGGAAGATCGAGATAAAGACCAAGGCGCTGAGTCACCAGATATTCGCCGGAGAGTACCATTCTGCGTTCAAGGGGCGCGGAATGGCGTTCAGCGAGGTGCGCGAGTACCAGTGGGGCGACGACGTGCGCAGCATGGACTGGAACGTGACGGCGCGCCTGCGCAGCCCCTACGTGAAGGTGTTCGAAGAGGAGCGCGAGCTCACCGTGGTGCTGCTTGTGGACGTGAGCCGTTCCGGCCTGTTCGGCACCGAGGGGCAGACCAAGCGCGAGCGCATCGCGGAGATAGCGGCTGTGCTCAGCTTCAGCGCCATCCTCAACAACGACAAAGTAGGCGCCCTCTTCTTCTCCGACCACGTAGAGAAGTTCATCCCGCCCAAGAAGGGCCGCAGCCACCTGCTTCACATCATCCGGGAGATGCTCCAGCTGGAGCCGACCTCGGACGGCACGGACATAAGCGAGGCCCTGCGCTTCCTTACCGGCGCCCTCAAGAAAAAGTGTACCGCATTCATACTCAGCGACATGATAGATGTAGACGCCTCCGGAGCCCCGCGTTACGAAGACGCACTCAAGGTTGCCGCCGGCCGTCACGACCTCTCCATCATCAAGGTCCACGACCCAAGGGAGCGCACGCTCGTGCCCGTGGGCCTCGTGCACATCAAGGACGCAGAGACAGGCCGCGGTTCATGGATAAACACAGATTCCGCAAAGGTGCGCCGCAGCTACTCAGCCTGGTTTGACGAGCTCGGCCGCCGCGAGGAGCGCCTCTTCAACAAGTATAAGATAGACAGTGTAGATATTGCCACAGACTCAGACTACGTCAAGGGCCTGATGGCACTGTTCGCCCGCAAATGAATATCCTGACCATCATACTCGCCGCTTTGCTGGACATAGTTCCGGCCGGGGATGCCGTAATAGAGCAGCTCCAGAAGCGGGATTCCATACTC
>JAFZXV010000004.1 GCA_017616595.1 Bacteroidales bacterium
CAAATCCTGGCCTCCAAAACTCCACCGCTCCGGCTACCGAATGACAATTTGTCACTGGAATAGTATTTGAGTCTTTGTTTAGCCGGCCCCGCAAAGGGCCGGTTAAATATTTATACGATTATGGCAAACACAAAAGGACAGATCGGAGTAACCACCGAGAACATATTTCCGGTAATCAAGCAATTCCTCTACAGCGACCACGAAATCTTCCTGCGCGAGCTCGTTGCAAACGCAGTGGACGCATCCCAGAAGCTCAAGGCCCTGGCGAGCGCCGGCACCTTCAAGGGCGAGACCGGCGACCTGAAGGTGGAAATCGAGCTTGACGAGAAGAAGAAAACCCTCAAGATAACGGACCACGGCATAGGAATGACCGCCGACGAGGTAGACCGCTACATCAATCAGATAGCCTTCTCCAGCGCCGGCGAGTTCCTGGAGAAATATAAAGACCAGACCAACATAATCGGCCACTTCGGCCTCGGATTCTATTCCGCGTTCATGGTGTCCAAGAAGGTCACCATAGACTCTCTGAGCTGGCAGGAGGGCGCCGAGGCGGTGCAATGGAGCTGCGAGGGCAACCCAGAGTTTACTATGGGCCCCGGCAAGAAGGCCGAGCGCGGCACCACCGTAACCCTGCATCTTGACGACGAGAGCGCAGAGGAGTTCGGCACCAAGGGACGCATCTCCCAGCTGCTGGGCAAGTACTGCAAGTTCATGCCCGTGCCCGTGGTGTTCGGCAAAAAGACGGAATGGAAAGACGGCAAGAGCGTAGAGACAGACGAGGACAACGTCATCAACAGCATCGAGCCCATCTGGACCAAGGCCCCGTCCGAGCTCAAGGACGAGGACTACCTGAACTTCTACAAGGCCCTGTATCCCATGGAAGAAGAGCCTATGTTCTGGATACACCTCAACGTAGACTACCCCTTCACCCTCACCGGCGTGCTGTACTTCCCCAAGATCAAGGAGCGTATGGCAATAGACCGCAACAAGATACAGCTTTACTGCAACCAGATGTTCGTCACGGACCACGTAGACAACATAGTGCCCGACTTCCTCACCCTGCTGCACGGCGTCATCGACTCCCCCGACATCCCGCTCAACGTGAGCCGCAGCTATCTGCAGAGCGACGCCAACGTAAAGAAAATCAGCACCTACATCACCAAGAAGGTGGCAGACAGGCTGGAAGAGATATTCAAGGAGCAGCGCGAACAGTTCGAGCAGAAGTGGGACAACATCAAGCTCTTCATAGAGTACGGAATGCTGTCCGACGAGAAGTTCCGCGAGCGCGCGATGTCGTTCGCTCTCGTCAAGAACACAGACGGCAAGTACTTTCCTCTGGACGACTACCGCAAGGCCATAGAAGGCACGCAGACAGACAAAGACAAGAAAGTGGTCTATCTGTACGCCAGCGACGCCGAGAAGCAGTGGGGCGACATAGAGGCCGCCAAGAACCTCGGATACGACGTGCTCCTGCTAGACTGCGAGCTGGACAGCCACTTTGTGAACCTGCTCGAGCAGCACATTCCGGACAGCCGCTTTGCACGCGTAGATTCAGACACCCCCGGCAACCTCATCCCCAAGGAAGACAAAGTCAAGCCCGAGATGAGCGACGACGACAAAAAGGCCCTGGAGGCCCTTCTGAAGGGCGCCCTGCCCGAGGGCAACGAGTACACCGTAGAGCCCGAGAACCTT
Organism: Bacteroidales bacterium; assembly: GCA_017616595.1. Lineage (GTDB taxonomy): Bacteria > Bacteroidota > Bacteroidia > Bacteroidales > UBA932 > Cryptobacteroides. The sequence goes on from JAFZXV010000004.1 coordinate 1,693, forward strand.
GGCGAGACCGCACCCGCAGTTGTCATAACCCAGAGCGAATTCATGCGCCGCTGGCGTGAGATGAGCGCACTCGGAGGCGGAATGAACTTCTACGGGTCGATGCCCGAGGCCTACGACGTCAAGGTGAATATGGAGAACCCCGTAGTCGCCCGCATCTGGGCCGACCGCGACGGCACCGCCGACCTCCTCCGCCAGGTTGTAGACCTCGCCCTCCTCGGCAAAGGAATGCTCAAGGGCAAGGCACTGGCCGATTTCATCGCAAGAAGCGAAAAATTACTTGGTTAGACACTTGTAAATCGGTAAAAATTACTATCTTTGCGCCCGCATTATTAAAACCGAATGGTTTTGGTGCAATGGGTCCCTGGCCCTACCAGGGATGAGTAACACATTTTTAAGATTAAACAAATGCAGCATTTTTCTCTTAACGGTACTACCCGTACAGCAGAAGGCAAAGCCGCTCTCAAGGCTTTCCGCGCACAGGGCCTCGTCCCTTGCAACCTTTATGGCCAGGGTGTGAAGAACGTTCTCTTCACCGTAGACGCCAAAGAACTCAAGGCCGTCACCGATACCCCCAAGGCACACATCATCGACCTCGTACTCGACGGAGGCAAGAAGTACACTGCCGTCCTCCACGAACTTCAGTGGCATCCTGTCACCGATACCTGCCTCCATGTTGACTTCCTCGCCGTCGGCGACGTAAAGCCCATCACCATCGAGGTTCCCATCGTGATCACCGGTCATGCAGTCGGTGTGCAGAAGGGTGGCAAGTTCTATCAGAACGCCCGCAAGATCCGCGTCAGCGCCATCATGTCCAAACTTCCCGACGAGGTTACCATCGACATCACCTCCCTGGATCTGGACAAGAGGATCAAGGCCGGCGACGTCAAACTTGACGGCATTACCGTGGTTACCGACAAGGACGCCATCATCTGCGGTGTCAAGACAACCCGCAACACCGTTGTCAACGCAGAAGAAGCCTAACCGTGTCTGACAAGAGTTATCTTGTCGTCGGTCTGGGAAACATTGGCTCCGAGTACGCCGGCACAAGACATAACATCGGATTCATCGTATTGGACGCCTGGGCTCAGGCGTCCAATATTACGTTTGAGCCAGCGCGCTACGGCGACGTGGCGGAGCTGAGCATAAAGGGCCGCAAATTCACCCTGCTCAAACCGTCCACCTATATGAATCTGAGCGGCAATGCCGTGCGCTACTGGATTCAGGAGCTGGACATCCCCCTGGAGAACCTGATTGTGATCTGCGACGACATAAACCTCCCCTTCGGCACCATCCGCATGAGGATGTCCGGCAGCGACGGCGGTCACAACGGGCTCGGGAACATAGAGGCACTGCTTGATACGCGCGGCTATGCACGCATACGCGTGGGCGTCGGCCATGAATTCAGGGAAGGCGGGCAGATAGGCTTCGTGCTGGGCGGTTTTTCCGAAGAGCAGACCGCTTTGCTCCCCGGAATTGCGGAAAGGATACGGGGCGGCGTCCAAACCTGGGCGCTTGCGGGTGCGCAAAAAGCGATGACCGAACTCAATACCCGCATAGAAAAGACGGAAAACGCAACAAATCAATAGGTTATTTTTTAAAATAGATTGATTTTTAAAAAATGTTTTCTATCTTTCGGAAAATTTGAACAAATAACATCAATTATTTTTTAATAAATTTTTCTTATGAAAGCACTTGTAGAAAAAATCAATGCCAACATCGAGCTCTTCAAGGCAAACGCTGAGGCTCAGGTAGTTAAGGGTAACAAAGCCGCTGGCGCCCGCGCCCGTAAAGCCGCTCTCGAGCTGATGAAAGATCTCAAGGAATTCCGCAAGGTTTCCGTAGGCGAAGCAAAAAAATAATTTTTTTTGCATTTTGATGCAACGTTTCTGAAATCTTCTGCATCTATGTTGCAGGTTTAGGTTTTAGTACACGTTTAAAGGTCGGGAGCCGCGAGGTTACCGGCCTTTTGCATATTGCCATATGAAACGACTGGTTTCCACTCTCCTGAGCCTCCTTGTGTACGCCTCCGCCTTCTGTGCCGCGAACACAAGGCTCGTTGTGGTTCCGGTGGAATTCAGCGACGTTTCCTTTACAGATACCCAAAAGTATATATATGATAAGGTAGAGCTTGCCCGGCGCTACCTCAGCAGCCAGTTCTCCCCTATTTACGGTGAGTTTACAATAGACGTGCTGCCCGTAGTGCGCCTGTCTTACAGTATGTCGCACTACGGTACCAACAGCACCACCGTAAAGGATTACGGTCTGGACGAGGCGGTCAAGGTGGCCTGCATACAGAGCGACGCCAACTTTGCGCCCTACGACAACGACGGAGACGGCTACATAGACAACATCTGCCTGATTACCGCCGGGGCAAGCGAGGCCGAGGGCGGCGGCGCCTACTGCATCTGGCCCCAGCAAGGCTACCTGCACGACAGGGGCGGCACCGTGCAGCTCAGCGGCAAGACCGCCGATTGCTTCACCGCCTGCCCGGAATTCGCGAGCGCCGGCACATTCTGCCACGAGCTCGGCCACGTGTTCGGGCTGATGGACATGTACGACACCGACGGCCGCATGTCCGGAGGCACCGCCAAGGGCCTCTGGGGCACCCTCAGCCTGATGGACAGCGGCGGATACCTCCCCAACCTCAACGCCATCGAACTGGAGCAGCTCGGGATAGGCACCCAGGTGGAGGCCACCCCCGGCCACATCACCCTCAACCCCATCGGCAGCAAGCGCGAGTATCTGCGCCTGGAGTCGGACAACCCGGGCGAGTATTTTCTCTTTGAATGCCGCTCCAACAGCGGTTGGGACGATTGCCAGCCAGGTGCCGGACTGGTGGTGTACCACATCGACCGTTCGCTTGCAGATGCCTGGTACTCAGACGCTTACCGCCGCAACCTGAGTGCTGCCGAGCGCTGGGAGTACAACCAGATAAACTGCCGTCCGGAGCATCCATGCGCCAGGGTGATAGAAGCCGTGCCGGGCACAGACAACCCCGCCGACATCTTCTTCCCCCGCCCCGGGCACTCCGCATTCGGCGCAGAAACGGACCCGCCCTTCCGATTCTGGAACGGCGGCACCTCCGAGTACGCCCTCAACAACATCAGCCTTGGGGCAGACGGCAGCGTAAGCTTCGACCTCATCGTCCCGCTGGTCATTACCGGCACCGATGTGTTCCAGGATGCCGCCATAGTAAGATGGACGGTGGACAGCAGCATAAAGCTGGACCGCTGCAACGTGTTCTGGTACTCGGACGACAACCGCTCTTCCGGCTCGCTGACCGTATTCCCCAACGCCTCGGGAGTTTATTCCGCCACCATCGAGGGGCTGCAGCAGCTTACATCTTACCAGGTGACCATACGTGCGCTGGCGGAAGACAGGGCGGTGTTTTCCCGCACGCTCAGCATCAAGACAAAGACGCGTCTGGCCGACGCCCGCCCCTTCATCTACCTCACCTCCGCGGAGCGCAATGACGACGGCTCGTTCCCTGCCGGCAGCGGCATCCCCATGCGCATTTACAACGCAATGGACGTGAGCAAGGTGGTGTGGTACTATAACGACTGGCGCATTTACGCCGGAGACGACGGCCTCTGGCACATCACAGAGAACGGCACGCTCAAGGCGGAAATCTGGTACGCCGACGGCAGCTGCGAAATAATTATCAAAGAAATAAAGGTCAAATGAAGGCACTGAGCAGTATAACGGCGCTGGCCGCAGCGGTTCTCTTTTGCCTGGGTTGTACCCAGACGACGTCCATGTCGACCTTCACCGCCGACGATACGGTGCGCCTGGAGATAGACGGAGAGAAGGTCTTCGTATACAAGGCCGCCGACTGCCAGCTGTCTTTCAACGAGCAGCGGGGAGAGTTCCGTGCCATGACGGACACCATGCTGGACTTCTTCTGCATCAGCCTGAGCGCCATCCCCGAGCGTACCGGAGACAGCACCGTGGCCTCCATGACCTGGTCTTCCGACCTCGGCGAGCGGAGCAGAAACGACGTCACCCTCGAAGCTAAACGCATCAAGGGTGACATAATATGGCTCTGCGACCGCAGTCAGCACACGGCTGCCGTGGTGCGGATCTTAAAATGATACTGCAATACCGATAAAGTCGTCTGCCTTAAGGGCTGCACCGCCGATGAGACCTCCGTCGATGTCTTTCTCGGCAAACAGTTCCTTTGCGTTGGAAGGCTTGCAGGAACCGCCGTAGAGGATGGAGACTTCTTCTGCAGCCTCTGCGCCGAACTTGCCGGCCACGGTCTTGCGGATGAATGCGTGAATCTCTTCTGCCTGCGCAGCGGTTGCGGTCTTGCCGGTGCCGATTGCCCAAACGGGCTCGTATGCGATGACGATGTGCTTGAGCTCTTCTGCGCTGAAGTTGAAGAGGACGTTCTTGATCTGGGCCTCGCAGACGTCGAAGTGGCGGCCTGCCTCACGCTCGTCGAGGTTCTCTCCTACGCAGAGGATTACGTCAAGGCCGTTGGCAAGGGCCAGGCGGGTCTTCTCGACCAGCTTCTCGTCTGTCTCTCCGTAGTACTGACGGCGCTCGGAGTGGCCGAGGATGGTGTATTTGCAGCCGGCGGAAGCGAGCATAGCGGCGGATACCTCGCCGGTGTATGCGCCCTTCTCCTTGTCTGCGCAGTTCTCTGCGGAAAGGGCCACGCGGGTGCCCTCCACCACTGCCGCTACGGGGCAGAGATGGGTGAAAGGAGTTGCAACGATAAGTGTAACGTCTGCAGGGACTTCTGCGGATTTGGCGACTACCGCCTTGGCGAGTTCTACGCCCTCGGGAACCGTGGTGTTCATTTTCCAGTTGCCCGCAACAATTTTCTTTCTCATATTGGATGAATATAAATTTCTATTTGGCCTGCAAATTTACTAAATTTGCGGCTTGTAAGAAAAAAATATATGAAGAATTTTGTAGCAGAGCTCAAGTGGAGAGGAATGATCCACGACATAATGCCAGGAACTGAGGAAGAATTGCTCAAAGGCCCGGCATCCGCATATGTAGGAATAGACCCGACGGGCGACTCGCTTCACATCGGCCACCTCGTCAGCATAATGATACTCAAACACTTCCAGGCCTGCGGACACAAGCCGTACGCACTCGTCGGCGGCGCCACCGGAATGATAGGAGACCCCTCCATGAAGAGCCAGGAGCGCAACCTGCTGGACGAGGCCACCCTCGCGCACAACGTAGAGTGCATCAAGGCCCAGCTCGGCAAATTCCTCGACTTCAACTCCACCGCCCCCAACAAGGCGGAGCTCGTAAACAACTACGACTGGATGAAAGACTACACCTTCATCAACTTTACGCGCGACATCGGCAAGATGATCACCGTAAACTACATGATGAGCAAGGATTCCGTCAAGAAGCGCCTCAGCCGCGACTCCTCCGAGGGAATGTCCTTCACCGAGTTCTCCTACCAGCTGCTCCAGGGCTACGACTTCCTCTACCTCTACCAGAACCACGGAGTCAAGCTGCAGCTCGGCGGAGCGGACCAGTGGGGCAACATCACCACCGGTACCGAGATGATACGCCGCACCTGCGCCGGCGAGGCGTTCGCCCTCACCTGCCCCCTCATCACCAAGGCCGACGGCGGCAAGTTCGGCAAGACCGAGAAAGGCAACGTCTGGCTCGATCCCGCCCGCACCAGCCCCTACCAGTTCTACCAGTTCTGGCTCAACGTAAGTGACGCTGATGCAGAGCGTTACATCAAGATATTCACCATGCTGGACAGGGAGACCATAGAGTCCGCCATCGCCGCCCACCGCGAGTGCCCGGAGAGGCGCGAGCTCCAGAAACTCCTCGCACGCGAGGTTACCGTGATGGTGCACGGCGAGCAGGAGTACGACAATGCCGTCAAGGCCTCCGGCATCCTGTTCGGCAAAGCTACGGCAGACGACCTCCGCTCCCTGGACGAGAAGACCTTCCTGGACGTCTTTGACGGCGTTCCCACATTCGAGATCGAGCGCGCAAAGCTGCCTCTGGGCATACTGGACGCCCTTGCGGTGGAGACTGCCATCTTCCCTTCCAAAGGCGAGGCCCGCAAGATGATACAGAACAACGGCTTCAGCGTAAACAAAGAGAAGTTTACCGATTTTGCCGGGTCCCTCACCGAGGCGGACATCATAGACGGCAAATACATCCTCGCCCAGAAAGGCAAGAAAGACTACTACATCATCAAGATAAATGGATAACAAACCAGCCGGCACAAGGCAGCTCAAGGTTGCCCGCGAGCTCCAGAGAGACCTCGCAGAAATCATACGCAGCAAGGGAATGGCTGCGTGGGGCGGCGCCATGGTTACGGTGAGCGAGGTGCGTATCAGCCCCGACCTCAGCATCGCAAAGGTATTCGTGAGCATCTTCCCCACAGACAAGCAGGCCTCCGTGATGCAGGCGCTGGAAGAGAACAAACGCGCCCTGCGCGGAGAGCTCGGCCGCAAGGTGGCCAGCCAGCTGCGCATCGTACCGGAAATAGACTTCCTGCTGGACACTTCCTTAGACTACGCCGAGCACATCGATGAGCTCCTGCGCAAATGAACGTCAGGCTCTTCATAGCGCGCAGGTACCTGTTTGCAAAGAAATCGCACAACGTAATCAACGTCATTTCTGCAATCAGCGCCATCGGGATGGCCATAGGGACGGCCGCCCTGATACTTATCCTGAGCGTCTATAACGGCTTCGACAACCTCATAGAGCGCAACATCTCAGACCTCGCCCCGGACCTTCTGATGGTGAGCCCGAGCGGCTCGGCCAAATTCACTCCCGATTCCCTGCTGACAGACGCCCTGGCGGCGGACAAGCGGGTCCGGAGCGTACGCTACACGCTGGAAGACAATGTGTTCCTCACCTACGGCGGCAAGCAGGCCATCGCCCGCGCCAAGGGTGTGGAAGACGGATTCGAGGCCTCCGCCAAGCTGGCCGGGCACATAGTGGAGGGCGAATGCGCCATTCATAAAGGCGATGCCCCGGCAGCCCTGATCGGGGCCGGACTCGCACGCGGACTGGGTGTCCATCCCCGCTTTGTAGACCAGCTGGTGCTGTATTATCCAGACAAGAACGGCCGCATCTCCCCTTCCAACCCCGCGGCGTCCGCTGTAAGCCGCAGCCTCGCCCCCGCAGGAATACTCAGCATAAGCACAGATACAGACGCCAGCCTGCTCATAGTGCCCCTTTACGTGATGCAGGCGCTCACAGGCTCGCCGGACAATCTGGTGAGCGGAGTGGAGATAGAGCTCAAAGACGGCAGCAAGCGCGCCGTGCGCAAGTTCAAGAAAGATTACGCAGCCCAATGTACCCTGCTCAGCCGTAACGAGCAGCAGCGGGACCTCTTCAAGATGATGCAGTACGAGAAAGCTGCTATCTTCTTGATACTCATATTCGTAGTGCTTATCGTGGCGCTGAATATCTACGGCTCCCTGTCTATGCTGATAATAGAGAAGGAAGACGATATTGCCACTCTGAACGCCCTGGGCGCGTCCGGTAAGATGGTAAGGCAGATATTCGTGCTGGAAGGCTGGCTTATCTCCCTCTGCGGGCTCATAGCCGGCCTTGTTGCCGGCACCGCCCTCGCACTCGCCCAGCAGAAGCTGGGCTTCGTCAAGATGCCCGGCAACTACATGGTAGACGCCTACCCCGTTGTGGTAAAACCCGGCGATATCGCCCTCACCGCCATTGCCGTAGCCGTCATAGGCCTTGTTGTGGCCCTTGTTGCCGCCGGACGGAAGAAAAACTAACCTGTATAACTGTCGTGCTCTTCCTGGAAGGGGACGGTTATCTGCAGCAGGGCGGTGCCATTTTCTTCCGGAACTATCAGAAAATCAGCACATTCTGCCGGCACCAGCACCGGGTAGCCAGGCTTGAGTGCATACGATGCGGTCTGGCCCAGGACATCTATCTTGATGGCGGCGGCACCTTTAAGGCAGAGATACAGGACAAACGTATCCGCCTCTCCTCCGACTTTTACCGGAGAATTCAGTTCCATCTTCTCTACCGCAAGCTCAGGAAAGCTGGCAAACTTGCCGGAGGCTTTCTGCAGCTTGCCGGTAAACTCCTTGTAATCAATAAAATCCAGCGCATCTACAAAGGTGAGCGCGGTGTCGAATTCGTCTGGGTGAATGTCATTGCCAAAGCCGCTCAGGCAGAAATCGAGCGCAGAAGATTCGCTTATCTCGAGGAGCTCCAGCGTGCCGCTGGCCGCATGCGGTATACCCGACGGAATATGGATGAAATCCCCGGCTTTGGGTTCGAAGGTCTTGAGCATTCCTGACACGGAATCTGAAGTGCAGGCGGCATAAACCTCGGCTGCGTCGGTATCTTTGTTCCAGCCTGCAAGGATGCGGGCGCCGGGCGCGGCAGACAGTACATACCACAACTTGCGGCGGCCCAGAGAGTCGTAGCGCTGAAGGGCGGTCAGCGCATCCGGATGGACACGCAGAGGCATGGTGCCCTTGACGCTTATATGCTTGATTTGCAGCGGGAACTGAAGGCCCCAGAAAGAAAAAGCGTTGTCTCCTACCACCCTGTCGAGATAGGTATCCATGACTTCACTAATCGCGTTGCCGGCAAGCCAGCCATCGCGGATCAGGGAGTCACGGTAACCAAGGTCTGCAAGAAGGAATTCGTCAGTGCCCCAGCCGTAGTCGTCGGCAATGGTGCAGAAGGAGAAGGGATAGAGTTTCTTTTCGTCCATAATTGCACAAAAGTACGGAAAAATCAGTATATTGCCGAAAGAATTCAAAGATTATGAAAGGCATCAACATTTTTCTGGCAGACGGCTTCGAAGATATGGAAGCCCTCGCCACCTGCGACGTACTGCGCCGCGGCGGGCTCCAGGTAGAGCTCGTATCCATAAAGTCAGATACCCTCGTTACCAGCTCCCACGGTGTTGACGTAGATGCCGAGTGGGCACTCGAAGACCTTGAACTCAGCGGCTACAACACTGGTTCTGAAGATGTTATGATATTCCCTGGGGGCATGCCCGGCAGCAAGAGCCTGGCCGCGTGCAAACCCCTCATCAAAGCAATGAAGGCCCACTACGCAGCAGGAGGCATGGTGGCGGCAATTTGCGCCGCTCCCGGTCTGGTGCTGTCGCAGCTGGACGACCTCAAGGGTGTAGAGTTCACCTGCTTCGACGGCTTCCAGGACGCGCTGGAGGCCAAGGGTGCCGTGTTCACCCCCAAACCGGCGGTACGCTGCGGCCGCATCATCACGGGCCGCTCAGCAGGGCACGCCATCGCCTTTGCCATTGAGATACTCGGCGCCGTCAACCCGGATAAAGTACAAGAAGTCAAACACTCCCTCTTCCTGGATACGATCTAGCATGGACAGCATCAGAATAGACAAATTCCTCTGGGCCGTCCGCATATACAAAACCCGCTCAGAGGCCACGGACGCTTGCAACGGCAACAAGGTCCGGCTGGACGGCACACCCGTCAAACCGGGCAAGGCCGTGAAGGCAGGAGAAATACTGGAGGTTCACAAGGGCCCCGCAGTCCTGACATATAAAGTGCTGCAGCTCAGCAGCAACCGCATGGGCGCGCAGCTGGTGCCCGACTTTCTGGAAGACCTTACGCCCGACTCCGAGCGAGCCAAGTTCCACGCCCCCAAGGAGACCATAGTCCTCCGCCGCGAGAAAGGCGCCGGCCGTCCCACCAAAAAAGACCGCCGCGAGCTGGATCACCTTATGGAAATGCTGGATTAGAAATCTTACACTCAAATGTTCTCGACCGTCCAGCCTTCTGGTATACCCTGTACACCGGTGCTCCAGGATGTCATTGAAGAATCTTTGTAAAAGACACCGACAGAACTGACTCCATCAAGCCAACGATACGTACAGTCCAAGGCAGAAATATCAGTTGCCAAACAAGTAACATAACTAAGATTCTTGCACTGGACTAGCATCTTCCTGGGGATAGCATAAAAATAAACTTCCGCCAGCCATACCAACTGCGTTTTACGGCCAAAACTACTTTATCAAAGCGCTCAACGGTGGCAATCCATAATGGCAAGGCAGGATTAATCCAGCTGCAAACTTCAAGAATCGTTGTATGCAACCCTTCTAGGCGTTTTAGGCTCCAACTGATTGATTCGTTGTGAAATACACGATTGCGAAGGTCACGTATTTCATTCAGAGGAGCCGATACGTTTTTGCGCTGACGGTAAGATTTATGAAGCCTGGGAAAAGCTCTTCTAAGGTCCTTCCACAGGTAGCGCTCATACTTGGCGTTAAACAGCAATACCCAAAAACCCATTGTGAGTTCCCCGTTGATTTTGTCCACTGTTGCTACCTCTCTCCGTTTAATAATATGTTGACGTGCAGCATCAATATGAGTATTCAGCGCGTTTAACTGCGGAATAGTTGAGAAGTACGAGTACCAATCCTTACGTCCTGACATCCGTTCCAATTCGCGAATCAGCGAATTACGGAGTGCTACCTCATAGATTGAGAGAGATGGAAGTAACGACTCTGCCAGTTGGATGTTCTGTTTGTAATGCCTGATAGCTTTCTTCCTATTGCCGGAATAACGGTCAAAATAGGGCTTCATTCTGGCAAAAGAGAATGTTTGTTCAAAAAAAGTTTTGTCGAATACAGTTTTTTTCATAGTTTTGCAGTGCAGTCCCGGTTGTTCCTCTCCCAGACGTATGTGCTGGTGATGAATCCGGGTTTTTTATTTCTCCGGGCGCATTTTGGCGTATTTCAACAGTAACAGTTTCTCGCCGAGGGCGTCGAAGCGGACGCGGGCTTTGAGCTCGGGGACGGTGCCTGTTATTTCCAGGATTTCTCCGGGGCCGAAGCGGTTGTGTTCTATGCGCATGCCGGGCTTGAAGGACGTCATGGGCGCGGGGATGAAGTTCGGGTCCGGAGCATAGTGAGGGGCGGTTCCGGCAGGGGTGTCTCTCCGGATCGGTTCGGGTCTGCGACCCTCATCCCCCCCACTTCTACGAAGCGGGTCCCCCCCGTTCACGTGGCCACGGGCGGCCACGCCGACCGGAGAGACACCCCTGCCGGAACCGCTCTGACTCCCTACCGTCTTGTCTAACCGCCCACCGGACCAGCGGCTGCCGAAGCCACCCCATTCGTGCTTCAGGCCGTCGTTGGAAAAGTCGTCGTCGTCCAACGGCTTGTCCAGATACTTGGGGTCGATCTCACGGAGGAAGCGGGAGGGGGCGTTGGACTCGTGGCGGCCGTTGCGCATGCGGGTGCCGGCGTAAGAGAGGAAGACCACCTTGCCGGCGCGGGTAACGGCCACGTAAAAGAGCCGGCGCTCTTCTTCTATGTCTTTGAGACTCAGCAACATACTCTGGCTGGGGAAGAGATTGTCTTCCATTCCCGCAACAAAGACGTACGGGAACTCCAGACCCTTGGCGGAATGCACCGTCATAAGGGCTACTTTGTTGTTGGTATCTTCTTCCGTCTCTACGTCTACGCGGCTGAGAAGCGAGACGTTCTCCAGATAATCGTCAAGGGTAAAGGTGTCTTCTGCACCTTCTGCCTCTTCCCTCCTGTCTTCTACAAAGGAGGCTACGGAATTGACCAGTTCCTCCACGTTGGCAAGGCGCGCCTGGCCGTCTATGGACAAATCGCCCTTGTACATGGCCAGGAGGCCGCTGCCCTCTGCGATTTCCTGCGCTAGAACATATGCGTCCGTTACCTTGACCTTGGCGGCAAAGCCGTCTATCATGGCATTGAATGCACGCAGCTTCTGCACGGCGGCGGCACGCAGGCCGAAGGACTCCAGATCATCCAGGTACACAGCGTGGAACAGCGTGGTACCCATTGTGCGCGCCGCCTGCTCCAGCGCCTTGAGCGTAGTGTCTCCGATGGCGCGCGCGGGCTTGTTGACTATGCGCTTGAACGACTCGTCGTCCAGTGGGTTGACGGCCAGTTTGAAGTAGGCCAGCATATCCTTGACCTCCGCCCTCTCGAAGAAGGAGTTGCCGGAGTAGATTATGTACGGGATGTTGCGGCGGCGCAGCTGCTCCTCCAAGGCGCGCGACTGTGCGTTGGTTCGATACAGGATTGCGAAATCCTGGTAGCTGGCGCCCTCCCTGCGCATGCGGGACTGGATCTCGGAAACTATGTTTACCGCCTCGTCCTGCTCTGTGTACGCCTTGACCAGGTGCAGCTTCTCTCCGCTCTCCCCTTCTGCGAAGCATCGTTTGGGAAGACGGTTTGTGTTGTGCTCGATGATGGAGTTGGCGGCGTCCACTATGTTGCGGGTGCTGCGGTAGTTGCGTTCCAGGCGGAAGACCTTGCACTCGGGGTAGTCTTTCTTGAAGTTGAGGATGTTCTGTATCTGGGCGCCGCGGAAGGCGTAAATCGATTGCGAATCGTCCCCCACAACGCAGATGTTGTGGTGCCCGGCGGCAAGCTTGCGGAGGATGAGGTACTGGCTGTAGTTGGTGTCTTGGTACTCGTCCACCATAATGTGCGAAAAGCGCGCTGCAATCTCCGCCAGGGCCGTTTTGTTGTCTCTCAGGAGGATGTTCATGTTGACGAGGATGTCGTCGAAGTCCATCACTCCGGACTGCTTGAGGCGGCGCTGGTAGAGGTCGTAAACGTCTATGATGCGGGGCTTCTTGGCGAGGGTGTCTGCACGCAGGGCGTTGGCGTCTGCCCTGTAGGCGCTTACGGTGATGAGGTTGTTCTTGGCGTTGGAGATGCGGGCCAGGACGTCGCGCGGTTTGTAGATTGCGTCGTCCAGCTCAAGCTCCTTGATGACGGATTTTACGGCTGCGGTGGAGTCTGACTGGTCGTATATGGTGAACGACTGGGGATAGCCGAGGAACTCTGCGTAATCGCGCAGGAAGCGTACGAAGATGGAGTGGAACGTGCCCATGACCACGCGGCGCGCCTTCCAGGCACCGACCATGAGGGCGATGCGCTCCTTCATCTCCCCTGCCGCCTTTTTGGTGAAGGTGAGTGCCAGCACACGGGAAGGCTCCACACCGTGCGCCAGAAGGTTGGCCACACGGCTTGTAAGGACCCTGGTTTTACCGGATCCAGCCCCTGCAACAATCAGTACCGGACCGTCCAGACATTGGACCGCTTTCTTCTGCTCCTCGTTCAATTCCGCCAGAATGGCGCTCGCACTCACATTGTTTTCCATAATGACGCGAAAATACAAAAATAATTGGTATATTCGCATCAATTCTGTCAATTTTAACAACAGTATAAAAAATGTCCGATATCATCGTTTTGAAACAAGGCCTGGACATCCCCTGCAGCGGGGAAGCCAGCCTTCTGGTCAGCAAATCGATGAGCCCCAGATCCGTAGCCGTACAGCCCGACGTCAAGGGCCTCCTCCCGAGGCTCCTTGTGAAGGAGGGTGACCACGTGCTCGCCGGCTCACCCGTGATTGCCGACAAGAAAAACCCTGACATCCTCCTGACCTCCCCCGTCAGCGGCACGGTCTCCCAGGTTGTCAGAGGCGACAAGCGCAAGCTGCTCGCCGTGCTCGTAGAGCCGGACGGCAAGCGCGAGTATGCCGCCATAGACACGTCAGACGTCAAGAAAGCCCTGCTTGCCAGCGGTCTCTGGCCCCTGTTGGTCCAGCGCCCCTACGGCATCCTGGCAGACCCTGAGCTCACGCCCAAGGCAATCTTCGTCTCCGCGTTCCACAGCGGCCCCCTTGCAGCCTGCACCGAGTTCACCCTCGGCGGTGAGGTGGCAATGATCCAGAAGGGCATCGATGCCCTCGCAACACTTGCGCCCGTGCATGTAGGGCTGGACGCCACGCGTCCCGACTCCCCCTTCGCCAAGCTCACCGGATGCAGCCTGCATCGCTTCAAGGGCAAGCACCCCGCCGGCAACGTGGGCGTGCAGATCAGCCATGTCAGCCCCATCCTCAAGGGAGAGACGGTCTGGACCGTATCGCTCGCAGGCCTGGCCGCCATCGGCAAGCTCTTTGCCACCGGCAAGTACGACGTTCGCCGCAAGGTAGCCGTCTGCGGCCCCGCAGCAATCGAGCCCTCGTACGTAGAAACGTACCCCGGCACGCCCATCAGCGAGTTTGCGGCATTCTACGGCGGCTATGCAGAAGACATCCGCATAATCAACGGAGACATCCTTTCCGGCACCGCAGTTGGCCCGGACGGCTTCACCGCCTCCGACTCAGACCAGCTCACCATCATCCGCGAGGGTAAGGACAAGGAGCTTCTGGGCTGGATCCGCCCGTTCCGCTTCAACCAGTTCAGCCACGACCGCAGCTACTTCAGCTGGCTCATCCCCGGGCACAAATGGGATATGGACACCAACCTCCACGGAGGCCCCCGTCCTTTCCTGATGAACGAGAACTACTACGCCAAAGTGCTCCCCATGGACATCTATCCGGTGTTCCTCTCAAAGGCCTGCCTTGCAGGAGACATAGAGAAGATGGAGAAATTCGGCATCTACGAAGTATTGCCGGAAGACCTCGCCCTGTGCGAGTTCGTAGACCCGAGCAAGAACTACATCCAGGACATAATCGCACGGGGCATAGACCTGATGCTTAAAGAAATGGCTTAAAAGATATGAATAAGATATTCGAAAAAGGCGGCAAGCTATACTGGCTTCACAGTTCCGTCGACGCTTTTGAGACATTCCTTCACGTTCCCGGCACGGTAACCCTCAAGGGCTCCCACGTCCGCGACGCCATAGACCTCAAGCGTCTTCTCATCCTCGTGGTATTCGCCGCCGCTCCCGCAGCCCTCTTCGGAATGTGGAACGTCGGCTACCAGCACGGCCTCGCTATGGGCCAGAGCGGAGTACACATCCTTGAGTACTTCTGGTTCGGCTTCCTGCGCGTCCTTCCCCTCTACCTCGTCTCCTACATCGTAGGTCTCGGCATCGAGTTCGCCTCGAGCCAGATCCGCGGAGAAGAAGTGAGCGAGGGCTACCTCGTGAGCGGCTTCTTCATCCCGCTCATCGTTCCCGTAGACATCCCCCTGTGGATGCTCGCAGTTGCAGTGGCCTTTGCCGTAATCTTTGGCAAGGAGGTCTTCGGGGGCACCGGAATGAACATCTGGAACCCCGCCCTGCTCACCCGCGCATTCCTGTTCTTCTCCTACCCTAATTATATGTCCGGCTCCGAGTGCTGGATAGCCTTCAAGAAGGGAGAGGTTGCAGCGGCCGACGCCTTCACGGGCGCCACGCCCCTTGCCCTGGACGGCGCCACCGCCCAGTACGGCACCGGATTCTGGGACCTCTTCATAGGCACCGTCCCCGGCTCGGTGGGAGAAACTTCCGTAATCGCCATCCTGCTCGGCGCCATCCTGCTCCTCTGGACGGGTATCGCCAGCTGGAAGATAATGTGCGGCAGCGTGCTGGGCGCCCTGTTCGTGGGCTGGCTCGGCAACATTTCCGGCGTAACCGACATCCCCTTCTACATGCAGCTCCTGTACGGCGGCTTCGCTTTCGGTACCGTATTCATGGCGACCGATCCCGTGACCTCCTGCCAGACCGAGTGCGGCAAGTGGATATACGGTATCCTCATCGGTATGCTCTGCGTGGTGGTGCGCCTCTTCAACCCCGGATACGCCGAGGGCATGATGCTCGCCATCCTGCTGCTCAACACCTTCGCTCCTCTGATCGACCACTGCGTGACCAGCGTACACGTCTCCCGCAGGCTCAAGAAACTTAATGCCGCATAGCTATGAACACCAACAGCAACGTATACACAGTAATCTACACGGCACTGATTGTCGTAGTAGTAGCGGCGCTCCTCGCATTCGTAGCGGCCAAGCTCGGCCCCGCCCAAGACGCCAACGCCAAGGCTGAGACCTTGCGCCAGATGATGTCTGCGGCAGGAGTCAAACCCACGGAAGAGCTCTATGCATCCAAGAACGCAGAGATCCTCGACCTGTATGCAGACAACATTCAGGAGGCCTACACCATCGGCCTGGACGGCCGGAAGAACGGCGAGCTTTCCGTCAGCAAAGACAAGATCGAGCTGGTGAGCAAGCTCAAACCCCAGCACAAGGCCATTCTGGCGGAGGGCGATGTAACCCTTCCCGTATATATCTTCAAGAGCGGCATATCCGTCATCCCCATCTACGGCGCCGGCCTCTGGGGTCCGGTCTGGGGCTATGTAGCCTTCCAGCCAGACTGCCACACCATCGCCGGAGCCTTCTTCGACCACGAGTCCGAGACCCCCGGCCTGGGCGCCAAGATCAAAGACGAGCCCTGGTTCCGTGAGAAGTTCATAGGCAAGACGGTGGAATGGGGCGATGTTCCCGCATTCCGTCTTGAGAAGAACGCCGAGGCTGCCGGAGCAACCAACGCGGTAGACGCCATCACCGGTGCCACCATGACGTCCAAGGGCCTCAACGAGGCACTGAACATCTGGTTCGGCGCATACGAGAAACACTTCGGAGCGGGTGCGTTCTTCAACATGCTGGAAGAACACGCCATAGACACAACAACTAACGCAGAGGAGGAATAGGTTATGGACAAGAAACTTAAAGAAACCATCCTCAATCCGATACTCAAGGGCAATCCGATTACCGTCCTTGTGCTCGGTATATGCTCCGCGCTGGCCGTCACCGTCCAGCTCAAGGGCGCAGTGGTAATGGCTCTGTCGGTAATCGCCGTCACGGGCCTCTCCAGCCTTGTTTGCTCGCTGCTCCGCAACACCATCCCCAACCGCGTGCGCATTATCGTACAGCTTGTGGTGGTTGCAATGATGGTTATCCTGGTAGACCAGATCCTCAAGGCGGGAGAAGGCACCTACGCCATCGACAAGCAGCTGAGCGTCTACATCGGCCTCATCATCACCAACTGCATAGTCATGGGACGCATCGAGGCATTCGCCCTCGGCAACAAGCCCATCCCCTCGCTGCTCGACGGTATTGCCAACGGACTCGGCTACGGCCTCATCCTCGTGATTGTGGCATTCTTCCGCGAGCTCCTCGGCAGCGGCACTCTCTTCGGATTCCAGGTACTGCCCTCGGGATACATCCCCAACAACCTGGTCATCCTTCCGCCTTTCGCCCTCATCCTCCTGGGTTGCATAATCTGGGTGCACAGGGCATTCGACAAAGACCTTCAGGAAAAATAACAGCACAGCCCTATGGAATACATCAGCTTATTCGTAAAGTCAATATTCGTTGACAATATGATCTTCGCATACTTCCTGGGTATGTGCTCATACCTGGCAGTATCGAAGAACGTCAAGACCGCAAACGGCCTCGGCCTCGCGGTTATCTTCGTGCTCCTCTGCACCCTGCCGCTCAACTGGCTGCTCAACACCTTCGTGCTGCAGCCCGGAGCCCTCAAGTGGCTCGGCCCCAAGTTCGCAGAGGTAGACCTCAGCTTCCTGAGCTTCATTATCTTCATCGCGGTCATCGCCGCCTTCGTGCAGCTGGTGGAGATGATAGTGGAGAAGTTCCTCCCCTCGCTCTATTCTTCGCTCGGCATCTACCTGCCGCTGATCGCGGTTAACTGCGCCATCCTGGGCGGCTCCCTGTTCATGCAGCAGAGAGACTTTACCGGCATTGGCGAACCCCTGGTTTACGCCCTCGGTTCAGGCATCGGCTGGTATCTGGCCATCGTTGCGCTTGCCGCAATTCGCGAGAAGATGAGCTATTGCAACGTTCCCAAGCCCCTCAAGGGCATAGGCATTACGTTCATCACCGTGGGCCTTATGGGCATGGCATTTATGATCTTTATGGGAATTCAACTGTAAGCGGCTATGACACAGACTATTATTGCAGCAATTGCGGTCATCGTCGCAGTGACGCTGATCCTTGTGGCCCTCCTGCTTTTCGTAAAGGCCAAGATTACCCCCAAGGGTACCGTCAAGATTGATATCAACAACGGCAAGAAGGAGCTCGACGTAGCCCCCGGCAACAACCTCATGGCCACGCTGGCCGGAGAGAAGATATTCCTCCCCTCCGCCTGCGGCGGCAAGGCCAACTGCGGCCAGTGCAAGGTGCAGGTGTTCGAGGGCGGCGGAGAGATCCTCCCCACGGAGACAGGCTTCTTCAACCGCAAGCAGATCAAGGAAGGCTGGCGCCTGGGCTGCCAGGTCAAGGTTAAGGACAACCTCAAGATCCAGGTGGCGGAGAGCGCGCTGAGCGTCAAGAAGCTAGAGTGCGAGGTTATCTCCAACAAGAACGTGGCAACCTTCATCAAGGAGTTTACCGTCAAGCTTCCCGAGGGCGAGCATATCGACTTCAAGTCCGGCGAGTACATCCAGATAGACATCCCCGAGTACGAGGCAGACTTTTCCGATATGGGCGTAGACCCCATCTACATGGGCGATTGGGAGAAATACGGCATCACCTCCCTCAAGTACAAGAACACGGAGCCTACCATCCGCGCATACTCCATGGCCTCCTATCCAGGAGAAAAGAACATCATCAAGCTCAACGTGCGTATCGCAACCCCTCCGTTCGACCGCACGCAGCCCAAGGGAGTGTTCAAGTTCGTGCCGGGCGTTCCTCCGGGAATCGCTTCCACGTACGTGTTCTCCCGCAAACCCGGAGACAAAGTATGGATCAGCGGCCCTTACGGCGAGTTCCTCCTGCCGGAGAACGACCCTGCCGACATGGAATACATCTTTGTTGGCGGCGGCGCCGGTATGGCTCCTCTGCGCAGCCACATCATGCAGCTGTTCAAGACCCTCAAGACCGGGCGCAAGGTTCACTTCTTCTATGGTGCACGCGCACTCGTGGAGGCCTTCTACCTGGAGGACTTCGCAGAAATCGAGAAGGAGTTCCCGAACTTCAAGTTCCACCTCGCCCTCGACAGGCCGGACCCTGCAGCAGACGCTGCCGGAGTGCCCTACACCGCCGGCTTTGTGCACAACGTGATGTACGAGACCTACCTCAAGGACCACGAGGCCCCCGAGGACATCAAGTATTTCATGTGCGGTCCTCCTATGATGACCAAGTGCGTATGCGACCTGCTCGACTCCCTCGGAGTGGCTCCGGAAAGCATACTCTTCGATAACTTCGGAGCTTGAAAATCTCTTGCATAATCTCTTCCCTCAGGCTCGGCGGCGCCGAAAGGCAGCTCGCCGGGCTTGCTGTTCTGTTGGGACAGGCGGGGCACGACGTGGATGTCGTAACCTACAGGGAGGGGGCTTTTTATTCCGGAGAGCTTTCGGCCGCGGGGGTCAGGCACACGCGTCTGAGCCCCCGCGGCGGCTCGCCGGCAATAGTCAGAAGGATAGTCAACCATATTAAAGACAACGGCACCCAGGTGGTGATCTCGTTCCTGGTGGGGGCGAATATCAAGTGCTGCCTGGCGCACATGGCGTATCCGAAGTTCCGGCTGGTGGTGTCTGAAAGGAATTGCAACACCCTGATGCTCCCCCACGACAGGTTCCGCTTTGC
>JAFZXV010000059.1 GCA_017616595.1 Bacteroidales bacterium
ATTCAGGGGCCCCGATTTTAAGGGTCCCTGAATCACGTTTATCGCTAATAATCAACCGCTTAGCTTTGCGCTAGCTCTTAAAGAACTTGTCGATATCCTTGATGGACTGGGAGAGGGCGAAGATGGCTACGCGGTCGTAGTCTTCTATGCGGGTGTCACCCACGGCGATGAAGGAATCGCTGCCGCGGACGACGCCGGCGATGATGGCGTTGCGCGGGAAATTGAGGTCCTTCAGAGGAGCCTTGGTGATGGCGCTGCCGGGAGCGACGGTATATTCGATGATTTCCGCATCGCTGCCGGTCATGTATTTAACGAAGCGCGCCTTGCCGGAGAGCGTGAACTTGAAGATCCGCCCCGCAGTGATGAGCTTCTTGTTGATGACCGTGTCTACTCCCATCTCCTCCGCCAGGCGGATGTACTCTATGTTCTCCACCTCGGCCACGGTACGCGAGACCCCGAATTTCTTGGCAACCACGCAGGACAGGACGTTGCTCTCGTCGCTGTCCGTCAGCGCGATGAACGCATCGTAGTCCCGGATTCCCTCCTCAAAGAGGAAGTCCGAATTGGAGCCGTCCCCGTTGATTACCATGACGTTGTCCGGCAGACGCTCGGAAAGGTCGGCGCAACGCTCCTTGTCTTTCTCTATGATCTTGACCATAGACATCTGCGACGCCAGCGTGCGGGCGACCATCTCCCCTATGGGCATGCCGCCGAGTATCATCACGCGGCCTATCGCCTTCTCCGCCTTGCCGAAGTACTTGATGATGCTCTTCATTCCCTCGCGCTTGGAGACGGTGAACACAAGGTCCCCGAACTGGAACTTGGTGTCGAACTTGGGGATGATGGTAACGTTCTCCCTGGATATGGCGATGATGCGGAAAAGGCTCGTCTCTTCCGGCGACATCATACGGATGAACTCCTCCAGCCGGAGGTCTACCATAGGAGACTCCTCGTCTATCTTGAATACGGAAATCTGCAGCTTGCCGTGCGCAAAATCCATGGAATCCGACGACGAAACGTGCTTGAGAGAGTTGACTATCTCGTCTGCCGCACTCTTCTCCGGGTAGAACATAAGCTCTATACCCAACTCCTTGAACAGCAGGCGGTTCTCTGCGGTGAGATAATCCTCGTCGTTGATGCGGGCGATGACTTTCTTGGCACCCAGCTGCTTTGCCAGAAGGGCGGAGACAATGTTGACCTCCTGCGTGGTGAAGGGGAACACCGCGATGAACAGGTCCGCCTTGCCGGCACCGGCCTCACGAAGTGCGTAAACGGAAGTGGGGCTGCCCTTGCAGATGCCCACGTCGGCATAGGTGCCGAGGGCGGAAAGGCGCCTGGAGTCGGAATCTATTACGGCCACGTCGTTAGCCTCGGCGCGAAGCATTTTGGCAAGATGGGAGCCGATTTCACCTGCTCCCGCGATTACTATCTTCATACGATTTGAGGTATCTGAATATGCCCGCTCCCCTGAGCAGACTCTGCAAAATTACGCAAACTTTCCAATATCCCGCAACCCTTGAGCGGCCCGGAGCGGCAGGCGTTCCCTCCCGGCGGAGTTTCCTGTAGCCCCTGTGTCCGCGGGAAACGGCACGCGCATAGTCCTTCTTGCCCGTAAGCAGGTAAACGGCCGCCGTGCCCCAGTCCAGCAGGCGCCGCACCAGGATCCGCACCCTGGCCCGGAAGGCCCCCACCGTAGCCGGAAGGTCGTTCTCCAGCAAAAGGAGGTTGTTGCGGTAGTTGAGCTCCAGCTTGAAGGGCGAATCGGGCCTGAGGGTGCCGCCGCCAAGATGCCACACGCAGCTTTCCGGCACCACCGTAACGGTATAACCCGCCAAAGCCGTGCGCCAGCAATAGTCGATCTCTTCCATATGGGCGAAGAAGCGGGCGTCCAGACCGCCGAGCCTGCGCCAGAGGCTGCTGCGGGTAAGGAGGCAGGCGCCGCTCACCCAGAGCACGTCCTGCGCGTTATCGTACTGCCCCTCGTCCTTTTCTGTGCGCTGGAGCACGCGGCCCCGGCAGAACGGGAAGCCGAAGAAATCCAGCCTGCCACCGGCGGCCCCGGCGTATTCAAAACGATCAAGTTGCTTATAGCCACCGCCTTCCGCCTCTACCAGCGCATGCAGCTTGGGGCCGCATACTCCGCATTGCGGATGGGCGTCCATATAAGCCACCAGCGGCTCGAGCCATCCGGGGCGCACTTGGATATCCGAGTTGATGAGGACGAAGTACTCGGCATCTACCTGTGCAAGCGCATTGTTGTACCCGCCGGTAAAACCGAGGTTCTCTCCTATGGCGATTGTGCGGACCTGCGGGAACTCGCGGGCCAGTAGCTCGAGCGAGCCGTCCGTGGAACCGTTGTCTGCAACTATAACCGAGGCGTCCGACGGGCACGACTCCAGCAGAGCCGGGAGGAATGCCCTCAGGTAAGCCTCAGTGTTCCAGTTGAGTATGACGACGGCCGTGCGCATCGGTTACTCTTTGCAGTCGCCGTCGCAGTTGCAGTCGCCGTCGCAATTGCAGTCGCCTTCTTCTTTATGGCAATCGCCTTTGTGGCAGCCTTCGCCCTCGTGCTTGTGGCACTTCTTGCCCTTGTGGCAGCAGCCCTCGCCCTCTTCGGGAGGAAGGTACTCGCCGTGAAGGCCTTCCTTGAGTTCCTTGTCTGTAGCGGGACGCACGGACTCTACGCGGCCGCTGAAGTTCAGGGTCTTGCCTGCCATAGGATGGTTGAAGTCCATGACTACATGGTCTGCGGCCACTTCCTTTACAGTGCCCTGGACCACCTGTCCTGCGCCGTTGAGCATGGGGAGCGTGCGGCCCACCACCAGCAGGTCCGTAACCACCTTGCCCTCTATCTGGAAGGCCTCGATGGGAACGGAAACAAGGTATCTGGGGTCGTAGACTCCGTAGCCGTCTTCCGGGCTGAGGGTGAATGCAAAGTCGTCTCCGGGTTCTTTTTCCTCGAGGGATGCCTCGAACTTGGGGAGGAGCATTCCGGAACCGTGGATATACTCGAGGGGTGCGTCCGATGCGGCTTTGTCTGCAAGCGCGCCGTCGACGTGAAGTTCGTAGCTGACTGCTACTACGTGGTCTTTCTTTACTTTCATTTGTTGTGCGATAAAGTGCAAAGTTAAGCAATTTTTATTTATATTTGTAGTCCGTATGGAATACGGATTCGACAACAGCAAATATCTCAAAATCCAGTCCGAACACATCAAGGAGCGCATCGCACGCTTTGGAGACAAACTCTACCTTGAGTTCGGCGGCAAGCTCTTCGACGACAATCACGCCAGCCGCGTCCTCCCCGGCTTCGAGCCCGACAGCAAGCTCAAAATGCTCATGCAGCTGGCAGACGAGGCAGAAATCCTCATAGTCATCAGCGCTCTCGACATAGAGCGCAACAAAGTCCGCAGCGACCTGGGCATCACCTACGACATGGACGTACTCCGCCTGCGCCAGGAGTTCGAGAGCCGCGGCCTTCTGGTGAGCGGCGTGGTCATCACCCATTACAACGGCCAGTCCAGCGCAGACGCATACAAAGAGAAGCTCAACCGCCTCGGAATCCAGGTCTACTACCTCCATAACATAGAGGGATATCCAGAGAACGTCGCCCTCATAGACTCGGACGAGGGCTTCGGCCGCAACGATTACGTAAAGACCACCCGCCCGCTCGTGGTGGTCACCGCCCCCGGCCCCGGCAGCGGCAAGATGGCCACCTGCCTCAGCCAGCTGTATCAGGAGCACAAACGGGGCATCAAGGCCGGATATGCCAAATTCGAGACCTTCCCCGTGTGGAACCTCCCCCTCAAGCACCCCATCAACATCGCCTACGAGGCCGCAACCGCCGACCTCAACGACGTAAACATGATAGACCCCTTCCATCTGGAGGCCTATGGCAAGACGGCGGTCAACTACAACAGGGACATCGAGATCTTCCCCGTGCTGAGCGCCCTTTTCGAGGGCATCTACGGAGAGAATCCGTACAAATCCCCCACCGACATGGGGGTCAACATGGTTGGTTTCTGCATCTCCGACGAGGAGGTCTGCGCCAACGCATCGCGCCACGAGATAATCCGCCGCTACTATACCGCTCTCGGCCGGCTCGCCCAGGGCGACTGCAACGACGCCGAGGTCAAGAAAATCGCCCTCCTGATGAAGCAGGCGGGCATTTCCACCGCATTCCGCAAGCCCACGGTAGCGGCTTACGAGCGCAAGATGGAGGAGGGTGGCGTGGCCTGCGCCGCCATCGAACTGCCGGACGGCACCATCATCACGGCCCGCACTTCCCCGCTCCTGGGGCCCAGCGCCGCGCTCATCCTCAACGCCGCCAAGTACCTCGCCGGCATCCCCCACGAGGTCAAGCTCATCCCGCAGGAGATGATCGAGCCCATCCAACGCACAAAGGTAGACCTTCTGCACGGGCACAACCCGCGCCTGCATACAGACGAAGTGCTGGTAGCCCTCTCCATGCTCAGCCGCACAGACGACAACTGCCGCCGCGCCCTGGACGCCCTTCCGCTGTTCGAAGGCTGCCAGGTACATACCACGGTCCTGCTCAGCGAGGTAGACCGCAAGGTCTTCAAGAAACTGGGCGTTGGACTCACCTGCGACCCCATAAAGAAATAACACGATATGATAGGATTCCTCAAGCAGCCCGCCTATAAACCGGAAACGACGGGCCCTGAAGCCGACGCCAGATACAAACGCCTGCGCCTCCAGGTCTTCCTCGGTGCATTCATCGGATATGCCGGCTTCTACCTGGTGCGCAAAAACCTTTCCCTGGCCATACCCTTCCTGGCGCCGCTCGGCTTCCAGAAGGCAGAGATGGGCTTCGTGCTCGGCGTAAACGCCGCGGCATACGCCCTTTCCAAATTCCTCATGGGCAGCGTGAGCGACCGTTCCAACGCAAGGGTATTCCTCCCGTTGGGGCTGATACTCAGCGCTTTGTCCATGGCGTTCATGATAGTGCCCATCCAATTTATAGGCGCAGACCACAAGGCCCTGGCCATACTGGTCATGGGAGTGTTGAACTTCCTGGTGGGATGGTTCAACGGCATGGGCTGGCCTCCTTGCGGGCGCGTGATGACGCACTGGTTCTCCGTAAACGAGCGCGGCACTATGATGAGCATCTGGAACTGTGCCCACAACGTCGGCGGCGGTCTGGTGGGCCTCATGGCCACCTACGGCGCCATCTGGTTCGGCAGCTGGTTCTACGGCTCCCACGAGCAGATGTACTTCCTCATCGGCACATTTGCCTTCCCCGCCGCCGTTGCCTTGCTGATTGCCATACTTGCATACATACTCCTCAGAGACACGCCCCAGTCCTGCGGCCTCCAGTCCATAGAGAAATGGCGTAACGACTATCCCAAGAACTACTCCGAGAAGCACGAAGAGACCCTCTCCACCAAAGACATCTTCTTCAAGTACGTCCTCAACAACAAGTTCCTCTGGTTCATCGCGCTGGCCAACGCATTCGTGTACATGGTGCGCTACGGTTGCCTTGACTGGGCTCCTACCCTGCTCACGGAGAAGGGCATAGACCTCAAGTCCATGGGATGGGCATACTCGGCATACGAGTTTGCCGCCATACCCGGCACCATAATCTGCGGCTGGCTGTCCGATAAGGTTTTCCACGGGCGCAGGGCTCTGCCCACTATGATTTTTATGGCTCTTGTGGCCGTGTTCGTGCTGCTCTACTGGCAGTTCATAGACAACCTTACGGTGGTGATGATATGCCTTATCGGCATAGGCTTCTTCATCTATGGCCCCGTCATGCTCATCGGCGTACAGGCTCTGGACCTTGCTCCCAAGAACGCCGCAGGCACGGCCGCCGGACTCACAGGCTTCTTTGGCTATTTCTTCGGCACATTCCTCCTGGCAAACTGGGTGCTCGGCGCCGTCGCTCAGTCCTTGGGCTGGAGCTGGACCTTCATGCTCCTGCTCGGCGCCTGCCTGCTCGCCATCTTCTTTATGGGGCTCACTTATAAAGAAGAGCAGTACCTAGTAAAGAAGGACCGCTGACAAATTGGCAGAAATCCGGGCGTGGCAGAGATTTTGCGCCCAGAGCAGGAAAACGCACAGAAATGGCAGAGAAAGAAAAGAAAAACATAGATAAGAAAGCTGCCGAGAAACCCTCGGCAACCGAAAAGAAAATAGAAGCCCTCAACGCAGAACTCGAGAAAGCCCGCGCCGAGGCAAAAGAGGCCGCAGACAAGGCGGCTGCCGGCAAAGACGACTACCTCCGCCTCATGGCCGAGTTCGACACTTTCCGCCGCCGCAGCGCCGAGGAGAAGCTCTCCCTGGTGAGTTCCGCGGCCGCAGACACCATCAAGGGCCTCCTCCCGGTATTGGACGACTGCGAGCGCGCAATGCAGATGCTCGAAGGCTCGTCCGACGCCGCCGCCCGTGAGGGCACATCTCTGATTTACAACAAGTTGATGGAGTATCTCAAGTCCCGCGGCCTGAGCGTGATAGAGGCCAGGGGGCAGAAGTTCGACACCGATTTCCACGAGGCCGTAACCCAGTTCCCCGCCCCCACCGAGGAGCAGAAGGGGCTGGTGCTCGACGTCGTGCAGACAGGCTACCTCCTCAACGGCAAGATTCTCCGGTATGCAAAAGTGGTGGTAGGAGCATAAGCATATGGCAGACAAGAGAGATTACTACGAGGTTCTGGGCGTCGGCAAAGACGCCTCCGCAGACGACATCAAGGGCGCGTACCGCAAGGCCGCGCTCAAATGGCATCCGGACCGCTGGGTAAGCGGCACAGACCAGGAAAAGAAAACCGCCGAGGAGAAATTCAAAGAGGCCTCGGAGGCCTACTCCGTGCTCAGCGACCCGGACAAAAAGGCAAAATACGACCAGTTTGGCTTCGCAGGCGTAGACGGCGCCGGCGCGCAAGACTGGAGCCAGGGATTCGGCAACCTCAACGATATCCTCAACAACCTCTTCGGAGGCGCGTTCGGCGGCTTTGGCGGGTTCGGAGGATTCGGCGGCTTTGGCGGTGGCCAGCAAGGCCCCCGCACCATGCGCGGCCGGGACATCCGCACCCGCGTCCGCCTCACCCTGGAAGAGATCGCCAAGGGATGCACCAAAGAAGTCACCATCGAGCGCAACCGCCCCTGCCCCGACTGCAACGGCCGCGGCACCAAGAACTCATCGGACATCAAGACCTGCCCCACCTGCAAAGGCTCCGGCCAGGTGCAGAACGTCGTCAACTCGCTCTTCGGGCGCACGATGACGTATACCACCTGCCCGCAGTGCGGCGGCGAGGGCAAGATAGTCAGCAACCCCTGCTCCCGTTGCAAGGGCACCGGCCTCGAGCGCAAACGGGAAACAGTGTCCGTACGCATCCCCGCCGGCGTAGAGGACGGAATGCAGATTACCGCCAGGGGCGAGGGACACGCAGCGGCACGCGGAGGTGTTAACGGAGACCTGCTGCTCCTCATCGAGGAACAGCCGCACCCTCAGCTTAAGCGTCAGGGCGCCGACCTCTTCTACACCCGCGTCATAAGCGTAACGGAAGCTATGCTCGGCACCGAGATACAGATTCCTACCCTGGACGGGGCTTATAAACAAAAGATAGACGCCGGCACCCAGTCCGGCACCGTCATACGCCTGAGGGGCAAGGGAATGCCTTCCGTAAACAGCTATGGCAAAGGAGATCTGTACGTGAAGATCCTTGTGTGGATACCCCGCAAGCTCAGCCGCTCAGACAAAGAAGCAATAGAAAAAATCAAAGACAGCAGCGCATTCAAGCCCGACCCTAACCGCGAAGACCGCGAACTATTTGAAAAAGAGAGCAAATATTTTTAAAAAGTACTTGCAGGTTCAAAAATAATTCCTATCTTTGCAGTCCGTTTTAGCAGCCTCTCGTTGAACGGTTCAGTGACGCTGCGCTTTAGATTGAAATAGCATTATGGATTTGATTAAATTGGTGGAGGATTCCTTCTCGCAGAACAAGACGGCCTCCTATCCTGAATTCAAGGCCGGTGACACCATCACCGTTACCTACAGGATTAAAGAAGGTGACAAGGAAAGACTCCAGAATTTCCGCGGTGTAGTTATCCAGATTTGTGGCGCTACTCCCTATACAAGGACGTTTACCATCCGTAAAATCTCCAACGGTGTTGGCGTAGAAAGGATTTTCCCCTACGAGAGCCCGTCAATCGAGAATATAGAGATCAACAAGGTCGGTAAGGTCCGCAGGGCACGTATCTTCTACCTCCGCAAGCTCTCCGGTAAGAAAGCTCGCATCAAAGAGGCCAAGCGCGTCGTCAAGGAAACCTCCGCCGAATAGGACTCTGCCGGGCCCCGCCCCGGCAAAATAATGGCTCCTTAGCTCAATTGAATAGAGCATTTGACTACGGATCAAAAGGTTACAGGTTTGAGTCCTGTAGGAGTCACCAGAAAACCCCATTAGACAGCGTTCTGATGGGGTTTTTCTTTAAAACTTAACCACGACTTAACCACATACTCATTTTCGTATGAGTGCAAATAGTGTTATGGTTCAACTATTATGTTGGGAAGGTGTTTCATTCAGTCAAGGTTATTTTAATCTGCCGAAATCATCCCATCCCGGTTGCATTTTGCCGGCGTGGCACGTCTTTACAAACTTTTGAAGGGCCTTTTGGGCTTCTTCCTCACGGCCGGTTTGCCGGTAATGCTGGATGAAGTCCACCCTGATGCGTCGGTAGGGTTCCGGGAATGAATTGTAGTTTTCCCAGGTTTTCTTATCGGCCTTGAGCGCATCAAGCACCCAATCTTCAAAGACAAAAAGGGACGGATCCAGGTCAGGGGCGACGGCAAGGCCGTAGGGCGTCATTTCACCCAATTCAATCAGACGGCGGCATCGGATGAGGTTGCGCTCGCACCAGTTGCTCCCTTTGCGACGGGGAGTGAAGTGCTGGACGGGCTTTCCATCGTCGATGCGCTTCATCGTGCTGTCTATCCATCCGAAACACAAAGCGACCTCCACGGCATCCACATAGCGAACAACTCCCTGGCAGTCTTCCGAGGAACGGTTCACGCGCAGCCAGAAGTCGCTTCGCCGAAGGTGATTCTCCTGATACCACCGGTACAACTCCTCGCGTGTGTTTATGTCAAGCAGATTGGTGATTTCCATGCCGCTGTAGGATGCTCCTTTTTTGAAAAATAATTATTTGAATTTCAAGTAGTTGCGTTTACCAATTGTTCTCGCCATCAAAAAGCGGGGCTACAAACTGCCGGGCAATATGCTCATTGATCGGCTTGTGGTATGCGAGGAAGATCATGAAGGGAAGACGGGTGGCTGCGTAAGGATATAGCGTACGGACCTTGTCC
>JAFZXV010000060.1 GCA_017616595.1 Bacteroidales bacterium
GCGGCAGAGCGTCTCAAAGTCGTCCAGGGCATTCTGCGGCTGGCGCAGCGTGTAGAAATACTGGGCGTAACTCTTGAAGTAAGCCGGCTTGACGTAGCAATCTTCTCCCTGGCGCTCCACATAGAAATCCACCGCCGAGGCCTGGCTGTACTTTTCTATTTCCGGCACCGCGCAGAGTATGGCGGTAAGGCAAAAAGCAAGCTGGCCCACGGCCAGAACCGCAAAGCTGCGCCCCCTGTAGTGCCTGCGGAAGCTCACGCAGAACCAGACTGTGGCCGCAATCAGAACATAGCCCGCCAGTGGTACCCAGGGAGACCAGTCAGATTCCGCTTCCATGCAGCTGACGGCAAACGGATCCTGCACGTAAGGGATAATAATCTCCTTATAGCTGTCGAAATGCGCCAGCCCCGCCAGCAGCAAGCCGTAACCGACGGCAATGACAATCAGCATGATACGCTGATAGCGCCTGAACCTCAGCTTCCCGTCCATCATGCGCGTTGCCGCATCAGCTGCCAGATAAGTCAGCGGAAAATAGCAGAACGACGAATAATGGACGATCTTGGTCCGTACTATCGTAAACAGAATCAGAACCACCCAGAAACTCACTATCATCCACGTCTTAAGGTTGGCCCTGTCGGAGGAAGAGTGGCTTCGGACGGCATTAGCCCTATGACATTGCCGGCCGAAGCCACTCTTCCGGAGATTCGGGCCAACCGTCTCAAACGACGATAAGGCAAAAACCGAAGCCGGAAAGACTCCCAGCAGCAGAATTACAAAGTGGTAGGCAAAGAACCCTCCGTGCCCTGCGTCTTTGGTCTGGAAGAGGCGGATCTGATACTGGATAAAGTCGTCGATCACATCTCCGTGCCCGGAAAGGGCCAGGGCAATGAACCACGCCCCGCCAACCAGCGCAAACACGGCTATGAACGCCGCCACATCCTTCCAGCGGAAGCTGAACCGGAACCTCTGCACCACAAGCCACACGGCAAAGGTAAGGGCAAAGATGAGGAACCCCACCGGCCCCTTGGTCATCACCGCCAACCCCAGAAACATGGCGCTGAGCGCAGCGTAGCGCATCCGAGGCGCCGATGAGTAGCGGCAGAAATAATAGATTCCAAGGAAGATGAAGACGTTGAACCACGGGTCGATGATGCCCGATTTGAAGTACAGGAACGGCAGGAACGAGATGCCGTACATCAGCGCCCACATCAGCCCCATGCGCTCGTCTTCCTCCCTTCGGCCTATGTTGAAAAGCAGCAGCAGCGTCGCGATGCCCATCAGGGCGTTGGGAAAGCGGGCGGCGAATTCGTTGACGCCGAACAGCTTCATGCTGAGGGCCTGCATCCAGATGAACAGCGGCGGTTTTTCCCAGAACGACTGGAAGTTAATCTGCACGTCAAACCAATTGCCGGTAAGCAGCATCTCGCGGGCCGACTCGGCAAAGTTTATCTCGTCCCAGTCGAACAGGCGCACAACCCCAAGGCCGGGAATGAACAGCAGGGCACCGAGCGCGGCAATTGCCAGATTGAGCAGCAGGGTGCGTTTCATCTGCGGAAGAGGATGAATTTCTTGGCGGTAAAGTTCCACAGGAACACTATCAGGCTGGCAAAGAGTTTGGACAGCAGGTAGTGCAGGTCCAT
The DNA here is from genome assembly GCA_017616595.1 of Bacteroidales bacterium. GTDB lineage: Bacteria > Bacteroidota > Bacteroidia > Bacteroidales > UBA932 > Cryptobacteroides. Next base: position 1,641 of record JAFZXV010000060.1, read on the forward strand.
CTGATGGGCGAAGAGCCACATCAGGAACTCGGTGAGCGCCAGGCCTATGGCGCCTATCAGCAAGAACACCGATACCTCGGCGGTGCGGCTCTTGAGCCGGCGTACGTCAAAGACCCAGTTGGTGCTCAGCAGGTATGTGAGGGTGAGTCCGCTCAGGAAAGCGATGGCCGTCCATACCAGCAGAAGCTTTTCTCCAAAGAGCTCCGTAAGCAGCGTGAGCACCACAAAGTCAAGGATTGTTGCGCTCAGGCCCGATATGCCATATCGCAGCAGCTGCACCCAGACGCTTGCCGTCTTGGCCCTGAAAAGCGTGTTTATGCGTCTGTGTGCACTCATCTGGGGAACAGTTTGGATTTCGCCAGATGCCACTTGCAGAGGCGGTAAACTATGCTCACGCGCAGGACTCCCAGCCCGTAAACGGTGCTGCGGCCGAGGCTGATGGAGGATGCGTCGTCGAAGTATCGGGTGGGGCAGGTGACCTCGCCTATCTCGTATCCGGCCCAGAACACCTGGGCGGCCATCTCGTTGTCGAAGATAAAGTCGTCCGAGCATTTCTCAAAGTCAACGCTGCGCAGGACGTCGGCGCTGAAGGCCCTGTAGCCCGTATGATACTCAGACAGCTTTTCTCCTATGACCAGATTCTGGAAGAATGTGAGGAAACGGTTGGAGACGTACTTGACCAGCGGCATCCCGCCCTTGCGTGCGCCGCGCCCGAGGATGCGGGACGCAAACACCACCGGGTACACTCCGTTGGCGATTATGTACGCCATGGATTCTATTAGCTTGGGGGTGTACTGGTAATCCGGATGAAGCATGATCACTATGTCCGCACCCAACTCCAAGGCCCTCTTGTAGCAGGTCTTCTGGTTGCCGCCGTAGCCGCGGTTCTTTTGGTGCACGAGCACCTCGGTGATGCCCAGGCGGCGGGCGGTCTGCACGGTGCCGTCCCGGCTGCAGTCGTCGGTCAGTATGACTTCGTCCACAACGTCGCGGGGAATCTCCGCCCAGGTCTGTTCCAGGGTCTTGGCGGCGTTGTAGGCCGGCATCACAACTATTATCTTCTTGCCGTGGATCATGTTAATTGTCCCAGTAACTGCTGCTCTTCTTGACCTGGAGTATATCTGCCAGCGCCGAGGCGTTTGCCGCTATGCGGAATTGGTACGAAGCCCAGGTTCCCGTGGGCACCCAGGATACGGATATGTTGAAGCAGTGCAGGTCGTAAGTGAAGCTGAACTGCGTGGTGGTAATCTTCATTGCCTGAAGGTCGAAGCCGGAGCTCGCGTTGATGCTCATTCGGGGCGTGAGCTTTATGTTTCCGCTTGCCTGGAGGGTCTGAGTGATGTTTTTCTTGGTTACGAGTTCCCCCTCCTCCATCTTGTACTGGAAGCCGCAGCTGAATGAATAGCTGAGGTTGAGGGACCAGGGCACGTCGGGATTGGTGTAGTACAGCCAGCCGCCGGGGATGTATTCTCCGGTTACGGGGTGCGTAAAGTAGCGCTGATAGTAACTGGCGGCGCCGTTAACTACGGAGCCCTGGCCGCGGCCGTTGGGGTCTTTGCTGCCGTCGTTGCCCTTGCCTTTGCCGTCTCCGGAGATGGAATACGAGGCCGATGCGGAGATGCTGTTGAGGCGCATGAGGCCCTGGCCCTGGGTGATGGCGAACTTGGCTATCTTGCGGCCGCTCTCTCCTATGGCGTACGGGTCGAAGCCGGCGTTGGCGCTTATGGAGACCTTGTTGAACAGCGACGTAGACATGGAGATGTTGACGTTGTTCATGTTGAGCGAGTCTGCCAGGAAGTTGTAGCCGGTAGAGATGTTGAGCTGGTCTATTAGCTTGATCTTCTGGGTGCCGTTGGCGGTGGTGTCTGCAAAGTCGCGCACCTTTGCCTCAAGGTTGTTGCCTATGGAGATGTTGGCGGTGGCGGAACGGCCCTTGCCGGGAGGGGAGTTGAGGCTGCCCTGATAGATATTATAGTCGTAAGTCTTCTGCTCGCCGTGGATGTCTGTGTATTCCAGGGTGCGGTATCCGTTGGCGTAGGTGCCGAGCTCCGGAGAGAAGCTCATGGATACTGAAGGGGAGACCACGTGCCTGATGGCCTGCAGCTTGCTGAACTGCCCGAACTGATACATACCGTACAGGCGGGTGCTCATGGCCACGGAGCCGGAGTATCGCTGGGTGATGCCGAAAGTGTTGAACTGAGTGCCGGCGCGTTCCTCCACCTTGTCCGTCTCCGGGTTATAGACGTATTCCTTCTTGCGGAACTGCCAGGCCTGCGCGTAACTCACGGACGGGTTTACGTTGAGGTATTTGAACAGCTGGAAGTTTGGCAGGCCGATGTTGAAGTTGTGGTTCATTCCGTTCTGGAACTTGTCCAGGAAGCCTTCCTGCCCGAACTCCTTTGCCTTGAAGTTGATCTTGTTCTGCAGGGATGTGTTGTAGCCTATGGAGATTTTCTCGTAGAACCGTTCCTTGCCCACGCGCACCTTGCGTTTGAAGGGGTAGAAGGTGCTTACGGACAGCGTGATGTTAGGGAGCGTGAAGGAGTACGAGGAGTCTCGCGAGCTCTGCGAGTGCAGGGCGTTGAGGCTGAAGTTCACCTTTCCGTTCCAGTTCCTTGCATAGGAGATGGATGACGATATCTGGTTCTGCAGGGCCTCGTTGATGGAACGCGAGTTATACTTGTTGTTGCCGGGGGACGAGAAGTTGACGGATGCACTGAACGACGTTCCGGGATGGGCCTTGGAATCCTGCTGGTGAGACCATTTTACGGAGAAGTTCTCGTACGAATTGAAGTCCGGGGTCTCCGGTTCTCCTGTCTGGTCGTGGGAATAGGTAAAGCCGAAGTTGCCGGTGAACTTGTACTTGACCATATACCTCGAGTTGACGTTTACCGCCCAGGAACCGAGGGTGTAGTAGTCTCCTGTGAGCGACAGGTCCAGGTAATCGCCAAAGACAAAGTACATACCGGCGTCGCGCATGTAGAAGCCTCGGGCGTTCTCTTCTCCGAAGTTGGGCATGAGCAGGCCGGTGGCCCTTTCCGGGCGTTTGGGGATGAAGCCGAAGGGAAGTCCCACAAAAGGCAGTTTGACGTCTTCCACCACAAGGTAGGCAGGGCCGAAGACCGTTTTCTGCGTCGGCTTGGTCATGACCTTGGCAGCCGTGAGCGACAGGTAGTAATGCGGGTTTTCCATATCGCAGACGGTGTATTTGCCCTCGGTCATGTTGATGCTCTCGTCGGGCATCATCTTAACCTTGCCGCCGTGCAGGATGGCGTTGTCTTCTGTGGTTATGATGTTCTTTATGGACGATTTGCGGGTGTTGAAGTTGTACTTGACCTCGTCCATATTGTACGTTTTGCCCTTCTGCGTCATTACGGGGCGGCCTTTCCATTCACCTTCCAGAGAGTCGTATATGCCCCGGGCGAACACCGTGCCCGTGTTCATGTCGTACTGCATGTAGGCGGCGGTGAGCTTGATGTCCTGGTATTCCACGGACACGTCGCCGTAATAATAAATCATACGGTGGCCGTCTGTGAATACCTCCACTATGGAGTCTTTGGCCTCGGAGAATGCGGGCTGTTCCAGAGAGCTCTTGCTGCGGAGCTCGGCGGAATCTGCCCTGTGCAGGGAATCCACCACCCGGAGGGAGTCTCTGCGGGCGAGTGCGGCGGAATCCAGGACTGTCTTTTTGACTGTTTTGGGCACGGCGCTGCTGAATACCTGCCGGTTTCCCCTTCGGCCCACGGTCTGGGCGCTCAGGGTTGCGGCGGACAGCAAAAGGAGCAGTCCTACATAGAGCAATCGCCTAAAACAGTTCAAATGACCAAAAAATTACTTAATTTTGCAATCTACAAAAATAGCACAATTATTTGAAACGCGCAATTTACTTGTTCCTCGTCGCCCTTCTGGCCGCTTTTCCGGCAGGAGCCCAGACCTTCAGCCTGTCCACCGTAGTTATTGATCCCGGACACGGCGGAAACGACCCCGGCGCCGTCAGTAAAGACGGCAAACAATACGAGAAGACATTCACCCTGGACATTTCCAAGAAGCTTGCAGCCAAGATCAAGGAAGGATGCCCCGGAGTCAACGTCGTGCTCACGCGCGACAAGGACAAGACAGTCGCCCTCAATGACCGTGCCGCAATTGCAAACAAGGTGGGAGCGGACCTTTTTATTTCCATCCACATCAATTCCGCAACCTCGACGAGCCCCAGCGGTTACTCCGTCCACGTGCTGGGCCAGTCTTCCAACAAGAACAGAGACCTTTTTGCCTATAACATGGACGTCTGCAAGAGAGAGAACTCCGTTATCTTGCTGGAAGACGATTATACAACAACGTATCAGGGCTTCGATCCATCTGACCCTGAGTCGTTTATCTTCCTGCAGCTGATGCAGAACTCCAACCTCGAGCAGAGCCTTGCCTTTGCCGACTGCGTGGCCAATGGCCTCAAAGGCGGTCCCATTTCCACCGGGCGTGGCATATGGCAGGATCCTTTCCTGGTGCTATGGCGCACGGCCATGCCTGCCGTGCTGGTGGAACTTGGATTCATATCAAATGCCAAAGACCTGGAAGTACTCAAAGACGACGCCAAGCGGGACAAGATAGCCGAGCGCCTCTTCCAGGCTTTCAAGAAGTACAAGTCCGGATACGATGGCTCCATGGTGCTTGACGTCGAGGTTGAGGAGCCTGCCAAGCAGGAGGTGAAGGCAGAGCCCAAGAAGGAAGTCAAACAGGAGGTCAAGCAGGAGCCCAGGAAGGGTGTCCGTTACGGCGTTCAGATCTTTGCCGGTTCCAACCAGGTCAATCCCAAGAGCAAGGCTTTTATGGGATATGAGCCCTTCGTTTTCCACAACGGCTCCGTCTACAAGTATATCATCGGCGTGGAGGATACCATCGATGCTGCCAGGTCCCATATGGCGGAAATCCGGGAAAAATATCCCGACGCTTTTTTGGTCAAAATAGAGCCGGACAGAGTTTCCATTACCAAATAATAAAAACGCCAAATGCGGATTTTATCCTCTGTAGGGAGGGTGTGCGCCATATTTTTCGCAAAACGCCTAAAATAGAAATTGTCTATTTTATAAGTATAGTGAAATTGATGCATTTAGGAAAAACGGCATTTTGTAACACACTGATATTTAGCGGATTATAAAACAGCTGTTTCCAATAGTCTCCTTCCAATATATAACGGATAAAAAGTTAAAAAACAATAGCAGAAAGAATTTTTTTTAACTTTTTTTTCAACCATTTTTGCAGTCGATTCACACCTAATGACCGCAGAAGAGAGACATATCAGTGTTTGGAATCACTTCCTCAAAATGGTAGCCGATATAGTGGAACCCCAAAAGTTCCAGAATTGGTTCACCAAGGTGCGTCCTGTATCGCTGGTAGATTCCACCCTCACAGTCGAGGTCCCTTCAGACTTCGTGCGTGAGTATCTGGAGACTTTCTATCTGGACGTCATAAAGAAAACCCTCAAGAGGGTCATAGGGGCAGACGCTAAACTGATATATAATGTACGCGCGGTAAGCAGCCAGCCCGTCATCAAGCTTCCTGCCGCTCCCGGCGTGCCGCCCGTCAACCGCGAGGTCAGCATCCCCACGCAGCCCGTGGGCTCTCCCAGCCCCTTTGTTTACACCGGGCTCCAGAAGGTCAGGATCAACCCCAACCTCAATCCAGTCTACTGCTTCTCCAACTTCATAGTGGGAGATTGCAACAAGATGGGCTATACAGCAGGCACCGCCATCGCAGGTGCGCCCGGCAAGACCTTCAACCCGCTGTTCATCTTCGGCGGCCCCGGCCTCGGCAAGACCCACCTCGCCCAGGCAATAGGCATCGCAGTCCACGAGAAATACCCCGATCTCGTAGTCCGTTACCTCAACGGCCACGAGTTCAAGATGCAGTATGTAGATGCCGTTACAGTACGCAACAAGCTCAACGACTTCCTCGCCCTCTACAAGAAGATAGACGTCCTTATAGTAGACGATATCCAGGATCTGCAGAGCCCGGGTGCCCAGGGAGCCTTCTTCAGCATCTTCAACTATCTCCACCAGAGCGGCAAGCAGTTGATTTTCACCTCCGACCGTCCGCCCGTGGAGCTGCAGAACTTCGAGGAGCGCCTCCTTTCCCGCTTCAAGTGGGGCCTTTCCGTGGAGCTTCTCCATCCAGACTATAACACCCGCCTGCAGATGCTCCAGGCGCTCTGCCGCCGCGAGGGCGTCACTATGGGCCAGGAGGTCCTCGAGTACCTCGCATCCCGCATCAAGACCAACTTCCGCGAGCTGGAAGGCGCGTTCCTGTCTGTAATGGCCTACGCCACCACCAATCACGCAGAGAATTCCGTGGAGCTCGCCGCCCGCGTAACGGAAAAGATAGTCAGCTCTCCCGTGAGCGAACTCAGCATAGGCCGCGTGCAGGCCTCGGTGTGCGAGTACTTCGGCATTTCCTCGGAGGAACTCGTGTCCAAGAGCCGCAAGCGCCAGATCGTCCAGGCCCGTCAGATAGCCATGTACCTTTGCCGCACCCTCCTTCCCAACTGCTCCCTTTCGACCATAGGTGCGCAGACCGGCGGCAAAGACCACGCAACCGTGCTGCATTCCTGCAACATTGTGAGCGACATGATGGCCACAGACCGCTCCTTCAAGAAGTACGTCTCAGACCTGGCCTCCCGGCTCGCCCCTGCAGAATAACCACTAAACCATATATTTATGAATTCCCAACGCGTTCTTGATATCTTCAAGGAGATTACAACCATCCCCAGAGAGTCCGGGCACGAGGGCCCTGTTACAGACTGGCTCTGCCGATGGGCAGAGGCCAACGGGCTCGCCTTCAAAAGAGACGCCACCGGCAACGTCCTCATCATCCGCGAGGCTGCTCCCGGCAAGGAGTCGGTGCCTGCGGTAGTGCTTCAGGCTCACCAGGATATGGTATGCGAGAAGAACTCCGGCTTCAAGCACGACTTCCGCAAAGACCCCATCCCCTGGGTGATAGAAGACGGCTGGATGATAGCAAAAGACACCACCCTTGGTGCAGACGACGGCATAGGCATCGCCGCCTGCCTCGCGTTGTTGGAAGACAGCACCCCCACCGGCAAGATAGAGTGCCTTTTTACCATTTCTGAAGAAACGGGAATGGACGGCGCAGAGGCCCTTGAGAGCGGTTTCTTCGATGGCAAGACCCTCATCAACCTGGATTCCGAAGACGAGGGCCAGCTGTTCATCGGCTGCGCCGGAGGCCTCAACACCAACGTGCGCTTTGCAGTGCGCCGCGAGTCATCCATCCGCGGGTCCAAGTACTTGCAGCTGAGCATAGGCGGCGGTATCGGCGGCCATAGCGGAGACGACATTAACAAGGGTCGCGCCAACGCCGTGCAGCTGATGGCGCGCTTCCTGCACACCTGCCTAGGGCCCACCTTCCGCCTTGTGAGTATAGACGGAGGCGGCAAGCCCAACGCAATCGCCCGCGAGTGCAGCGCAGTGGTGGCGGTAATGGATCCGGAGGCCGTCGCAAGCGCCTTCTCATCCTTCGGCTCAGACGTCAGAGAAGAATTCCACGTAACGGATCCGGGCCTGGAGTTCACCACGGCTCCTGTTGCCAAGACCGGCAAGCTGCCCATGTCCCGCCCCGCTACCAACAAGGTTATCAACTCGCTCTTTGCCGCGCCTCACGGCGTGTTTGCAATGAGCCAGGACATCCCGGGCCTCGTTCAGACGTCCACCAACCTCGCCAGCGTGCACACGCACGCCAAATCCGGAGTCGTAGAGATAGTCACCAGCCAGCGCAGCTCCGCCACGTCGGAAAGGCGCGCAATGGCAGCCAAGGTGCGCACCTGCTTCGAGGGCTTCGGCGCAAAGGTACGTCATATGTATGAGTATCCCGGCTGGAACCCCGATGTCAGTTCCCACATCCTGGCCCGTACAGTAGAGGCCTACCGCAAGCTCTTCAACCAGGAGCCCGAGGTAAAGGCCATTCATGCCGGCCTGGAGTGCGGCCTCTTCCTCCAGAAGTTCCCGGGCCTGGATATGATTTCCTTCGGCCCCACCCTCAGGGGAGTGCACGCTCCGGGAGAGAAGCTCGAGCTCGCCTCCATGGACAAGTTCGTCGCCCTGCTGGACTATGTGGTCTGCAATTTCCAATAGCCTATGCTCGTAGCCCCGTCCCTCCTTGCCGCCGATTTCCTGCACCTCGATTCCGAGATGCAGATGCTCGGCCAGTCTTCAGACTGGATCCATCTGGACATTATGGACGGCACCTTCGTGCCCAACATTTCCTTTGGCTTCAGCGTGATAGACGCCCTGGCGCCCGTGGCCAAAAAGCCCATGGACGCGCATCTTATGGTAGTGCATCCCGAGCGCTGGTTCGAGCGGCTTGCCGCCAAGGGTGTGGAGTATTGCAGCTTCCACTTAGAGGCCGCCGGCCGCAGCACGGGCCGTTGCCTGCAGGCAATCAAAGACCTTGGCATGAAAGCCGGCCTTGCCATTAATCCCGACGTTCCTGTGCAGAAGCTCTTCCCCTATATAGGCAAGGCAGATTACTTCTTGATAATGAGCGTGTTCGCCGGATTTGGCGGGCAGAAGTTCATCTACGAGAGCCTGGACCGCGTGGCTGCCCTCAAAGCGGAACTGGAGAGCCGCGGCAACAAGGCTTTGATAGAGGTCGACGGGGGAGTGGGAATGTCCAACGCCGCAGCCTTGCGCGAGGCAGGAACAGACGTGGTTGTGGCTGGCAGCTCCGTGTTCAAGGCGGAGAATCCTTCAGAGATGATCAGCGCCCTTCGGGGAGCCTGAAAGCATACTTTCCAAATTCTTCTTGCAGATCTTTTCTGCCGCCGTCCGATCCCGCGAGGGAGAAGCGGCGGCGGATTTTTTCTGCCAGGGCCTCCAGCTCCGCATGGCAGTCGTATCGCTTGCCTGTGATATTTGCTAGGCTCACCGGGTTGGGGAGATCGGACGGCCAATCGGTCTCGTTGAGGTTAAGGCCTATGCCGATAATGCTGGCGCTGATGTCTGCGCCGTCGAGTATGTTCTCTATGAGGATTCCGCAGATTTTCTTGTCTCCCACCCAGATGTCGTTAGGCCATTTGATGCGGGATTCGACGCCGCGGAAAAGCAGATAGTCCCGTATGCCGAGGGTGGTGGCGCAGGTTATGGTTATCATCTCCTTTGCGGGGAGCGCGGAGGGCTTGTACAGCATGCTGAAGGTGAGGTTCATTCCGGGGGTGGAATGCCAGGTGTGGGAGCCCTGTCCGCGGCCTGCCGTCTGCTTTACGGTTGCTATTACTGACAAATTGTCCAAGCGCGGAATAGCCTCCCTGACGGCCCTGTTGGTCGATTCTGTGCTGTCTAGCCAGATAATGTCAGCGCTCCGTTGGCTTGGATTCATTTTTGTTGTATATTTGCGTACAAAATTATCAAAAAGATGCCTCAAAACCAAAACAATAAGAAGCGCAAGCCAAAGGTTCGCGTAGTCCGCATCAACCTTGGCTGGATCTTCTACATACTGCTTGTAGTGTTTATCGGCTGGATGCTTTTCGGCAACTCAGGCCCTCAGGCAGAGAAGGTCGAATGGGCCCAGGTGGAAGAGATGATAAAGGCCGGCGACGTAAAGGAAGTCAAATACGTCCGCAACGACTGCAAGGGCAGCGTCACCGTCCGCCCCGAGTCGCTCCAGAAGTATCTGTCGCTGTATCCCGGCGGCAATCCACCCAAGAGTTCGCCCCACTTTATCTTCCTCACATCCACCAAGTTCGACCCGGAAACCGTATTCGCCACCCTCAATGCAGACCTCCCTGAGCAGAACCGCGCCAAACTGGTAATAGAGAACGACGCCAAACTGTGGAGCGGCCTTCTGGAATGGGTCGTGCCCATGATGCTGCTCATTGTGTTCTGGATATTCATGATGCGCGGAATGAGCCGCAATATGGGCGGCGGTGCCGGCGGAGCTGGCGGAATGAACCCCTTCAACGTGGGCAAGGCCACCGGCAAGCTGGCAGACAAGAATAAGGTCAAGGTGACCTTCAAAGATGTGGCCGGCCTGTACGGTGCCAAGGAGGAGGTTATGGAGATAGTCGATTTCCTCAAGAATCCCCAGAAATACACCGCACTGGGCGGCAAGATCCCCAAGGGTGCGCTGCTCGTAGGCCCTCCCGGCACCGGTAAGACCTTGCTGGCCAAGGCTGTAGCAGGCGAGGCCAACGTGCCTTTCTTCAGCATCAGCGGTTCGGATTTCGTAGAAATGTTCGTTGGCGTTGGTGCGTCCCGCGTGAGAGACCTCTTCGCTCAGGCCAAGGAGAAGGCTCCCTGCATTGTCTTCATAGACGAGATAGACGCCGTAGGCCGCGCCCGCGGAAAGAACGTGGGCTTCTCCAGCAACGACGAGCGTGAGAACACTCTTAACCAGCTGCTTACGGAGATGGACGGCTTTGGCACCAACAGCGGCGTAATAGTTCTCGCCGCCACCAACAGGGCAGACATCCTGGACAAGGCCCTTATGAGGGCCGGCCGCTTCGACCGTCAGATAAACGTCACCCTGCCAGACCTCAACGAGCGCAAGGAGATTTTCCAGGTGCACCTCAAGGGCCTCAAGCTGGCAGATTCCTTCGACCTCGAGGGCATCGCCAAGCATACCCCCGGCTTCTCCGGCGCAGATATAGCCAACGTCTGCAACGAGGCTGCCCTCACCGCCGCCCGCAAAGACAAGAAAATCATAGACAATCAGGACTTTATGGATGCTGTAGACCGCGTGGTCGGCGGCATCGAGCGCAAGAAGACCATAATGTCTCCGGAAGAGAAGCGCCTCACCGCATACCACGAGGCAGGCCACGCCGTAGCCGGCTGGCTGCTCCCCGGTTGCGACCCTGTGCTCAAGGTCTCCATCATCCCCCGCGGCCAGGCCCTCGGCCTTACCTGGAGTCTCCCGGACGAGAAAGTGATGATGTCCAAGTCTGATATGCTGGACCAGATGTGCTCCCTGGTCGGCGGCCGCATCGCAGAAGAAATGGTCAACGACGGCGTGCCTTGCACCGGCGCCCTAAACGACTTTGAGCGTATGACCAAGATGGCCTACGCAATGGTGGCATACTTCGGCATGTCGCCCAAGGTCGGCAACCTGTCCTTCTACGATTCTACCGGCGCCTCCGGTTACGAGCTCACCAAACCCTACAGCGAGAAGACCGCAGAGCTAATAGATTCTGAGGCTCGCGCCATAGTGGACGACGTAACGGCACGCACCCGCAAGATCCTCTCAGACAACTGGGAGGGCCTTGAGAAGCTGGCCGCCATGCTCATAGAGAAAGAAGTCATAATGTCCGACGACATCGAGGCCATCTTTGGCCCCAAGGCTGGCAAACACGGAGAAGAAAGACTCAAAGGCAATGAATAATTTCCTTGTTCGTACGCTCAGCAGCGTTGTGTTCCTTGCCGTCATGCTGGCGGCAATGCTGTGGCAGCCCGCGTGCTTCGGCGCCGTATTCGTGATTGCAATGTATATGTCGCTCCGCGAGTTCATGACTGTTACGATGGGGCAGCGCTGGCTGCTTCAGCAGAAGATAGTGCTCGTTGCCGCCGCGCTTGCGTTCCTGCTCGTATTCGGCGTGCGCTTCTATGGGATAGATGCCAGATGGCTGGCCCTGTGCGTGGTTCCGATGCTTGCCCTGGTGCTTTCCGTAGTCATGACTCCCAACCACGACACGGTAGAAGACGTCGCACTTGGCGGCTTTGGCCTGATCTATATCTGCGCACCTTTCTTGCTTGCAACCCTCATGGTGTCTGCGGGAGGGGAGTTCATCGGCTACGTGCTCCTGTGCGTGTTCATAATCATCTGGTGTTCAGACGTGGGAGCCTACTGCATAGGCACCCTGCTCGGCCAGAAGCCCACTTCCCGCAAGCTTGCGCCGGCCATATCGCCCAAGAAGTCCTGGTGGGGTTTCTGGGGCGGCCTCGTGCTGGCCGTCGCCGCCGCCTTTGTGCTGCACCTTGTCGGATGGATGGCTTATCCGCTGGTGCACTGCCTCGTGCTAGGCGCGCTGATTTCCGTCTGCGGCGTCTGCGGCGACCTCTTCGAGTCCGTCTGGAAGCGCCGCTTCGGCGTCAAAGACTCCGGCAACTGCATCCCAGGCCACGGCGGCATGCTCGACCGCTTCGACAGCTCCCTCCTCGCCATCCCCGCCGCGTACGCTTATTTGATTATCTTCGGATTGCTTTAGCATTATTTGCTCCATTGCGCGGGTAAAGTTTTGCAAAACCTCCGCTTCGCTCCGTCCCTCCCACTGCTGCGCAGCGGGCCCCTCCCGTCTCTGTGAGACGAATTGTCCCCCTGTAGTCCCCCAGGGGACATCTGCCCTACGGGGTGGCCAC
>JAFZXV010000061.1 GCA_017616595.1 Bacteroidales bacterium
CCAGGCTCCTATAACCAAGAAGATAGATACCGTATCGGTCTACACATACGTCGTGCCCGACACCCTGGGCACCTTCGGCGTTACCATAATGGCCTTCCCCATAGAGTCCGTAGACAAATACTACGTCTCTTCCACCACCGTCTACTCCACAATCGTATCGGACAAGTCCTTGCAGGGCATCCCGGTCTATTCCGGCGCAGGCAAGGCAAGTCTCCATTCCCGCAACTACATTACCTATAAGGCTGGCGGCCTGGAATGGATCGCCTCCAATCTGTCTTACATCACCCGCAACGGCGCAGGCAAAGAGACTTTCGGCCATTCCTACGCCAGCTGCTCAGCCCTTCAGAATGTGCTCGGCGCCTATTACACATGGAATGAGGCCAAGACGGCCTGCCCCGATGGCTGGCATCTCCCGTCAGACGCAGAATGGGTGGATATAATCAAGGCCGCCGGCGGTCCGTCCGACCTTGCTCCGCTGCAGGATTCCCCGTCCGGCGCCGGCAACCTTATGGTTAAGGCCACTTTCAACGGCAGCGAGATGTGGGAGTATTATCGTGGCGTCAATGTGCAGAACGGCACGCACCTGTGCGTCCTCCCTACCGGGTATGCCAACGTAGCGGGAGGAGATTATCAATTCTCCGGATTTATGTCCTACGCCGCTTTCTGGACCTCGGACGAGCAGGACGGCAAGGGCGTATACAGATACATCTACCAGGAATACGACAATGTCTACGTCGGTTATGCCGACAAAGACGCCTTTGCAGCCAGCGTGCGCTGCGTAAGATAGCGTTATGGACGAAGTGATGCAAAGAATAGAGAAGGCTGCGCAGCACGTTTTCGACGTGTGCGAGCCCCGGGTGTCGCCGGAGGACCTTCAGCGGATAAAAGACGCATACGCCTTTGCAGCCGAGGCCCACAACGGCCAGAAGCGCAATACGGGCGAGCCCTACATCATCCATCCCGTTGCCGTGGCAGCCATAGCCGCAGAGGAGCTCGAGCTTGACGCCAACACTGTAATCGCATCCTTCCTTCACGACGTCGCAGAAGACACCCCCTACACCATAGAAGACATCCGCAACCGCTTTGGAGACGATGTGGCCTTCCTCGTAGACGTGGTGACCAAGCGCAAGAAACATAACTACGAGCACACCAAGCAGGTAGACAACTACCGCCAGATACTCGAGTCCGTGCACTACGATATCCGCGCCCTCCTCGTCAAGCTCAGCGACCGCCTCCACAATATGCGCACCCTGGACAGCATGCGTCCGGACAAGCAGATGAAGATAGCCGGCGAGACAGACTTCTTCTACGCCCCGCTGGCCGGCAGGCTCGGACTTTATCACGTCAAGACGGAACTTGAAAACCTGTCGTTCCGCTTCCGCTGCCCGCGCGAATATGAGATTATCGAACGCCAGCTGGAAGAGGAGCGCGTGCGCACCGCCGGCGTGGTCAAAGCCTTCACGGACGAGATAGAATCCATCATGAAGGAGAAGGCCATCCCCGCCCGCGTCCAGGTCCGCTACAGGCGCCCCTACAGCATCTGGCGCACGGAGAGGGAGCAGAACTGCGACTTTGCGCACGTGGATTTCAAGCACTTCGTGCGTATTATCTATACTCCCATCACCGAGTGGTCCCGCTCTTCGGATCCCGAGAAAGACACGAGCCTCTTCATCTACAGCTGCCTTACAGACCACTTCAAGGAGCGCCCCGGCAGCGTGAGCAACTACATAGACAATCCCAAAGACAACGGCTACCAGAGCTTCCACGTGCGCCTTCTCAACAGGGCCGGCGTATGGGAGGAACTCCATATAGCGTCGGAACGGATGCATCGCAACTCGCGCCTCGGCTGCATTGTGGAGCGTGGCGAATCCTGGCTGGAGCGCTTCAAGACCGTGCTCCAGAACATAGCGGAAAGCGGCGACGGATTCAACTTTATGGAGGGCGTGAGCTCGTCGCTCTACAACGAAGACATCCTCGCATTCACCCCTCAGGGCAAGGGTATCATCCTGCCCAAGGGCGCCACGGCGCTGGACTTTGCCTTCGAGGTGCACACAGAGATTGGCGAGCACGCCAAGTTTGCCCGTATAAACGGTTTGCTTAAGCCGCTCAAGACCGAGCTCCACCGCGGAGACTGCGTAGAGATAGGCACATCGGAAGATGTGGTGCCCAAGCCCGAGTGGCTGAATTACGCCAAGACGTACAAAGCCCGCCGCGTGCTGCACGACGCTCTCCGCTACCGTTCAGACAAGAATTACATCCTCTGCGACGAGTGCACCCCGCTTCCCGGAGACGAGGTAATCGGTTTCCAGAATCCAGACGGCAAGGTGTCCATCCACAGCCGCCATTGCCCTATTGCCATAAAGATGGCCTCGGAAAACGGCAACACCATAGTGTCGGTAGATTTCAGCCCCTCGCCGGAAAGCACGTACGCCGTGAGCATCCGCATCGTGGCAATAGACCGTTACCATCTGCTGAGGGACATCATAGACTGCTTTGTGGAGAAGCAGCACCTTTCTATGTGCCGGCTCGCAACGCACACGGAGGACGACATAGTGGAATGCATCATAGACTTCCCCGTGCATTCCGTGGACGAGCTTCAGCAGACCATAGAAAACATCTCCGTGATTCCCGGCGTGGACGAGGTCCAGCGCATCAAAGTCCAGAAATAGTCTCCAGGCAAAATTCCAGCATCTGCACCAGGTTCCCGCAGGCCCGAACGAGCGCCAGCGGGCAGATTCCTGCGGCTCCGAGCGCAAGGCACACCAGCGCGCAGATTATGATGCCCTCCGCCAGCGGCAGCGCCAGCAGATTGGTAATCAAGAAGTACTTGGGCAGGCTGCGGAAGTGCCACCAGGCGGCGGGAGCCGTAAACAGCTGGCAGGAGATGCTCAGCGCCGCCGCTTTCCAGATGCGCCTAAGAGGGTCTGCACGGGACGACCGGGGGTACCAGTTCTCGAGCCTCGGGTAAAGCACGATTATGCCGAGCATTGCCAGGTACGACAGCTGGAAGCCGGCGGAGGCGATGAGCGACGGGCGCAGCGCAAGCTGCAACGTGAGCGCGAGGCAGAAAGTGCCGAGCGGGCTGTGCCTGCGGGCGCTGAGTGAACGCCCGGTCTCGTTTATGGCGATGAAGAGGAACGCCCGTGTGATGGACGGGCCCGCTCCGGTCATCAGGGTGTACATTGCGCAGAGTCCGACGGTAATGATCCCGCGCATCAGGCGGGCCGGAGGCGTGTTCCCAAGCGGCATGAGGCAGCGGCGCAGCACTATGTAGATGACGCCGAGGTGCAGTCCGGACAGCGCGAGGATGTGGGATGCGCCGCTGCGGCGGAAGGCGGCTATCGTGCTTCTTTCCAGCGCCCCGCGCCGTCCTGTAAGCAATGCCGTGATGATGGCGGAGCTGTGCTCCCCGGGAAAGCCTGCGTTCTCTATGGCGGCGGCAAAAGAATCTATGGCGCCCGGAAACGGCACTGCTGGCTGAATGCCGCCGGCCAGCGTCTCGGTGCTGCGGCAGAGGGCGCCAAGCGCAAAGAAAAGAAGCAGCAGGGGAGGGCTGCCGGAACTTTTGCATAAAGTACTGACAATCAGCGATGTGACTATTGAGGCAAGGGCGGCTGAGGCCGTTGCCGGCGCGTGCCCTGCAAGTTCCGCAACCGTAACTCCCGCAGCAAAGGGGATGCTCAGCAGTATTATTCCTCCACCTTTTTTCATAGTTTGTATTTTTGGCCGCGGCAAATTAGACAATATTTGTTATTTTTGTACGATTAAGCGATTCTAATTCAAGGTAACACATATGATAATTCTGGTAATCAATTGCGGCAGCTCTTCCATCAAGTATCAGCTTCTGGATATGAAGAGCGATGATGTGTACGACCTTCTTGCCAAGGGTCTCGTAGAAAAGATAGGCCTCCCCGAGGGTACGATCAAGCACCGCCCCGCAGGCAAAGAGGGCTTCGTGCGCGATCTTCCCATACCGGACCATGTGGTTGGTATGAAGCTCGTTATGGACGCCCTGGTAGACCCTGAGTTCGGCGTCCTCAAATCCTTCTCCGACGTCGAGGCAGTCGGCCACCGCATCGTGCAGGGTGCCGATTTCTTCTCCGGCAGCGCCCTCGTCAACGAGGACGTTCTCAAGAAGATTGAATTCTGCTGCGACTTCGCCCCTCTCCACAATCCGGCCCACCTCCTCGGCATCCACGCCGTAACGGATGTGCTCCCCGACGTCCCCCAGGTCGTCACATTCGACACCGCCTTCCACCAGACCATGGAGCCGTACGCCTATATGTACGCCCTTCCTTGGGAGTATTACGAGAAGTATCGCATCCGCCGCTACGGCGCCCACGGCACAAGCCACCAGTATGTCTCTCAGCGCGGCGCCGCCCTTGCAGGCCTGGACCTCGCGCACTCCAAGATCATCACCTGTCACATCGGCAACGGCAGTTCCGTCACCGCCATTAAAGACGGCAAGTGCGTAGATACTTCCATGGGCTTCACCCCGCTTGAAGGTATGATAATGGGTACTCGCTGCGGTATCATAGACGCCAACATCGTCACCTACCTCATGAAGAAAGAAGGCCTCACGCCTGCCCAGATGACGGAAATCATGAACAAGAAGAGCGGCTTCCTCGGCCTGAGCGGCGTAAGTTCAGACGCGCGCGACATGGACGAGCTCGCCAAGAAGGGAGACCCCAAGGCAAAGATAGTCCTCAAGAAGCTCACCTTCGATATAGTCAAGCTCGTAGGCGGTTACATCGCAGAGATGAACGGCGTAGACCTCATAGTCTTTACCGCCGGCATCGGAGAGAACAATCCCCGCCTGCGCCGCCGCGTGTGCGAGCAGCTCTCCTATATGGGCGTCAAGATAGACACAGACCTCAACGAGTCCGTCCGCGGCAAGGAGGTCATGCTCTCCACCCCCGATTCCACCGTCAAGGTGGCCCTTATCCCTACGGACGAAGAGCTTGTGATAGCCCGCGACACAATGAAAATAGTATCAACTTTAGACGAATAGCATTATGATCAAGAATTTCAACGACGTATTCGAAACCCTCAAGTCCAAGGGCATCTGCAAGCGTATGGTAGTTGCCTGGGGCGTTGACGAGCACTCCATCGAGGCCGCATACAAGGCCGTAGAGAAGGGCTTCGTAACCGTTACCCTTGTCGGTGATGCCGCAAAGATTTCCGAGGTATGCAAAGCCAACGGGCTGGATGCCGGCAAGTTTACGGTGGTGGACAATCCTGTTGAGCTCAAGGCTGTGGCCCAGGCCGTCCAGATGGTTCACGACGGAGAGGCCGACGTGCTTATGAAGGGTCTCTGCTCCACAGACAAGTTCCTCCGCGCCGTGCTCAACAAAGAGACCGGCCTGCTGCCTCCCAAGGGCCTCCTTTCCCACGTGAGCGTTGTGGAAAATCCTCTGTATCATAAGCTTATCTTCTTCAGCGACATGGCGGTGGTGCCTCAGCCCGATTTCCGTCAGAAGGTCAAGATTTCCGGCTTCCTGCTGGGCGTCGCCAAGTCCTTCGGCATAGAGAAACCCAAGATCGCGTTCATCGCCGCATCCGAGCAGATGCTGGATTCCATGCCCGCCTGCATCGAGGGTGCAATGCTGGCCAAGATGTGCGACAGGGGGCAGATCCCCGGCTGCATCGGCGACGGCCCTCTTGCCCTTGACGTGGCAATCGACCAGGAGTCAGTAGAGATCAAGAAGCTCAAGAGCGAGGTCGCCGGCGACGCCGACTGTCTCCTCTTCCCCAACATCGAGTCTGCCAATGTCTTCTGGAAGACCAACAGCAAGCTTTGCAACGGTGTGCGTCAGGCTGGCATGCTGGTGGGTACAACAGCCCCCTGCATCCTCGCCAGCCGCGCAGACAGCGTAGACACCAAGCTCCTCTCCATCGCAGAGGCAGTAATGTTTGTCAGCAAATAATATGGAAGGAGGAGGGAGCAGGCCACGGTTTTCCGACAGTTGCTCCCTCCTCCTAAGAAGTTCTCATGAATTCCAAGGAACAAAAGCTGGCCGCTTTTGAGCGGCTACTTGACGTTATGGACGCTCTGCGGGAGCGGTGTCCGTGGAATGCCGAGCAGACTATGGAGTCTATACGGCCGTTGACGGAGGAGGAGGTTTATGAGCTGAGCGACGCTATACTCAAGGCGGAGCCGGCGGCGGTTTGCAAGGAGATAGGGGACCTGCTGTATCATCTGGTGTTCTATGCCAGGATAGCGCAGGAGCAGGGGCTGTTCGACATTGCAGACAGCCTCAACAAGGTGTGCGACAAGATGGTCTTCCGCCATCCTCACGTGTTCGGCCCCGAGGCCGGTAAACCCACCACTGCCAAAGAGATAGCAGATACATGGGAACTCGTTAAAGCCAAGGAAAAGGGCGGCAACAAGACCGTCATGAGCGGCATCCCCGATTCCATGCCGGCCCTTCTCAAGGCTATGTCCATGCAGGAAAAGGCCCGCGGCTGCGGCTTCGACTGGGAAAAGCCGGAAGACGTCTGGCCCAAAGTGCTCGAAGAGATCTCCGAAGCCCGCGAAGCCTGCTCCGCCCCGGGCGATTCTTGCGAAGTGGAGGCAGGGAGAGGTTCGCAAAACCATGGCCGCCCGTGGCCATGTGAACGGGGGGGACCCGCTGCGGAGCAGTGGGGGGGATGTAGCGAAGCGGAAGTTTTGCGAACCTCTCCCTGCGGAACGGAGAAAGAATCGCCAAAAGACCGCATGACGGAAGAATTCGGGGATTTGCTGTTTGCGGTAATCAATGCGGCGCGGCTGTACGGCGTAGATGCCGAGGCGGCACTGAGCGGCGCCTGCAGCAAGTTCCGCCGCCGCTTCAACTACGTTGAGGCCGGCATCCTCGGCCAGGGCCGCACCCTCGCCGACGCCACTCTTGCAGATATGGATGCCCTCTGGGATGAGGCCAAGTCCAAAGGGCTTTAGCCGTTTTAAGTATCTTCCTCTTTCTCAGCCACTTGCTAATCTCCCTGGCGTAAATCTGCGCTAGGGAGATTCAGTTATTATTGAGTATTAACGACTTACTAAAAACGCTTTTATTTGTCGTTTATTCTTACTATCATTGCAAACCATAAACTGTTTTACTATGAAAACTCGTAAAAGAATAATCATTTCAGGAATCCTGAACCATTGTTATCAAAAGACTCTTAACGGAGCACTCCTGTTCTACAATTACATAGACCATCTGGTTCATTTCACTATTGTATGTATCGTTGCCGCCCGCTACGATGTCGCAGTTCTGTCTTTTTGCCAGATGCCCGATCATATACACGGTGGCTATATAGCAAGCGATAAAAAATCTCTGTCTGCTTTTATGAGGGACTCCACTATGTGGTATGCAAAATATGGCCAGGCACCTCAAATCAGGAAACGAGAAATTTTCGTTAAAAATTTTGGAAGCGCGATAAAAAAAGGAGATAAAAAGGCTCGGACAAATATCATCTATATCGGGAACAATCCGGTTGAACGCCATCTTGTAGAGAAAGCGGAAGATTATCAGTGGAATTATCTTGCATATGCCGTTTCTCCTAACCCTTTTTCTAAACCACTTGTAATCAGAAAAGCTTCTTGTGAAATGAAAAAGGCGATAGAGGTTATAAAAGGAATGCATCGAGAGGATCAACCGTTGTCTTATACTTTGTTGAAACGATTGTTCTCGAAACTTGACAGCCAAGAGAGAAAGCAATTGATTGATTTTATTGTAACAACCTATTCTGTTATCGATTACGCAGCTGCGTCACGATTTTTTGACAGTTATGAAGATATGATTGGGGCCATGCATTATAACACGGGAAGTGAATACGATATCAATGAGGTGTTTATCGGTCGCTCCGATGCATGCTATGCAGATATAGCTTCTTGGTTGCGTAGCCGCTTGAACTTAAAAGATATTCACGATGTATTCCTATTATCGGAAGAAAAGCGTACCGATCTTATCTTCGAAATACACAAATCAACAGGCGCGAGTCTTGAACAAATCGCTAAGTTCTTGCGACTGACCATAACGAAGGTCGCATAAGATGTTGTAGCGTTATTAGTAAGTGGCTAGCAATCAGTACAATACAAATCTCCATAGCGCGGATTTGCACCATGGAGATTCAGTTCTTTTTGATTATCAGCTACTTATTGTTTGATAACCCAATCTGTAATATTAGCGATAACTTCCTCGGACATCGTCTCTTCAATACTCGCGTACTCGGTGCCCAGGCCGGTACTGCAGTGCTGGAAAAGGTGGTTGAGACCGGGATAGAGACGGCAGTCGGCCTTGGGGCAGAGGGCCTCTACCTTGCTGAGGTTGAATTCGGGGATGACCTGATAGTCTTTGGAACCGTTGAGGGCCAGGACGGGGCACTGGATGCGGGAGATATATGGTGCCGGATCGAGTGAGGCAAAGTGCTTGCCCCATTTCCCCATTTGCTTTATTGACTGCTTGGCAGCAATCTTAGCTCCGAGATTTGCGGCCTTTTCGGGAGCCCCCTGGAGTATCAACATTTGTTTGGTTTGACGGAAGAGCGTGCTGTCACCCCTGTCGGCCATACCGGCAAGGCTGACGATAAAGTCGGGGGTGCCGTCATCCGGGTTCTCTGCACCGGCAAGCAAAAATGCTATGGATCCGCCCTCGCTGTGGCCGATAAGGCCAACTTTGGTAAAGCCGCGCCCGCGCAGATAGCGGATTGCCGATGCGGCATCGGTTGCAAAGTCTGCCGTTGTGGCGTCTGCAAAGACTCCGGTGGAGCCTCCGCACTCACGGTCGTCGTATCTGAGCGAGGGGATGCCGGCCCTTGCCAGGGCGTCAGCCAGAACCGCAAACGGCTTATGCCCCATAAGCGATTCGTCACGGTCCTGCTTGCCGCTGCCGCTTACCATAACCACTGCCGGAGCGTCGAGACAGTCTGGGAGGCAAAGCGTACCGGCGAGACGGACATCTCCGTTTTCAAAGACTACGTCCTTCGTATTGTACGGGAACGGCGGCACGGGGGTCTGAGGCCTGTTTCTGACCAATGGACCACGATGCATGGTTATGGGCATTTTGGCGATGGACTGCGAGAAAGTGCCTGTGAGGGAATCCCCCTGGAAGTACAGTTTAAGGCCGCCCTTCACCTCTGGAATCTTTATGCTTACGTAATCCTCTCCTGCGTCCTTTACAAAGGCTTTGATACCATATGCATCCTGGTCCGGAGAATCCATAGTGCAAGTGTCTCCAAGGTGGAGTACCATAGCAAGGCCTGCAATCTCAAGCTGACCGTTCCAGGTGCCCTTCATCCCGTCCGGAACAGCCTTTGGAGAGTTGGTACACATGGTGGCAAGAATTGCCGCTGAGAGGAGGATAATAATACGATTCATATTGTTTTGCGATTAAAATTACTGCAAATATAATAATTATATTTCGAATATTGATACTTTATAGCAAAGAATAGATAGCGGAGCAGAACCGTGGCTGCAGTTTTATGTAACTTATTATAAATCAGCGAAAACTGAATCTCCCTGTCGCGGATTTGCACCATGGAGATCCGGATGTTGTTGATTATCAGAAGTTTACATTTTACGCAATTCTGCCTGCCGTACAAACTGAATGATGAGCTCTGAGGTGCCTTCTATACCCAGCGCGGAAGAGTCTATGCACAGGTCGTAATTGGAGGCGACGCCCCAGTTGTCGCCGAGGGTGAAGAGGTCGTAGTACTCCTTGCGGGTCTTGTCTTTCTTCTCGATTAGCGTTACGGCTTCTTCCGGAGATATGCCAAGGCGTTCTGCCACCCTCTGCGTGCGGGCTTCGATGGGCGCGCAGATGAATACGTCCACGGTATCCATATCCCTCAGTACGTAATCCGAGGCGCGGCCCACGAAAACGGCGCTGCCCTGGGATGCCAGGTCCCGTATGGCCTCGCTCTGGATGCGGAACAACTCGTTGTCGTCCACAAGGTTGCCGGCGTTGTGCCAGAAGCGGCCGAGGCCCAGGATGCCGCCGAGGCCGGAAAGGTGCCGGTGCTCGTCGGATTGCCTGATGAACTCCGGGCTGAGGCCGCTCTTGTTTGCGGCGCTGACTATGAGCTCCTGGTCGTAGACGGGGATTCCGAGGCGTTCTCCGATTGCCGAGGCAACCTGCTTGCCCCCGCTGCCGAACTGGCGGCCGATGGTGATAATGATTCTCTTCTCCATAGGCTATACCGCGCCGCCCAGCGAGGATGCCTCCTCTCCGTCGTTAAGGCGCTTGAATTTCTTGAAGATGTCTATGATGAGTATTGCCGATACAATGATATTCAGTGCATCGGAAATGGGGAAACTTATCCAAACTCCGGTCTCCTGGAACCACAGGGGCAGTGTGTAGATGAACGGAAGCAGGAACAGCAGCTGGCGTGAGAGAGACAGGAAGATAGACTTCTTGACCATGCCGAGGCACTGGAAGAAGTTGCCGGACGCCATACCGAAGCCTACCAGCGCAAAGGCGGAGCAGGAAATGCGCAAGCCCCTGACAGCAAGCGCTTTGAGCTCGGGGTCGTTGGTAAACAGCCCCACGGCTCCCCCCGGGATGAACATGGAGATGAGGAAGCACACGGTCGTGACCAGCACCTCCCATTTTGCGGTGAGTACGAATATCTCCCGCACGCGTTTGTACTGGCGCGCTCCGAAATTATATCCCGCAATAGGTTGCAGGCCCTGGTTGAAGCCCATGCATATCATAGCAAAGAGCATCACGAAGCGGTTTACAATGCCGTAGGCGCCGATTGCCAGGTCTCCGCCGTATTTGCGCAGCTGCTGGTTGACGAACAGCGCCACGAGGCTGGCCGCAACGTTCATCATAAAAGGCCCCACGCCTATGGCCAGAGACTGTTTGGCGATTCTCTTCTCCAGACGGAAAAGCGGCTTGGAGAAGTGCAGGAAGTGCTTTTTGTCTGCCAGGAACTTGAACGTATATACAAGCGCCATGAGCTGGCATATGACTGTGGCAAGCGCGGCTCCCTTGATTCCGAGCCCGAGGGCGAAGATGAACACAGGGTCCAGGATGGCATTGGAAATGACGGTGAAGAGCGTCAGGCCCATGGCGGTCTTGGGATGCCCCGAGCAGCGGATTATGCCGTTGAAGCCGTGCATCAGATGGGCAAAGGTGTTGCCAAGGATGATTATGGTCATATAGTCCCTGGCGAATGGGATCGTGCGCTCGCTCGCCCCGAAGAAATACAGGATGGGGTCCAGGAACAGGAGCGTTACGATGGTGAACACGATGCCCACTATTACATTGAGCGTGAGGGTGTTGGAAAGCACCCTTCCGGCCGACTCGTAGTTCTTCTGCCCCAGGAGGATGGAGATTAGCGTCATGGCACCCACGCCCACCAGCGTGCCGAGGGCTATGCTGATGTTCATCAGCGGGAAGGTTACGGCAAGGCCCGATATGGCAAAGGGGCCAACGTCCGGAATATGGCCGATGTAGATGCTGTCCACCATATTATACAGCGAAGCCGCCGTCTGGGCTATTATTCCCGGAACGGCGTACTTGCGCAGGAGCGAACCTATTTTCTCTGTGCCGAGCTCGAGGGGCGCGGCGGCTGAATCTGCCATCTGACTGTCAATTGACTATTTCTATGTCGAAGCGCAGCGGCGCAAAGCCGGGAATAGTGGAGCCGGAGCCGCTTGTGCCGTATCCGATGTAAGACCAGAATATGCCCGTGCCCTTCTCTCCGGGCATCATTTTGCACATGGTGCGGGCAAAGCCCTCGATGACGGTGTTGGAGCCCAATTTTGCATCGGACCAATTACTGCCGTAAGTGAACGAGGTGGGCTCGTAGGTCTTGCTGCTGTTGTAGATGCCGTAAAAGATTGCGGTGTCCCTGATAGTGGTGTCGAAGACCTGGCCGTTGAGGAGCCTTCCTATGTAATTGATGTTGACGGTAGTGTCTTTGAGAACCTTATATACGGAGGGCTTTTGGGTCTGTACGTAATAGAAGCCGTCCGTGCCGGCGGAATCTGCCCTGGCCTTGACGGGGTCGGTGCCGTATTTGGCGGGGAAGGCCTTGACAAGATACCTGCAGAGCGAATCGAGTTCCCACTCCACTACGTTGCGGAAGTGGTCTATCAGCTCGATCTCGTAGATGACGGCCGCGTTGGACGTGGAGTCGTTGAGGTATTTCTCCGCATCGTCGTAACGGGTATAGGTGAGGAGCCATCCCGGCACCGCCGCGGTGCGTTTGCCGCCGTCGCGCATTCCGGTTATGACTTCTTCCACTCCGGCGTAGGTGCCGCCGAGGTACATCACATCGGGTCCGTAATAGTACGACTCATGATAAGAACCGAGCTGCTGGGCTATCTTCTCCCTGTTGGTGCTGGTAATCGTGCCGCTGGTGTTGCGGGTGGTGTAGTTGACCCTGATGTAAACGGTATCTTCCGTGCCGGTGATGAGTTCTCCGGTGCCGGGAGTATCTTCCAGTATCCAGCTTCCGAGGTTGGTCTGCTTCCAGAGGTATTCGGGGTGCGATTCTTTCTGAACGTACACCCATGCGTCGAAGCTGCGCTTGTCTGCGTCGTGCTGCCTGGTGGCCACGGTGCGGCCGCAACCTATTGACAGGCAGGCGAGTGCGATAAATATTATGTACTTCTTCATTCTCATTTGCTTGGCGCGTCTTGTTCCTGCAGGAACCGTGCCGTTACCGAACATACGTAGGCCTCGGCCCCGGATGCGTCCGGAACGTCCTGCGGGATGAAAATCTTGCCGCCGGCAGCCTGCTCGTGCCCTCCGCCGTGGAAGACGGTTGTAGCCAGGCGCCTGGCGGATGTACCCCTCTTTGAGCGGATCGAAACCCGGAATACGCCATCTTCTTCCTGGCGGGCAAAGATGCTGAGGCGTACGTGCTTTATTTCAAGGGGGATGTTGACAAAGCCCTCGGTCTCTCCGTCCAGGAGCCCGTATCCGTCCTGGATCGTTTTGGGGAGGACGGTTATGGCGGCGCCTTCGGGCGTGATTATCAGGCGGTTGCCGAGTATGTCGCCGAGTGCGCGGAGGCGCTGCTCACGGCCGCTGGAGTACAGGTTGTCCAGGATGTCCTGACGGTCTGCTCCGGCCTGCAGCAGTGCAGAGGCCATCGTGAGCGTGCCGGGGTACACGGAGTTGGCGAAATTGTTGGTGTCCGTGGTCATTCCGGCCATCAGCGCATACGCGGCGCGTGGCGGGAGGAGGGAGGCGTTGCCGGCGATGTCCGGCATCTGCATCAGGATCCCGAAGAGGAGCTCGCAGGTGGACGATACCTCAGTGGTGCTGAAGCACAGGTCGAATAAAGACTCGTCGGGCGCCTCGTGGTGGTCTATGAGGACCTTGCGCCCCTTAAAGGAGCTGCAGGCGCCGCTGATGGACTCTACGCGGCTGAAATTATTGAAATCCAGGCAGATAAGGAGGTCGCAACCGGCCAGCGGGCTGGCGTCGGCAACCTTTGGGGTGATGCCTTCGAGCAGAAAATCGATTGACTTGGGCTGTGCGTCCGGCAGAAGAAGGGTCACGTTTTTGTGCCTGCAGGCGGCAAGATACGTGTAAGCCGCAACGCTGCTGCCGATGGCGTCTCCGTCGGGACGGGTGTGGCAGACTGTGCAGACTGTGCGCGCTTCATCTATCCATTTGCTAAGCAAGAGTGTTTTTTCGCTCGTTTTCACGATGCAAATTTAACAATAAATATTGCATTTGATAAATCAATTTCATAACTTTGTCCGACATTGACATTGGAATCAAATATAATAACCATAAAATGAACAAAGCATTAAAGATCATTCTCGAGGTCGTCCTCCTCTGCGGAATCGTAGCTCTGGTCTATGCCATCTACGGCAGCATCATGAAGCCCGTAAACTTCAACAAGCAGAAAGCCCACCGTGAGACCGTCGCTATCCAGCGCCTCAAAGACATCCGTACCCTCCAGGTCGCCTACAAGAGCGAGAAAGGCAAATTCCTTTCCACGGTAGACTCCCTCCAGAGCTTCTACAACGACGGTAAGATGTCCATCGTCCTCCAGATCGGCTCCGCAGACGACTCCCTCGCCTGGGCCCACACAGAGAAGGTCAAGAAGGCCAACCGCAAGATCACTCCCGAGAAGCTCTACGAAATGTATCTGAACGGAGACAATAATCTCGTCTTCTCCATCGTAACGCAGGTTCCCGTCAAAGACACCCTCTTCCACAACCGTCCCGACTTCTGTGTAGACTCCCTCAAGTACATCCCGTTCTCCGGAGGCGAGCCCGTGCAGATGGAGGCTGTAACGCGTATGGTATCCGGCGTTCCCGTGCCTCTGTTCGAGGCCCGTATGCCTTACAAGCTCCTCCTCAAGGGTATGGACAACCAGCTCAGGATCAACCTCGATTCCGAGCGCAGAGACCAGAACAAGTACGAGGGTCTCCAGGTTGGCAGCGTAACTGCCCCTAACAACAACGCCGGCAACTGGGAGTAGCGGTGTTCACTCTCGTTCCTGTCAATTTCTTCGACCCTGAGTCGGCGCGTCAGGCGTTACAGGAGGTCGCCCCTTTGGCAGAAACAGACAGAATAGGCTACAGGCAGCTTCCACGCTACGGCGCGGTACTGATATACGATATCCCGAGCGGAACGGACGTCCCGCCCGGGATATTTGATATACTCGAGCGTCTGCACGAGTGCACGGAGTACAATAAAGTGCTCTGTTCCTGGCGCGGCGGCGTACTTTCCCTGGCAATAGCCCAGGGCAAGAGCCTGCTGCTTGCCAACGAGTATGCCGCGCCAGATTTCACCACGGCGCAATACTACATCTTTTTTGCAATGAAGTCTCTTCAGCTCAACCCGGAGGTTACTACCATCAGCTTCCTCCACAGTCTGGCAGAAGAAGAGCAGATGGCCCTGTACCGCTACTTTAAGGCGGTAGAAACGGTATGAGGATAATAGGAGGCCGCCTCAAGGGCAAGACCATATATCCGCCTATGGGCTACAAGGCCCGGCCCACGACCGATTTCGCGCGCGAGGGTCTTTTCAACATTATAGGCAACGAATACGAATTCCAGGACCTCAAGGTTCTGGATCTGTTCGGAGGCACCGGCGCCGTGGCGTACGAATTCGCCTCGCGCGGCGCCGCGCACGTTTGGAGCATAGAGATGAACCGGGACAACGCCCGCTTTATCAAGGCGGAGGCCTCGCGCCTTGGGCTCGCAAACGTAACTGCCGTACATTCAAACGTTTTTGATTTCCTCCCCATCTGCAAAGAGAAGTTCGACATAGTCTTTGCAGACCCGCCTTACGCCCTGGAAGGGCTGGATACGATTCCAGATAAAGTGCTGGGCGCCGGCATCCTTCACCCCGGCTGCTGGTTCAT
Source organism: Bacteroidales bacterium (assembly GCA_017616595.1). Classification (GTDB taxonomy): domain Bacteria; phylum Bacteroidota; class Bacteroidia; order Bacteroidales; family UBA932; genus Cryptobacteroides. The sequence continues at coordinate 15,319 of JAFZXV010000061.1, forward strand.
CCTTGAGCACGGCGACGAATACTCGTTCACGGCGCACCCTAACTTTGTAAAGGAACGCAATTACGGGCGCGTGCAGTTCAGCATCTTTGAGGCTTAATACTCCACGTTTGTAAGGAACAGCGCGTGGGCGGGAACCGATTCTCCCGCCTCGCTGCGGCGCACC
>JAFZXV010000062.1 GCA_017616595.1 Bacteroidales bacterium
CAGCCGTCCCCTGGAGTACATCTACCTGTATCTTGAGCGCAAGTTCGCCAAGAAGCACCCGGAACTCATAGAGCCCAACAAGAAGGTCCTGAACGACGGCTTCAACTACGCCGCCAACATCCAGGCAATCCCCAATACCTATACTATAGCGCCCGTAAAGGACAAGAAGCCGGGCACTTACCGCAACATTACCGGCAACCAGGCCACCGCATGGGGCCTCCTCGCCGCCTCCGAGAAGTCCGGTCTCCCGCTCTTCTGCGGCTCGTACCCCATCACGCCTGCCACCGCCATCCTCGAGGAGCTCGCGCTCCACAAGAGCCTGGGCGCCAAGACCTTGCAGGCAGAGGACGAGATTGCCGGTATATGCACCGCCATCGGCGCCAGCTATGCGGGCAACCTTGCCGTCACCACCACCTCCGGCCCTGGTCTTTCTCTCAAGACTGAGGCCCTCGGCCTTGCCGTGATGGCGGAACTTCCGCTCGTCGTGGTAGACGTTCAGCGCGGCGGCCCTTCCACCGGCCTTCCTACCAAGACCGAGCAGTCAGACCTCGGTCAGGCCCTTTACGGCCGCAACGGAGAGTGCCCGATGCCCGTTATCGCCGCACATTCCCCGTCCCATTGCTTCGATGCCGCATTTACCGCCGCCAAGATAGCCGTTGAGCATATGACTCCCGTCATGCTGCTCAGCGAGGGCTTCCTCGGCAACGGCAGCGAGCCCTGGCGCATCCCCTCAATGAGCGACTATCCGGAAATCAAACCCCCGTTCGTCAACGGTTCGCTGGCAGAAGGGGAGCGTTTCCATCCGTTCGAGAGAGACCCTCAGACCCTTGTACGCCGCTGGGCCATCCCCGGCCAGAAGGGTTTCGAGCACCGCGTCGGCGGCCTTGAGAAGACCCATTCCGGAGTGCTTTCCACAGATCCTCAGAATCACGCCACCATGGTGCGAGAGAGGGCGGAGAAAGTGGCTCTGGTAGCTAACGACCTTCCCCGTCAGGAGCTCGTCTGCGGCCCCGAGAGCGGCAAACTCCTGCTCGTGGGCTGGGGCGGCACCTTCGGCCACCTGCTCGGCGCGGCGGAAGAGACGGGCGTCTCCTACACCCACTTCGATTTCATCTCCCCGCTGCCTCTCGGCACCGCCGAGCTCTTCTCCAAGTTTGAGAAGATACTCGTCTGCGAGCTCAACAGCGGCCAGTTCATGGGTTATCTGCGCGCTCAGATGCCTCAGTTCAATTATGTAGGTTTCAACAAGGTCCAGGGCCAGCCCTTCCTCGTGAGCGAGCTTGTGGACGCAATCAATAAGGAGCTTTAGTCTATGGCAAGTCTTACATTCAAGGATTTCAAATCCGATCAGGAAGTCCGCTGGTGCCCCGGTTGCGGAGACCACGCGGTATTGGCAGCCCTGCAGAGGGCCCTTCCCAAGGTAAGCCAGGCCCTTGGCTACGAGAAGGAACGCTATGTGGTGGTATCCGGTATCGGCTGCTCTTCCCGTCTCCCTTACTACATGGATACCTACGGTTTCCATAGCATCCACGGCCGCGCAACTGCGGTTTCCACCGGCATCAAGGTTGCCAACCCCTGGCTGACCGTATGGCAGGCCTGCGGTGACGGCGACGCCCTTGCAATCGGAGGCAACCACTTTATCCATGCCATCCGCCGCAACATCGACATCAACATAATCCTCTTCAACAACCAGATTTACGGCCTCACCAAGGGTCAGTATTCACCTACGTCCAAGTTCGGCGCCATCACCAAGACCAGCCCCTACGGCACCGTGGAGCATCCGTTCAATCCCGGCTCGCTCGTGCTCGGTGCAAAGGGCACTTTCTTTGCCCGCTCGCTGGACGTGGAGCTCAAGCTCAACGAGGAGATTATGACGGCTGCCGCCCTCCACGACGGTTGCTCGGTAATGGAGATGCTCACCAACTGCGTGATTTTCAACGACGGAGCCCATAAGTCGCTGTCCGACCCCGAAGTCCGCGCAGACCATACCATCACCCTGCGCGAGGGAGAGAAGATGCTCTTCGGCAAGAATCAGGAGAAGGGTCTCGTGTTCGACGGACGCAAGCTCCGAGCCGTGCGCGTGGGAGAAGGCGGTTACACGCTTGACGATATCCTCGTGCACGACCCTCACGCAGACAACATCGGCCTTCAGATGGCGCTTGCCGACATGAAGGGCCCCGATTACCCGGTAGCGCTTGGCGTCATCAGGGATGTAAAAGACATTACCTACGACGACGGCGTGCGCGACCAGGTCAAAGACGTCATGGCAAAATCCAAGATTCACAGCGTAGACGAGCTGCTGCACAGCGGTTCCACCTGGGAAGTCAAATAAACCTCTAAATAACCATTTTTAATAACCAAATGAAAACCACAGACATCATGGCCCGCCTCAGGGCCAAGTATCCTGGAGAGAATGAGTATCTCCAGGCCGTTCAGGAAGTTCTCGAGTCCATCGAGGAAGTGTACAACCAGCATCCTGAGTTCGAGCAGGCAAAGATTGTCGAGCGTATGGTAGAGCCCGACCGCATCTTTACCTTCCGCGTTACCTGGGTAGACGACAAAGGCGAGGTGCAGACCAACACCGGATACCGTATCCAGTTCAACAGCGCAATCGGCCCCTACAAGGGAGGCCTCCGCTTCCACAGGGCTGTTACCCCTTCCATGCTTAAGTTCCTCGGTTTCGAGCAGACCTTCAAGAACGCACTTACCACCCTTCCTATGGGCGGCGCAAAGGGCGGCTCCGACTTTGACCCCGTGGGCAAGAGCAACGACGAGATCATGCGCTTCTGCCAGGCATTCATGCTTGAACTCTGGCAGTGCATCGGCCCCGACCAGGATATCCCTGCAGGCGACGTCGGCGTAGGCGGCCGCGAAATCGGTTACCTCTACGGTATGTACAAGAAACTCGCCCGCGAGTACAACACCGGCGTGCTTACCGGCAAGGGCAGCACCTGGGGCGGCTCCATCCTTCGTCCCGAGGCTACCGGCTTCGGCGCACTCTATTTCACCCAGAACCTCCTGCACAAGGCAGGCAAGGACATCAAGGGCTGCAAGGTCGCAGTTTCCGGCTTCGGTAACGTTGCCTGGGGCGCCTGCATCAAGGCCACCGAGCTCGGCGCAAAGGTCGTAGCCATTTCCGGCCCCGACGGCGTATGCGAGATTCCCGATGGCATCACCAAGGAGATGATCGACTATATGCTTGTGATGCGCGCATCCAACCGCAACCGCGTGGAGGATATGGCAGACAAGTTCCCCGGCGCAGCCAAGTTCACTCCCGGCAAGAAGGCCTGGAGCGTCAAGTGCGACATCGCTCTGCCTTGCGCCTTCCAGAACGAGCTTTCCGAGGATGACGCCAAGGAGCTCAAGGCAAACGGCTGCTGGTGCTGCTGCGAGGTGTCCAACATGGGATGCCAGCCCGGCGCAATCCACTTCTTCCAGCACAACGGAGTGTACTTCGCACCCGGCAAGGCTGTGAATGCAGGCGGCGTTGCGACTTCCGGTCTGGAAATGACCCAGAATGCATCCCACATCAGCTGGAGCGGCAAGGAGGTAGACGACAAGCTGCACTTCATCATGGATTCCATCCACGAGCAGTGCGTCAAGTACGGCACCCAGCCCGACGGCAGCATAGACTACGTCAAGGGAGCCAACATCGCCGGCTTCATGAAGGTCGCCACCGCAATGCTGGAGCAGGGAACTATCTAGTACCCCGATTACTTATAAAAAAAAGTCCTGAGCGCTTGCCCAGGACTTTTTTTATTTCTTGAACTTGACTTGCGAGCTCGACGTCTTGGCGTTGGCGTCTTCTACGAATATCGTAAAGACGTTCGTGGAAGGGCCGAGGTCTGAGCGCCAGTCTTTCATGAAGGAGAAGTCGAGGGAGACGTCAGTCTTGCCAGAGACGCTCTTGCCGGTGGGGAACCAGTTCTTGAATTCGGTTGCCACCAGCTCGTCATTCACCAGGTCTATGGTAAGGATGCCGCCGGTGGTGCGGTTCTGGATCTTCTTTGCCAGCTCTGCGTCGGCGCCGCTCTCCAGCTTGATTGTAAGCTTGTCTATCTTTCCGGGGGCGTTGACCTTGACTTTGTAGGCATTGAAGTCGTCTTTGGTAATGTCTACTATGTCAAAGGTCTTGTTGCCGTCCCAGCTGAAAGAAGGAGCCGAAGTAAAGTGGAACTTGGCGGTCTTGGAGATGCTGTTTGCGTTCTTGTCCAGGATGTTGATGTCTATCGTGAAGACGGAATTGTTGCTGAGTTCCTGGCCGGTGAGCAGCTTCTCTACAATGGCCAGAAGGTCCATTGTGGTAAGGGTCTTGCCGCGAAGGCCAGTGCCTGCGGCTATTCCGAGGCTGTTGAGGAAGCTGGCGGATTCGGGATCGTCTATGACGTCCAGGATGGGGCTCTTTGTGCCGCTTCCCTTGTTTGCACTTACGGAGATGTAGGGGTTGACCACAAGGTTGTATGAGCCGAGGCCTATGCCGAGGGTGAGGGACTCGAGGCCGCCGGGAGCGGAGATGGATACGTTACCGTCTGCGCCGGGAGCCAGTTCCATCTGGCTGAACTTGGGGTTGCTTGCCCAGCTGACGGAGGGGAGTTCAGGGTCGTTGTTAGGGTTGCAGGAGCTTACCAGTGCGCCCGCGAGCAATGCTGAAAGAAGGAGGATTCGTTTCATGATTTATTGATTTTTAACGTATTTCTACTGTTGCGGATGTGCGGAGGTCGGCGGATGACGAGCCGATCTCTATGCGCCACTGGCCGGGGTCTACAACCCATTTATGGGCGTCTGCGTCAAAGCGGGCGAAGGCGCGGCGGGGGAGACTGAAGGTGGCGGTGCCGCTCTCTCCCGCTGCAAGCTGGAGCTTGTCGAAGCCGCGGAGCTCCTTGACGGGGCGCTCCACATCGCCCTCGGGCGGGCAGACATAGAGCTGGGCCACTTCTGCGCCGTCTATGCTGCCTGTATTGGATACTTTTACGGTAACCTTGAGCACCTCTTCCTCTCCCTGGCCGGGGCTGAAGCTGCCTGCGCAGCCGATTGCCTTGCCTGACAGGCCGGCGTTGCCATATTCAAACTCAGTGTAGCTCAGGCCGTGGCCGAAGGGGAACTGCACGGGGATCTGCTGCTTGTCGTACCAGCGGTAACCCACGAACACGCCCTCGTCGTAGTATTCCTGCCACCATTCCTGGCCTTCTTCCTGAATGCCGGGATACTGGCGCTCGGTCTTGAGGGGGCCGTCTGCAAGGGCCTTGGGCAAGGTGAACGGCAGCCTGCCGGAAGGGTTGACAGCTCCCGTAAGCACGTCTGCGAGGGCGTGGCCGGTCTCTGAACCGCCGTACCAGCCCTGTACGATTGCGCCGACCTTGTCTGCCCACGGCATTGCCACGGGCGAGCCGGAGATGTTGACTACTATCAAAGACGGGACTGCTTCTGCAAGTGCTTCTATTACTGCATCCTGGCCATAGGGAAGGATGATGTCTGCGCGGTCTGTGCCCTCGTTGTCCTGGCCTCCGCTCTTGTTGAGGCCGCCGATGAAGATTACTGCGTCTGCGCCCTCGATTGCGGCTATGGCATCTGAAAGAAGCTTTGCTGCGCTGCGGGAATCGGTGAGGTCCTGGCCGGTGTCTACCTTATTGTAAGAAGTGGAGGTGTCTCCTACGTAACCTCTTTCCCAAACCACGTCGGCAGCGGGGAAAGCCTCCTGCAAGGCCTCCAGAGGGGTGATTTCGTAATTGGTCTTGAGGCTGGAAGAGCCGCCGCCGACCACCATTTTCTTGACTGCGTTCTCTCCTATGACCACCAGCTTGCCGCCATCGGGGACGTTGAGAGGCAATATGCCGTTGTTCTGGAGGAGCACGGTGCCGGCTGCGGCAATCCTGCGCGCTGCGGCATAGTGCTCGGGGGAGTTGAAGCTGCCGAAGTGGGGCTCGCTCGCCATAGACGTGCGGAAGATGGTGCGGAGCACGCGGGCGGCTTTGTCGTCAAGCTCCTTGGTGCCCACGCGTCCGTCTGCTATGCGCTGCAGGTATGGGTTTGCGAGGTGATAGTTGCTGTATCCGTCCGATGCTGCACCGGTGAGGCCGTTGGTCCAGGTGCCGAATTCCATGTCGAGGCCGTTGAGGATGGCCTCGTCGTCGTCCCGGCAGCCGCCCCAGTCGCTCACCACCACGCCGTCAAAGCCCCATTCTCCCTTGAGGATGTCAAGCAGAAGGCGTTTGTTGTGGCAGTTGAACTGGCCGTTGTAGAGGTTGTACGAGCCCATTATGGCCCATGCGTTGCCCTCGCGCACGGCGGCCTCGAAGGCGGGGAGGTAGATTTCGTACAGGGTGCGGTCGTCCAGATTGCTGCTGGTGGCGGTACGGCGCACCTCCTGGTTGTTGACGGCAAAGTGCTTGACGCAGGCCGCCACGCCGTTCTCCTGCACGCCCTTTACGTAAGGCACCACCATCTGGCCTGCGAGGTACGGGTCTTCTCCCATGTACTCGAAGTTACGGCCGTTGAGAGGGGTGCGGCAGATGTTGACGCCGGGGCCGAGGAGTATGTCTTTCTTCCTGTACCGGGCTTCTTCTCCTATGCTGCGGCCGAACAGGAGGCTCATTTCTTTGTCCCAGGTGGCGGCAAGGCAGCTGAGTGCGGGGAATGCGGTGCAGGAGTCGTTGGTCCAGCCTGCCTGGTCCCATTCGTCCCAGAGGACCTCGGGGCGGATTCCGTGGGGGCCGTCTGTGCACCATACCTCGGGGATGCCGAGCCTGGGGACACCGCGGGAGCTGAATTTGGACTGTGCGTGCGTGAGGGCCACCTTTTCTTCCGTGGTCAGGCGGGGAAGGGCGTCTGCCACACGCTCCTCTACGGAGCGGGACAAGTCGAGGTACACGGGAACGTTCTTCCCGGCGGGATTTGTTGTGCAGGCGGCTATTGCAAGAATTGCCGGCAGGAGGGCTTTGAACTTCATATCTTATTTAGAATCAGCGATTTCCTGTAGTATGTTGCCAATCTGGTAGAGGGCTCTGGGCACGTGGAAGCAGCCCTTCCACTTACCGCCCTTGAGGGGCAGCAGCACCTCGCCCCTGCGGTTGAGGTAGCCGAACCACTCCGGATAGTCGGGGTCTTTGAAGTGTGTCCACAGATAGTCGTCCAGCCTCAGGAACCAGTCCAGGGCTTTCTGGTTGCCGGTGAGCTGATAGCCCTTGATCATGCAGATTGCGGCTTCCAGATGCACCCACCAGAGTTTCTGGTCCCATTCCAGCTCCTGGGTGGGATGACCGAGGCGGTCCATAAAGTAATAGATGCCGCCGTATTCCTTGTCCCATCCGTATTCTATTACGCCAAGGGCGATGTCCATGCTCTTCTTTATGATTTCCGGCTTGCCCAGGCGCAGGCCGAGGTTCATCATGAACCAGAGGGCCTCGAGGTCGTGCCCGGGATTTACTTTGCGGCCCTCAAAGCAGTCCAGAAGGGTGCCGTCCGGGGCCAGGTTCTCTACCATCACACCTATGGAGGGCTGGTAGAAGACGTCGAAGACCTCGTGGAGCGCCTCCTCTATTGTTTTGTCCAGCAATGATTTATCGCTGATGATGGGCTCGATCTCAAGCGCCATGTTGCAGATTATCATAGGGAGGGCGAAGTCTTTCATGGGGCGGGTGCCGGGGTAGCCCTTGGCCCAGATGCCCTTTGGATTGGAGCGTCTTGCGAGTATGCGGTCGAAGGTCTTGCGGGCGGCGTCGGCCCATTTTTCATCTTCGGTTGCCACTGCCAGCTGGGCGAACGCCATGCAGGCAAAGGTGTTGGAGAAAATGTTGTAAGGCTGCACGAGCGGCTTGCCCTCGCGGGTGAGGGAGAAGTAGAAATCGTAGTTGCCGTCGTGGCCGTTCTTCAGGAGGAATTCTCCGCCCTGAAGGGCGCAGGCTAGCCAGCGGGGGTTCTTCTCCACCTTGTTGTAAAGCATTGCGAACATCCAGACCTCACGGCCCTGGAGCCAGACGAATTTGTCTGTGTCGAATACTGAGCCGTCACGGTCCAGGCAGGTGAAGTAGCCGCCGTATTGAGTGTCTTGGGAATTGTCCAGCCAGAAGGGGAGGACGCCTGAGTAAAGTTCGTGGCGGTAACGTTCCGCCATTTCTGAGAATTGCTTCCTGGTCATATTACGCAAAAATAATAAATTTTTGGTACATTTGTAAAACGCAAAGCAATAAAGCAATGAGCAAGTCCGTCAATATGGGATACGTAGTATTCCTGTGCATCGTAGCCGCCCTGGGCGGCATACTTTTCGGGTACGATACCGCAGTAATTTCCGGCACCACAAGTATTGTCAAGGCCCAGTTCGGCCTGTCTACTGGCCTTGAGGGCTGGTACGTAGGCTGTGCGCTTATCGGGTCCATAATAGGTGTTGCAGTGGCCGGCCTGCTGTCAGACAATCTCGGCCGCAAGAAGACTATGCTCATAGCCGCTGCGATGTTCAGCATTTCTGCAATCGGCTGTGCGGTGTGCTCCAGTTTTGCTCAGCTGGTGGTCTACCGTATAGTGGGAGGCTTTGGCATAGGCGTGGTATCTATCGTGTCGCCTATCTACATTTCCGAGGTTGCCGTGCCGGAGAAACGCGGCACGCTGGTGTCTCTGTATCAGCTTGCAATCACCATAGGCTTCCTGCTGGCGTATTTGGTCAACTACCTGATACTCAAGGGCGCTACGCTTGATGCTACAGATCCCGCCCTGGGGTCGCGTATGATGAACAACGAGTACTGGCGCGGCATGCTCGGCAGCGAGACTTTCCCGGACCTGCTCTTCTTCATCGTCATATTCTTCATCCCAGAGAGCCCCCGCTGGCTCATCGTCAAGGGGCGCAGCGCCGGTGCTTCCCGCATCCTGCAGCGCATCTACGGTACGCCGGAAGAGGCCTCTGTGCAGCTGGAGGCAACGCGTGCTTCCATTGCAGGGGAGGTCAAGAGCGAGTGGAAGACCCTGCTCGAGCCCGGCATATTCAAGGCCGTGCTCATCGGCTCCGCAATAGCGATTCTGGGTCAGTTCATGGGAGTCAACGCGGTGCTCTACTACGGCCCCAAGATCTTCCAGGACGCCGGCCTCAG
>JAFZXV010000063.1 GCA_017616595.1 Bacteroidales bacterium
CATAATCGAGAAAGTCGACACCAAAAACGCCGCCGCCCAGATCCTGGAAGGATAAGTTCTAATGAAACGCAAAAGTCAGGCCTTTGAGCCTGACTTTTTTTGTTGAGGTACCAGGATTCGAACCTGGGCAGACAGAACCAAAATCTGTAGTGCTACCATTACACCATACCTCAATTCCGGGTGCAAAGATAAACATTTTTTAGTATTTTTGCCCCTATGAACAAACGAATACTCCTCCTGCTGGCCCTGGCGGCTTCTTTGCCCTTGTTCGGGCAAAATCCGGACGGTGTTCCTACCGCCATCAAAGATTTTCTCAAGATGTCTTCTACGGATACTACCCTCTGCCGTGTGAGCGGCGTAGTTACCGGCATCCGCAGTAGTTCTGGAGGCAATTTCTACATCAAAGACGATACTGGAGAACTCTTCATCTACGGTATCATAGACCCGGCCCATCCCGGCTGGGGCTTCCGCCAGATGGACATCAAGCAGGGCGACACCCTCACCCTGTGCGGCCGCAGACAGGTTTACAACACCACAATCGAGATGACCTCCGCCAGGCTGCTCGCCAAATCCAACGGGCCGGACCATGACGCTCCCATAGTATTCGACCGTGAGCCCACTTTCAAAGGGAAGGCCGGGGCCGAAGCAAAGGTGGAATTCAGCAAGTGGATCGCCGCCAAGCTCCGCTATCCCAAAGATGCGGGCGGCGCCAGCGGCACAGTTAAGGTCAAGTTCGTTATCGGAACCAACGGCGGTGTGCAGGAAGTCCAGGTGGTACAAGGCGTCAACAAAGCCCTCAACGACGAGGCCATTCGCGTGGTCAGCAGTTCCCCAAAGTGGAAGCCCGCCATCCTCAACGGCAAACCCATCCGCATGACCTACACCCTCCCGGTCATATTCTACCCTCCCAGCGAATAGCCTATCCCCCTCGCGAAGACAACGAAACGCCCTTTCCGTCGTCTTCGCGTGTCTTCTATTTCCGTCTTTTTTCTTTTCCCCTCCGCGACAGGACTCTGGGACCTCCCTCAATCCCGTCGCGGGGCGTTTAACTGCTTTTTTTGCTTCATTTCTTTCCGCGAAAGGACGCTAGCACCTTCCACAATCCCGTCGCGGTGCGTTTAGCTGCTTATTTGCCTCTTTTCCCTCCGCGACAGGACGCTAGCACCTTCCACAATCCCGTCGCGGTGCGTTTAGCTGCTTTTTTGCCTCTTTTCCCTCCGCGACAGGACGCTGGGACCTCTCACAATCCCGTCGCGGGGCGTTTAGCTGCTTTTTTTGCTTCATTTCTTTCCGCGAAAGGACTCTAGCACCTCTCACAATCCCGTCGCTATAGCGCTGATGGCGCAGGTCCGTTTTTTCTGCCGGTACCTGCGCCACTATAAGGCGTAGATTGCTGTTTTGCGGCGCAGGACCCCCTACTTTTTTCGGACCTGCGCCACGGCGGCCGGAAACCTGCGCCATAGAACACCGAGACCTGCGCCAAGTCTTACGTAAGTCCCTGACTCTCTTACATATAAGAAACGACCTCTGGGAAAATCTCCCAGAGATCGAATTGTAATCAGTTGATTATCAGTCGCTAAGCATTGCAGATGGAAAGCGGATATCTGTTTTTAGGAACGTAGCCGCCCGCGGCCGCCCGGAGGGCAAATGTCCCCTGGGGGACTACAGTGGGAGGACCGAAGGTCCGAAGGTGGAGAAAAACAGATATCCGATTCCAGCAATTGTCTACTTCAGCCAGGGGCTGAGGAAGGTGTCGCGCACCGGGGGCCAGTCGGGCTCGAGCCACATGGCGTGGCCGCAGGTGGGCACGCACACGAAGCGCTTGTCGGCGGTGCCTAAGTTGTTGTAGATGGCAAAGTTGGTGTGGGGCGGGCAGGTGGGGTCCTGCAGGCCGAAGGCCATTATCACCGGGCAGCTCACGCGGGGCGCAAAGTTCTTTACGTCAAAGTAGGAGAGGGTCTCGTACAAGTCTGAGCGGTCTATCCCGTTGGCGTCGGTGTAGTCCAGTACCTCGTGCACGGGCCACCAGACTATCTTTGCATAGTCCTGATAATCACCGAGGAACGGCACGGCAATCGATATGGCGTCTATACGGTCATCTATTGCAGCGGCCACGGTGGTAAATGCGCCGCCCTGGCTCTCGCCCATCGCCACCACCTTGTCCATATCGGCTTTGTCCATCGATGCCACCAGGTCTATTGCGCGCCGCACATCGCAGAAAGCGCCGCGGTAGTAATAGGTCTCTTTACTCTCAACGCCCTGCGTCACCCAGCTCTCGTCGGCCTCCTTGAAGATGCCCTGGCGGCGTACGCTAACCAAAACGTCGATGCGCTCCGGGTTGTCTGAGGGACCGAAGCGGAACGTAGGCGCGCCGTAGCCCATATACTGCACCAGCACGGGATACTTGCCGGGTGCATTGGGGATGCAGACGCTGCAGCCGGCCGTGGCACCGCCGAGCGAGGTGTAGCGCACGTCGTAGGTGGTGCGGACATCGTTGGAGAATTCCGGGACGACGGTGTATTCCGGCTCGAACGGCACGGCGTCCAGCTCCTCGAAGGTCTGCTTCCAGAAGGCGTCGAAGTCGGGCCTCGCGTCCGGCGGACTCACCACGTCAAGCGGCCTGACGCCGATGTTCCATCGCACCGAATCCCTCAGGCGCACCTGGTAAAAACCAGGTTCCAGCTTGCCCAGAGGCACACAGATGGTACTGTCTGCAGCAACGGTAACGTTGGCCCGGAGCACCACCTCCGGCTCCTCTGCCATCAGAGAAAGGTCCGTCACCAGGCAGAACGATGCCTCTCCCGGCGCCGCCTCTACCTTGGTATTTAATGTATACGGCCCCTTGCCCATAAACAGCCAGCCTTTGTCGGAGAGGCACTCCCCGCCGTTGCTCCCATTATTGGCGCTGCAGGCAGTAATAGCCAGCAGACACAGTGCTAAATATTTGATATTCATATTAGTAATCTATCCTGACAAGATTCAGCCAGTCGTAGAAGATCGAGTACGACAGGCAGTAGTACAGCAGCAGGACGCATGCGGCAAGGGGCGGGAGGAAGACAAATCCCAGCACGGCCCAGATGATAATCATCACCGGAGCTCCTGCAAAGCGGAGGAAGAACCTCACGGAGTTGTGGAAACCGCGGTCTGTGATCTTGTTGCGGCATATCCATCTGGATATGGCCCACTGAGGCAACGTCAGCACGGCGCTCAGCAGGAAGAACGGTGCCGTGAGTACGGCCAGGGGCCATTCCCACCAGCGGCGCTTCTTGGGCGGGCGGAGTTCCTGCAGGCGCTGCTGGTAATTCTCGTCGTCGGGGATGTAAAGAATGAGTTCCTTTATGCGTTCCGAGAGGTGCTGGCTGAGTTTGGTTGCGCTGGCAGAATCGTGAAGGCCGGGGTGCCCGCCGATCCAGTCATTTACATCTATCGGCTCGCCTATCTTCATCGTGCAGGTGCCGCGGTAGTGTAAGAAATCGCTGTAATTTATGCCTACGGGCACTATGCAGGTGGGTTTGGTTGCGGCGTTGCGCAGCGCGATGCGGGCCAGGCCCTTGTGGAGGTGTTGCAGAGAGTACATCGGGCGGGAATAGCCCTCGGCGAAGAGGCAGAAAGGCACGTTGTGCTGCAGCACGTCCAGTATCTCCGGCATCACGTCCAGGTTCTGGGCAACGGCACGCAGACCTTCTGTCTTGCGAGCGATGGGCAGCATCTTGAGAACGCGGAAGATCCTGGCGAGCGCCGGTTTGTTGAACACGTCTGCACGGGTGCCGTACACCGACGGGTCCTTGTCGCTCTGCAGCACCACAAGGGCGTCCATCAGCGCGTTGGAATGGTTTGGGGCGATGATTACGGCCCGCCCGTCTTTGGGATATTTGCCTTCTACCTTGATGCCGCCGGCGTAGCTGCGGCGCGTGCACCAGTCTACGTAGATGCGCAGCAGGCTATATCGTATGTCCCTGGCCCAGATTTCCGCCATGTTTCTTCTCGTAAATGTTGAATATGGTAGCAACCGTCAGGCCCGCGACTATATGCCAGATTCCCCACCATGCGGTGATTACCAGCATTCCGCCGTGAGGCGGGAAATTGGCGAAGATGGAGGTGCCGAGCATCAGGGCCAGGCCGAGGCCTGAGTTCTGGATGCCGGTCTCTATGGTGAGAGTCCTGCGGTCCCGGAAGGGGAGTTTGAACGCCGTACCCACGCTGAAGCCGATGGTAAGCGCCAGCAGGTTATGGATGAGAACGACCAGGAAGATGTACTTGACGCACTTGAGGAAGGCGTCCATGTTGCTGTTGAAAGACAGCACCACCATTGCGATGAAGAACACTATGCTGATCCACTGCAGGGGCTTCTTGAGGGCGTTTGCCACCTTGGGCAGGAACTGCGAGGTGAGGATGCCGAGAGTGAGGGGGATGCCCAGCAGGATGAAAATGGTCTTGAATACGTCCCAGAGGGGGATAGCCAGCACCGGCACGTCCCCGACTATGTTGCTGGCGGTATGCAGGTAGATGTTGCCCCAGAGCCAGAAGTTGAACGGCGTCATAAGTATGGCGAGGGCGGTGCTGATTGCGGTAAGCGACACCGACAGCTCTACGTTGGCTTTGCCAAGGGAAGACATGAAATTGGAGATGTTGCCGCCCGGGCAGGCCGCCACGAGCACCATGCCGAGGCCCATCATGGGCGATATCCATTTGCCGAAGAGCAGCGCCAGGCCGCAGGTGAATGCGGGCAGCAGCACCAGCTGGCTGCAGGCGCCGAGTATGACTGATTTGGGTTTCTTGAAGACTTCTACGAACATCGACGGCTTGATGCCGAGGGCGACTCCGTACATCACGAAAGCGAGTACGATGTTGATGGTGTTCATTCCACCGGCATTGAGGCTGACCTCGATGGAGTCGATGGAAGCGGCGATTTCATGTGTCATATGAATAAATTTTGCGTCCTCAAAAATAGCAAAAAATTCTTATATTGCGGAAAATACCCGAAAGACAATGAATGTCAAGCCAATCATCGCCGCACTCGCGCTCCTTGCAGCCGCGGCATCGGCAGGCGCCCAGGACGAGGGCCGCCTGCTCCGTTTTCCCGCAACCAACGGCACAGACATCGCCTTTTCCTATGCCGGAGACCTCTGGACGGTTCCCGTGGCCGGCGGAGAGGCACGCCGCCTCACCTCGCACGTAGGCTACGAGTGCTTTGCCCGCTACTCGCCGGACGGCAAGTCCATCGCCTTTACAGGAGAGTACGACGGCAATCGCGAGGTCTACCTCATTTCCGCACAAGGCGGTGATCCTCAGCGCCTTACATATACTGCCACCAACGAGCGCGACGACCTTGGAGACCGCATGGGCCCCAACAACATCGTCCTCGCCTGGACGCCGGACGGAAAGAACATAATCTTCCGCAACCGCATCTCCGAGGGCTTCGACGGCCTGCTCTGGACCATATCTCCCGAGGGCGGCATGCCTGCAAGGATGCCCCTCCCCGAGGGTGGATTCTGCTCCTGGAGCCCGGACGGCAAGAAGTTCGCCTACAACCGCGTGATGCGTGAATTCCGCACCTGGAAGTACTACCGCGGCGGCATGGCCGACGACATCTGGGTCTGGGACCCCAAGGCCAAGACCGTCACCAACATAACGCAGAACGACGCCCAGGACATCTTCCCCATGTGGATAGGCGACGAGATCTTCTTTGCCTCCGACCGCGACATGACGATGAACCTCTTCTGCTACAACGTCAAGACAGGCGCCACAGAGAAGGTAACCGCATTCAAAGATTTTGACGTCAAGTTCCCCAGCACCGACGGCAAGACCATAGTCTTCGAGAACGGCGGCTGGATCTACAGGTTCGATCCGGCCGACCGCAGCTGCGTCAAGGTGCCCGTCTGCATCGCCACGGATGGCGTCTATGCCCGCACCGAGCGCAGGAACGTAGGCAAGAGCATCAGCTCCGCGGCTCTCAGCCCCGACGGCACCCGCCTGGTGGCCACCGCCCGCGGCGAGGTCTTCGACCTTTCCGTCACCAAGGGCGTCACCCGCAACATAAGCCGCACCCCCGGCTCCAACGACCGCTCCGCCGACTGGAGCCCGGACGGAAAATGGATTGCCTGGATAGGAGACGGCACCGGAGAGACCGAGATCTATCTGTACAACGCGGAAGACGGCACCGTAAAGCAGCTCACCAGCGGCTCCGACACCTACATCCGCAGCCTCCAGTGGATGCCGGACAGCAAGACACTTCTCTACACAGACCGCAAGAACCAGGTGGTGCAGGTGGCTGTACCCGCCGGCGTGCGCAACGTGCTGCTGCAGAATCCCGAGCAGGAATTCCGCGGCGTCAACATATCGCCCGACGGCAAGTGGCTCACCTACACCCGTCCCGCCAAGAACGAGATGGACGTGGTGTACGTCTACAACATAGCAGCAGGCAAGGAGTACCCCGTAACGGAAAAGTGGTACAACAGCTCTTCGCCGGTATTCTCCGCAGACGGCAAGTACTTGATATTCAGCTCAGACCGGGATATCAACCCGCAGTACAGTCGCATCGAGTGGAACTTCACCCTCGGCAATATGGGCTCCGCTTATATGGCGATGCTTGCCGCCGACACGCCCTCGCCGCTGCTCCCTAAGGACGGCGCGCCCCTCGGCGGCGGTTCCGACAGGCCAGGCCCCGGAATGGGCTTCCCGGGTATGCCTCCGGGAGGCTCGGATGACGTAGCCTTTGCCGACCCTCAGCCCAAGCCCGGCGCAAAGGCTCCCGGCGACAAGCCCGATTTCGCCCCCGGCAAGCCCGGCCCCGCCGGTGCCAAGCCCGATGAGGCCAAGGAGCCCGTAGAGGTGAAGATCGACCCTGAGGGCATC
>JAFZXV010000064.1 GCA_017616595.1 Bacteroidales bacterium
AGCAGCTCTTCCTCCCTGCCTACCCAGATGAGGGCGTCGGCAAAGTGGTTCTTGTCCAGATAGTGCCTGGAAATCGTAGTGAGGGCGGCAACCGCTGTCTTGATGTTGTCCAGATGATGCTCTCCGCCTTCTGCCCGCGTGAGCGAGAGAAGGTGCAGGAACAGCTTGTAGGCGTCTTCGTAATAAGAATCCGCAATGTTCTTGTTTCTGCTGTTGAGCTCGCAGCAGCCAACCACTACAAGCAGGTAGCCGAAGTCCCTGCTTTCAGACATGCCTTCTGCGCGCAGTTTCTCGATGGCGGGAAGCGCAATGCGGAGCGCTCCTTCGTAGTCGCCCCTGCTCAGCAGCAGGTCCGACAGACGGTTGGACGAACGGCCGTAATACTTAACGTCTTCTTTATCTTTGGGTTCTAGCGAGATTGCCTCGTACCAGTACTGCTGGCACAGGTAGTTCTTCCACTGGCTGTAATAGCCGTAGCCGCGCCAATAATCCGCCTTTATCCTGGAGAAGACGCCTATGGACTCGAGGGAGTCTGCAAGGGTGATTATCCTGCCAAAGTCGTGCGCCAGGTGGGCGGCCTCCATCTTTGCGTCTGCCCAGGAGCTGTCTGAAGCCTGCCTGGCAGGCCCCTGACGGTTGCAGGAGCAGGGCAGCAGGACTGCGGCCAGCATCAGGAGGGGGAAGAAAAAACGTTTCATTTCTTGTTGAATTCGGCCACGTTCTCGGTGGCGCGCGTGGCGTCTTCCACCACTTTGCCATAACGGCTTATGGAGCGCACTATGTAGGCGAACAGACCGATGCCGGCAATGGCTTCTATAGGGGTGAACAGGCGGATGGCGTTGGGGAACAGCAGCACAAGGGCCACCAGGAAGATGCCGAAGAAAATTATAATGTCGCAGCTGAGCTGCATCCATCGCACAAAGCCGCGGACGTTGCCGTAAGACATCATCAGGAGCCTGAAACTTACCCGGTGGAAGGTCTTGTAGAAGACCACCACGTTAAACGCGCAGTAGCCGAAGAAGAGCAGGAACGGAAGTGCCGTGTAGATGTTCTGCTCTTTCCAGATGAACGCCATCGTCCAGCAGCTTATGAGCTCTATGGCATAGATGACGGTGTCTCTTACGGCAATCCTGCGGGTAAGGTAATCGGGGTTTAGAAGCGGGATATACCCCCAGCAGAAACAGATTGCCCCGATATGGAAATAAGATACCGTTACGGCCGTAGCGGCAGTGGGCCATATTACGCGCAACTCCAGGAATGCATGTATGAGGTACCCTAAGGCAAAAGCCGCCAGCCACAGGATCGTAAACTGGCGGGCCCTGGAGTAAATGACATACTTGCGATACGGTTTCTGGCCCGCCAGAAGCGACGCGGCCATGAACAGGTTGGCGATGGCCCCTATTATCAGGGCGAGTTTGTACAGGAGGCTCAGATTGTCCATCAGCAGAGATCGCTTACCACTGGTTCCAGTGGATGTTGTCCGGATTCCACTTGTCTTTGGGTGCGGGGGATTCGGCAGGGACGCCTACGGGGATTATGCAAAGGGGAACCACTTTCTCCGGAATGCCGAGGGCGGCGGAAATGGGGGCGATGCGCTCCATGGCGGGATAGCCGGCAGTCCAGACTGCGCCGAGCCCGAGGGCGTGGGCGGCCAGGAGGATGTTCTCTGCCGCTGCGGAGCAGTCTTCGTACCAGAACATATTGTCCATCTCCACCTCCGGAGCGTCGGGCTGGCCGAAGGGCTTGCGCATGGATTTGGACTCGCCGCATACGACGATTACGGCGCCGGCGGTGGTGAACATGCCGCTGCGGGGGCCGTTGCCGAAGATGGATGCGATCTTGTCTTTGTCTGTTACCACTACAAAGCGCCAGGGCTGGCCGTTCATGGCAGAGGGAGCCGCCATGCCTGCCTTGAGGATGGTTTCCAGCTGCTCCCGGGGCACGGCGTCTCCGGTGAAGTTGCGTATGCTGGTGCGGGTCATGATTACGTCAAGGGCGGACGGAGCGCTCTCCTGAGCCTTGCAGCCGCATGCAAACGCTGCGGCGACGGCAATGAGCAAAACTATTCTTTTCATACTCGATTTTTTTGTCTACGCAAATGTAATTCTTTTTTGAAATACTTTTACTATATTTGTTAGTCAAATGGAAGAGGATTACCTGGAACTGCTGGAGCTGCAGGCGCTTATACGCGAGGGCGTTGAGGAGGCCCTCCCGGGGAGCGTGCGCGTAAGGGCGGAAATAGCAAGCATCCAGCGCCGTTCCAACGGCCACTGCTACCTCGAGCTGTGCGAGAGCGGCCCCCGCGGGCCCGTTGCAAAGGCCCGCGCCGTTATCTGGCGCTCCGCCTGGGAGCCCATAGCGGCCAAGTTCTCAGAAGCCACCGGAGGCACCCTTCACGAGGGCCTCTCGCTCATCTTTCAGGTAAGCGTCAGCTATTCAGAGCTGTACGGCCTCTCCCTCATAGTAGAAGACATAGACGTGGGCGCCGTGTTGGGCGAGGCAGAACTTGCCCGCCGCCGCACCATAGAGCGCCTCACGCAGGAGGGTCTGATGGACCTCCAGAAAGAGCTCACCCTCCCCGACGTGCCTTATTCCATAGCCGTAATCTCGGCCCCCGACGCCGCCGGCTACGGAGACTTCCGCCGCCACCTCCTGGAGAACGAATACGGCTTCTCCTTTGCCATCACCCTCTTCCCCGCCACAATGCAAGGAGACTCCGCCCCCGCCTCGATTGCCTCCGCCCTCGACAACGTTATCTGTCAT
>JAFZXV010000065.1 GCA_017616595.1 Bacteroidales bacterium
ACGCCCTCGCGATACTCCCTGTCGTACGAGCAACGCAGGTTGGCTATTTCGAACAGCGGATCCATAGGCTACAGAGGGAGGTACTCGCTGGGGAGCCAGTAATACTTGTCGTTGTTGCCGGAATAGGTAAGCAGGAACGGATAGTCCACGGAGGTTACGTTCTTGAGCGTCTCTACGCTGCGCTGCATCTCCTTGACTATCTTGCGGTATTCCTTGTACGGCACCGCGTTGGGGTCGACAATGTCGTCCAGCGTGTAACCGTGCTTGGGCTTGTAGTTGACGAGTCCGAACACCTTTGCAAGGATCTCGTAGTACGACACGCTGCTGATGCGGTCCTGCGCCACGGCGGTGCGTGCCAGGCTCATCATTGCGTCGTAGTAAGGCTTGCGGTCGGCGGACTCGCTCTGGGCGGCCTCGTACACCTTCTCCAGGTCGCGCACGAGGTTCTTGAGCTCGCCTGCGGGGAAGAATACAATAACCTTGAACAGGTCGCGCGTGTCTTGCTGCTTCTTGGCGTAGCCGCGGAAAGACAGCAGAGCGTTCTGCTTGCGGAGGCGCTCCACGAGTTCCTTGTCGTTGCCGAGCATGGCGATGATGGCGTCCATCTTGAGCTGGCTGCCCACCACGTCGTCTTCTGCGAGGGATTCCTGGTCGCCGTAGTCTACGAGGTTGCCGCCTATGGTGGTGAGATAGTCTACCGAGCGGCGCCAGATGCCGAGGATCTCCTCTATCGAGCTTGTGAGGTCGTCTTCAAGCATTGGTTTGTTCTTGACGGGATTGAAGCGGTGCATGCCCAGGAACAGATTGAGGCCCTCGGAGTTGTTCATGTCGTAACCGCGGCCGTTTTCCAGTCTCTTGGGCTTGATGACCTGGGTCTTGCTGGACATGTTGTCGTAGCGCTTCTGCACGCTGGAGCGCATCAGGAACATTATGTCGTCGTTGAAGCTCTCATAGTCGTCGGTACCCTTGTTGGTAACCTGGAAGCCCATCAGGGAAATGTTCTGGGCGGAAAGCTTGTCTATGAGGTCCTGGCGGGAAATCTTGAATTTGCCGTTGTCGCCGCAGTCGCCGATTACGAGCATGATGTTGCTCTGGAGCTTCATGTCCTTGGACGCCGGGAAGAACTGGTCTATTGCCTGATTGATGCCGTAGTACACGGCTTCCTGATAGCTGGCGGCAACGCTCTTGACGCCGTACTTGCCGCCGCTGTCCAGCCACTTGCGGAGGTTCTGGTTCTTGGGCTCCGTAAAGCCGCCGGTGTTGGGGAAGCACTCGGTAACGTAGTCGTTGTCTTCCTTGTCCCGGTAAATCATCACGCCCACGTTGACCTTGGCGTTGTCGAAGTACTTGTCTATCTCGTTGAGGGCCTTCTTGACGGAGTTGAAGTAGGGCTTCATCGAGGACGTGCCGTCTATTACTATTACGATATTGACCTTCTGGCGCTCGGCAAGCAGCCTCTGTGCCTTGGCGCGGTCCTGGTCGATGGAAGTCGTCTGCTTCTTGCCGGCGGGCGCGGTGCGTCCGGAGTTGAGGGTACCGAAGGTGGTGCAGTGGTAGATGTTGTCGTTGCCTCCGTCCAGGATAGGATAGCGGAGGTAAGCCACCGGCATCGTGCGGTACTTATATTCGTTTATATAGTTGGGGGCCTTCTCCGTACGCTTGCGGGGGGCGGTGGAGAACACGTCGCCCGAAGGGGCGGCTCCCTTGAGATCAGCATTGGTGTACACCTGCCACTGGATCTGCTTGGCGGCAAAGTATTCTACGTCGTCGATGTCCCATGTGGGCTCGAGGCAGGTGCGGGAATCCCAGGGCACGAAGGCGCCGTCGTCAACCCAGCCGAAGAGGTCGCGGTCGTTGTTGATGACTGCGTTCTGTCCGAGCAGCACCCTGTTGCCATCGCGCTTGAGGATGTAGTAGAAGTGCATGTCGGTGGGGAGGCTGATACCCTCGCTGCCGGTGGGTGAATTGAAGCGCTTGCGGCCCTCAACGTTCTTGAGATTGCCCTTCTGGTCCAGGTCGGCGCAGATGACGGCCTTCTGGGAGATGCCTATCTTGTCGGACAAGCCCTTGTCCCAGAGCAGGAGGTTCTTCATGGGCACCCAGCCTTTGCATTCGGCATTGGCCGAGATACGGGGGAAGTCGTTCTTGGGGTCGTAGTAAACGAGAGCGTAGTCGTCTTTGATCTCTGCTATGCGGAGCTTCTCTCCGTACTTAAGCTCGCCGATCTGGCTTTTGCTGCCCGGAGCGGAATAGACCGGGTTGCCCTTGCGGTCGGAAAATACCACCCAGTAGCTGCCGCCGGTCTTGTTGGCATCTTGCCCGTAAGGGGCCTTCAGTACGGCCTTGGCCTCGGCCTCCCTGATGATGTCCCTGTCCAGGGATGCGGGTTTGGCCACGGATACGGTTCCCTTGAGTTTTGGCTGGGCGCAGAGCGATGCCGCTGCGGCCAGGATGCACACTAGTGTTATTATGGTCCTTTTCATATTCTGCTAAAATGAGTCTACCAACACGGGGAAATTGCCTATAAGGTTCTTGCGTCCGAAGAGACGGTCTTCGTCTATCTTTTCATGAGGGGAATGGAAAATATTGATTTCCAGTTTGTTGCGGGGCAGTTTGGCTAGCTCCAGGTCCCAGAAAAGACGGCCTATGAGGGCGTCGCAGAAGTCCATTGCCACAAAGCCGGGGGTAATGTAAAAGTTGAATACCACCTTGTCGTAGTCGTCGAATCCCTTGGTGGGGATGAATTTGCCCTCGGACAGCATGTCCATCAACATATACCTGTCTACCTCGGGATATACGTTGTGGGATGTCTGGGAGTTGAGAGTCTCGCGGAAAGCCTCGTACTCAAGCTCGTCGTCCGGAGAAATGCGCACCCTCACGGGAAGGTTGCCGTTTGCCAGATAGAAGATTACTGTACGTTCCGGGCTGTAACGGGTATTGCGGCGCACCTGGTCCAGGATGCCGGTGATTGCCGTCTCGTAATGGTCGTGGGCAATGTAGTAAAGCTCCAGGCTCTTGCTCTGGGCTCTTGCTCCGGGCATCTGAAGGAGCCCGGGAATCATCATGACTAAAAGGAGGAGGAACTTTTTCATTGCAGGGTAAGGGTTATGGCGGTTACTCGTCCGGTGCCATCGTACTGTACATTGGTGACTGTTGCCTTCATGTCTTCCATATTTACCCGGGAGAAAGCGGCACGCAGAGAAGTTACGTCACTCAGGTTACAATTAACCTTCACGTTGCCTGCCATGCGGTCGCTTACAGGCTGCAGGTTAGCGGAATTGCCGGAATTGATGATTTTCTCGATCTCAGAGGCGCTCAGCTTCTCCACCGGCTTAACATACTTGATACCATATAGGCTCTTCTTGGCAATCTTTCCGGTCGAGAGATCCTTTGCCACAAGTATGAAGTGTCCATTGGTGTTGGCCTTAACGTCCACGAAGGCTCCGTTGCTGTCTGTATTATAGACATTGGAAGTATTCTCCGCATCGGTCAGGGTGTATCTGACGGTGCCTTGGGCGCCCTTTGTCTTCATTCCGTAAACCTTGTAAAGGCCCTCACCAGTGGATGGCTTCCTGAGGGACGTTATGTCTATTTCGAACTCATCAGCCTGCTCCTTGACGGGCTCGGGAACGGTCTTCTCCGGTTCGGGCTCTTCTTCGGCGTCGAGGTCGGATGCCTCGTCTTCAAGATCGTATTCCTCCGCGGCCGGTTCTGCCGGAGCGGCCTGGCTCAGGGTATGGGTATCTACCACGGCAACGGGCTCGTTGTCCGCAAAAATCACAGGCTTAAGGAAATGCATCGCACCGAAGCCCAAACCTGCGGCAACCAGGAAAGACAGTAAATATATCAGAAAACTTTTCATATCCGTCAGAATTTGTATTTCACGCCCAGCTCAACAACTATGCCGAGACCGCGTTCGATTGAGGTTATGCTGTTCTTGAATGAATGGAATTTGAGGTCTTGAATTTGTTCGCCGTTTTTACGGTAGACCACGGGGTAGATGCCGCTCTCCGCATCGTACCATTTGCGGGCGTTAGGGTCCTCATCTTTGCCGACGGGGTTGCTGTAAATGACTTTACGCAGGGCGCCGGTGTCGCTGCCCAGGCCGTACTCTATGCCGGCACGCGCTCCGGCAAACCAGCCGGGGGCAAAAGAATACTCGGCTCCGGCCTTGGCTACGACGGCAAGCACCCAGAAATTGGGTTCTCCTTTCGCCGGACCGAACGGTATCTGGTTGGGGCTCAAGTAGCCGTCCGGCACCTGGGCATCCGCAGGAGAGACAAGGTTGAGTTCATAGCGGTCCGTTGCTGCCAGGTTGAGGTATGTCTTGAGGCCGCCCTCGAAGTCCAGGGTCAGCTTCTTGCCGAGGTTATACTCGACCGCTTCGGTAACCGAGATGGTAGCGTCATTGAAGGCAAACGACTCGGAAGCGTTAAGCTTGTACGCGCGACCTATGTAATTGTATTCAAGGTCCTGGAGTCCGTCAATCGAGGAAGATCCGATGTTGAAGAAAGTATTCGAAAGCCCGGCTCCAACGTACGTGACTAATTTTACAGAACGTGCGACGCTGAGAGAAAGGCCAAAATCTACGCCAAAATCGAGGGCGCCGGAATTGACCCTGGCCGCGTCGCCGTACACAGTACTGACGGTAAGGGGATTGATGATGTAACCCGTATGGGCGCGGATCCTCTTTTTCTTAGGCGTCACGGAGAAGGAATAGACGTCGTACCTGCCGCTGCCCGGAGCCTCGTTGAGGGAGAGCACGTAATCGTCGTCGTCGAAGGTAAACTCGCCTCCGTCCGGCAGGATGGTGAAGCCGTACTCGTTGAATTCCAGCGGCTTGTCGCCGTAGCGCAGGCGTTCGTCAATCTCGTTCTTGCGCTGTACTATGTGGAACTTGCCCTTGGGGAACGAGGCCCGGGAATTCTCCGTGCCGGAGACCTTCTCTATGCGGAATTCCTCGTCGTCGGGCATCCAGACGCAGTCCAGGACGATGTGGAAATCGCCGCCCATCAGAGGAGAGACGGTGGAGAAGGTAAAGCCGAGGGTGTCTTCGTACTCCACCTGCTTGTCGAACTCTATCCTGGTGCGCCAGCGGCCGGAGGAATACTGGTACTCGCCCTTGCGGAGCCTGGAGATGCGCACGGAACGGTCTTCCAACTCCTTGGAGTAATTTACGTACTCACTGGCGGTTACATACTCGCCGTATTTGTCGCTGGCAACGTAGTCGCACCACACTTCCGCGTCCGGCGCCCGGAACAGGCCGAGGTAGGAGTAGGAGTCGGAACGGCCCTCGAACGCAGAGAAGCGTTCGTAACTCTCTATCAGGTCTATCAGCCTTTCGTTCATCAGCCAGCGCTCCCCCACTTCCAGGCTCTGGGCCCGGAGCATCAGCGGACAACACGCTAAAGCCAGAATGAGCAGATATCTCTTCATGCTTGCTAGAACTTATATACGTAGCCGAATTCTATGATGCCGGAAAGGCGGCGGCGCACAGACTTGATGCTGCTCTTGAAGGTATGGTCCTTGATATCTTCCAGAGTGCTTCCGTTCATCCTGTAAACCACGGGGTAGATGCCGGCCTCATCGTCCAGCCAGGGCGTGGGGTTGGGATTGTTGTAGATTACGTTCTTGAAGGTGCCGGAGTACGAACCCATGCCGTTCTCGATTCCAAGATGAACGAACAGCAGGCTGCTCTCCTTGAAGGAAAAGTCCAGGCCTCCCTTTGCAAAGACGGAGGCAATCCAATAGTGATTGAGCCCCTTGTCCGTGCTGAGGGGAAGTTCCTCCACATTACGGAATCCGTGAATCAGATGTGCATCAGTGGGATTTGTAAAGGTGATGCTGTAGATATCCGTAGCCACGATGTTGGTGTAAACCTTGAATCCCGCCTCCAGTGCCGCTACAAGTCCGTTGTCGAATCTGTACTCGAACGATGCCGGGGAAAGGGACACCACAAAATCGTCGAAGGAGAAAGTCTCTGTAGCCTTGAACTTGTAGTAACGGTCGTTGTAGGTATATGCTGCGCGATGTCCGCCAAGGAGGGCGCGGGACCTGAGGTCGACCCAGCTGTGGGCAATGCCCACGCCAATGTAAGGGACATATTTGATATCATCGGATATCCGCAGCGCAACGCCAAAGTCCGCGGCGGCCTCGATGCCGACGGAGGTCGGCTGAAAATCGCTGCCGTAGACAGTCTTGACAGTAACAGGGTTGATAAGGAAAGACATCCGGGGCCTGACCCTGAAGAGTTTGGGATCGGCGGCAAACGAATAAACGTCGTATCTGCCGTGGCCGGGCACCACCTCCTGCTGAAGCCGGAAGTCGTCGTCGTTGATGGTGAATTCCCCTCTATTGGGCAGCACCGCAAAGCCGTACTCGTTGTATTTCAGAGGCTTGCCGTCGTAGAGCAATTTGGAATCCAACGACTCCTGATGCTTGACGACGCGGAACAATCCGGACTGGAAATCGCTTTTGTTCTTGACTGCGCCGGAAATCTTCTCTATACGGAACACAGATTCCTTGGGCAGCCACACGCAATCCATCGCAATGTGGTAGTCGCCGCCGGCCATGTCGGAGCGGGTGGTAAAGGTAAAGCCGAGGCCGTCTTCGTAATCTATGCTCTTGTCGAATTCTATGGTAGTGTGCCAGTCGTGGTTGGCAAAGAAGAAATCGTGCTTGCTCAGATTGGAAATCCTTACCGAGTGATATTCCATATCCTTTGTCATCTCCACGTAGTCGCGCACATTAACCATGCGGCCGAAGTATTCGCTTGAGACATAATCGCACCAGACCTTGGCGTTGGGAGCGAAGAACAGGGCCAGAAATGAAGATGCGTCGGACTTGTTCCCGAAGGAGGAATAACGCTCGTAATCATCTATGAGGTCAAGAAGCCTCTCGTTCATCAGCACACTCTCGTGCTTCTCCAGGCTCTGTGCCCGGAGCATATACGGAATTAAGACAATTGCCAGGATTAACAGATACTTTTTCATAATTAAAATAGCTTGAGGCCAAGGAAGGCGCCTGCCGCCAGTCCTAAAAGAATAACCAAAATGAGTACCAAAGGAGAGAGCACGGGAGCCGATGCGGCTGCCGCCTCCGTCTTTACAAAGCCCGATTTTTCCGGGGCCGCTATGTTGTCCGACGGTGCGGAAGCGGGTTCCGGCACGGGAGCGGGTTCCGTAAATGCTGGTTCCGGCGCAGGCTCGGCGACGGCCGGTTCCGGTTCTGCCGCCGGCTCCACCGGAGGAACGCCCATCCTTACCGTGCTGTTGATCGCAGCGGGGGCAGGTTCCGGCGCAGGTGCGGGAGCGGACTCTTCCGGAGTTTCCGTTACCATAACGGTAGACTTTGGCAGCGGTGCGGGTTCTGCTGCGGCAGCTGCCGGCTCTTCCGGCACCTCAGACACCATTACGGTAGATTTGACTACGGGCTTGGGCTCAGTGTACGGACCGTTGTAGTTCCAGGTGATTTCCGCCTTCCGGCCATCGAGCACCTGCCCTGCATAATCGCGCAGCTGGGCTGCCGTGGGGCGGTCCCAGGTATCTTTGGCCATACAGGAAGCGCATACCATATTGAGGCGCGCGCTGAATTCCTCCGGTATGTCGGGCATATCGGCGCCCTGCTTCTGGAGGCTTCCGCCCATTCCGCAGAAGGGCACGTCGCCGCTGGCCAGCTCGAAGATGGCGGCACCAAGGGACCAGATGTCGCTGGCCTTCACGGCCTGGAAGTTCTTGCTGAAGCGCTCGGGGCCCATGTACGATATGGCTCCGGCGGAGTTGAGCTGCATGGCGCTCCTGCGCAGCGACTGCCTCAGCTGCTTGCTGATGCCGAAGTCCGTGATGACGTAATCTCCATTCTTGAGGATGAGGATGTTGTCGGGTTTGATGTCCTGGTGGATAATTGGCGGGTTCTGGGAGTGCAGGTAGGCAAGGCCAGCGGCCACGTCGTGCACAAAGCGCCAGAGTTCCTCTTCCTTCATATTGCCGGCGTACTTGCTCACGGAACCTTCCGGGCAATACGGCATAACCAGATACGGGCGGCGGTCTTCCGAATTGACTCCCAGATAATTGGCGTGAAGGAGGTTTGTGTGGTTGAGCTCGAACGAAAGCTGGAATTCTTTCTTGAATTCCTCAAGCCCCTTCTCGTCCATGGCGATATATATCTTGGCGGCGACTTCAAGGTCGGTCTCCTGGTCGTGGGCTACCCACACCTCGCCAAAGCTGCCGCTGCCGATGAATTGTTTCAGCAGATATCGCTTGTCCAATAAATACCCTTCGGTGTACTGCATATCTTTATTCGTTGTTATTGTCTGCTTGGGGGGCCTGGACCTGCTCGGAATGACGGGGAATCAAATCCAGAGCCCGGTCAATGAGGCCTGTTTGCCATGCGGCATATACTCCGCCTGCAAGGAGTGCGAGGATCAGCACTATCCAGATCCACGCGCGCCCCTTCTTATGGGGCTTTACCGTAGCGGTGAGCGTGCGCTCCAGCTCCGGTTCGCGCACCTTGACGCATTCAAGGAGCGCAATGGTGATGTTGTCGTGCCCGCCGGCGTTGAGCGCGCCCTCGAACAGGGCGTCGCGATATTCGTCGATGCTCTCGCGCTCGGGGGTGAGGATGTCCACAATCTCCTCGTCCCGGATGAGGCCGCAAAGGCCGTCGCTGCACAGGAGAATCATATCTCCTGCGGAGAGGCCCTTGCAAACGTAGTCGGGCTGGGCTACGGAGTTTGAATCACCCAGGCTGCGGGTGATGATGTTGCTGTTGGGGTGGTCGAAGGCCAGTTCGGCGTCGAGCTTGCCGCTGTCTACGAGCTGCTGCACGTAGGAGTGGTCTTTGCTCAGGCGGCTCAAGCCGGACTGACGGTTGAATAGGTAGGCGCGGGAATCGCCGCACCAGGCCACGTGCACCACGTTGTCGAGCACCCATGCCATTACGATGGTGGTGCCCATGCCTTCGGTCTCGGGGTCTTCCTTGACCCTTTTCTTGATATCACTGTCTGCGCTAACGATGGCCTTTTTCATGAAGGCCTCGATGTGGCTGCTTGTGTCCGTAATCTTGGCAAAGTCGGTCACATCGCCAAAGCTCTTGCGTATACCGTTTACGGCAAGCTCGGACGCAACCTCGCCGGCGTTCATTCCGCCCATACCGTCGGCCACAACCATAACGC
Source organism: Bacteroidales bacterium (assembly GCA_017616595.1). Lineage (GTDB taxonomy): Bacteria > Bacteroidota > Bacteroidia > Bacteroidales > UBA932 > Cryptobacteroides. The sequence goes on from JAFZXV010000065.1 coordinate 9,173, forward strand.
AGCCGTTCTTGCCAAGCGGGATGAGGACGTTGGTGTCTTCCGGTACCTGCCATTCGGGGGCGGTGAGGTCGGGGTTGACAGTAAAATTGTCTTCGTTGTTGGTGCGCACCAGACCCACGTTGGTGGCGGCTGTCATTTTGAAAGTGATATCAGACATAATCCCTTAAGGTTTAATGATAAAAAAGGGCGGCGACGGCCGCCGCCGCCCTTGAAAAGTGCTCAATTAGTCAAGCTCCTGGCCGTATCCGCTGTATCCGGTATTGCTACCCTGGACCTGGATGACGGTCTGCTGCTTCACCTCTGCGATGGTATCGTCGATGTTGCGGTCGAGGGTACGGATGCGCTTGGTGATGGCGATGAACTTCTGGTCTGCACGGTTGATCCAGAACTTGATGATCTCGAGGTTCTCTTTTACCTCATACAGATCGTCGATGGACTCGCAGTGCTTGTACTCGGCCTCTGCCTGATCGACGAGATTGGTGAGAATTTCAGCCTGGTTCTGCTTGTTGGCCTTGCGGAACTGCTTGTAAGCAGCGTCGGTGCCGAGCTGGTCGTAGCTGATGAAAACGTCCTTCCTGCCCCAACCGGAAGCGCAGGAATCAAATGCCAGGATGCTGACAAAGAAAACGGCGATGAGTAATGCTATTTTTTTCATAATTGTAATGGATTGATTGATTTATAATTACTTCTTGATTGTAGGCCTGTCGGACTGAGACCTGCGGCGGATGGCGTCTTTAACGGCATCGGACTCGTTGTGTACGTTGGTTCCCTGCTGTTTGACTTTCTCCTCCTGCTGCTCGGCCTTCTTGTTGATCTGCTCGAGCTTGCTGTTGAGATTGTCGATCTCGCTCTGCGCGCTCTCGACCTTCTTGTTGGCCTTGTCTGCACTGTTGACGGCATCCTGGAGCTCGTCGCGCAGACCGAGTGCATGCTCATAGAGGGCGTCGCGCTCATCCTGGGCGGCCTTGAGCTGCCTCTGGACGCGTGCCTTCTCGGCGGCGGACTTGTTCTCTGCCTCCACGAGGGCGTCGTTGAGCTCTTCGATCTGGGCATCGCTCTCGTTGAGTGCTTTCTGGACGTCGCGGATCTGCTCCTGCTTGTCCTGAATCTCCTTGTCGAACTTCTTGCCCTGGAGAACGTTCCAAGTAACGAGGCCTGCGATTGCAAGCACAAGTACGATGCAGAGGATCCAGAGGGCGCGCTTGTACGGGCGGAGGGCCTGCTGGCGGAAGAGGTTCAGACGCTCGGTCATGCCGATGCTGCTCACGAGGCTCTGCTTGCCCTGAGGAACGATGAATCCCATGAGAGGGCCCTTGGAGGAAAGGCGGATCTCGTCGCCGGAATTCAGTTTCCACTCACCCTGGATGGGCTGTCCGTTAACGAAAGTGGGGTTGGTCTGGGAAAGGTTGATGATTTTCCAGCCGTCACCTTCCTTGACGATGGCGGCGTGCCTGCGGCTCACGGTCTCGAAGGACTCGTCGAAGCGTACCTGGCAGGACGAATCGCGTCCTAGCTCGATCTGGTCGACGATGATCTTCTGAGACTCACCTGCGTGATGATAGACAGATTCTGTCTTGTGCTCAAGGATGTAGTACTGCCTTCCTGAAGCATTGAAGACGGCTGCCATACCGGCTCCCACGGAGCCCGCAACGGTTCTTTTGTAGTTTGTCTCCATAAATTAAAAATGTGATTGAATAAGGTTAAAAAAGTATTTGTGTTAGTTGGTTTCGAATCTCAGTTTGATGTCTCCGGCGGTAATGATGTCTCCATTGCGCACCGGCAGGCCCTCCTGCGTTGCGGTGGAGGAGTTTACATAAGTACCGTTGGTCGATGGCGTCCAGGCCATTGCCTCCATATTCCACTGGCCGTCCCGGATCACCCATATTCCGGAGCCCACGCACTCCAGGGTGAAGTGCCTGCGGGAGAGGTAGGACTCGGTGTAGTCGCGGAGCTGGATCATGTTGGTGTCGTCGCGGCCTACGGTCACGAGGCGCCTGCCGGAATCTTCCATCAGGGCGTCCAGGTCGTATATGACGCCGTGCTCGAGGCCCTGCATCACACGGAGGTATGTGCCGTTAGGCTGGACGTGCAGCTGGCTGGCGCGCTGCGGCTCGGGCATGGGCGCGGGAGCCTGGGCCGGAGCATGCTGGGGGCCGTACTGCGGCACGAGCGCCATCGCCTCGCGTGCAGACTGGATGCGCTCCTTGAAATCGGGCACCAGGCAACGGGAAATGAGTTTTTCCCACTTGGAACCGTTTGGAGCCGACAGTAGTTTGGAGCGGTCCCACTCCCCCGCCTTGCCGCGGCGCTGGTAGCGCACGAGGTCGTTCTCGTCTTCCAGGGGGCCGAACGGCAGCACGCCGGTAACCATCTGGTAGATGAGCACGCCAAAGGAGAAAAGGTCCGTAGTCGGGAGCACCGTACTGTTGCCGCGGGCGCGGTTGACCTGCTCGGGCGGCATATATGCGTAGGTGCCGAATATCTGATAAGGCTTGCCGAAGATGTTGCGCTCGGTCATGCGCTTGTTGCGGTCTCCGCTGATGCCGAAGTCGGTGAGCACCGCGGTGCCGTCGTGCTTTATGAGCACATTCTCCGGCTTGAGGTCGCGATGGACCTTGCCGTTGATGTGGAGGTCGTTGAGGCCGTTGAGGATCTCCATCGCGTAACGGCTCAGGGGGGCGTCCGGCTGGCCGATATACTTGGTAAGGTCTCCGCCGTCGCAGAACTCCATTACGATGAAGGGGTTGCCCTTGAGGAATCCGGAGTCTGCGGAATGCACCAGGTTGCGGCTGGAGATGCGGCCGGTGCGGTATTCCATATCGAAGCGCTCGATGAGCGGCTGGCGTATGGTGGACGGCACCTCCCAAAGGCGCAGGAGCTTGAGCGCCCATACCTGGCCGGAAAGGTCGGACACCTTGTACACGTATCCGAACGATCCCTGGCCGAGTATCGACTCAACCCTGTATCGGCCTCCGATGAGGTCGCCGACCTTGCAGTCGTACCTCTCGGGTACGGGAAGATTGCCGGGGACGGATCCTGTCATAGGATGATTCTGTAGCGTTTGCCCTCTATGGTCACGAGGTCTCCCACACGCAGGTAGATGACGCGGGAATCGGGATCCGATATGGGCACAAGACGGAAAGTCACGTCTACCTGTTCCGGCTCACGGGATTCTTTGACCGGCTCCGGTTTAGGCTCCGGAGCGGGAGTCGGGGCAGGTGCTGGAGCAGGGGCCGGGGCGGGAGCCGGAGCGGGTGCCGGGGCAGGAGCGACGGGCTCCTCGAAGCGGAGGTTCCTGGGGATGTCGCGCGTAGTGGCCTTGCCGTATGCGGCGGCGGCAGGTGCAGCGTGCATCACCGGCGCGGCCTTGGCCTGCGCCGCCTGGGGCGATCCGTCGCGGATCGTAGACATCATAGCACGAGCGGCAGGCGACGGCTGGGGCTGAGGCTGGTATTGCGGTTGCGGTTGATACTGAGCCTGGGGCTGAGGCTGGGACTGAGAACCCGGGTGAGCCGCATCCTGACGCGTCATACGGCGGAGCGAAGCGCCGCAGTTGGGGCACGTCTCAGGATTGCCGGCAATGGGATAATGGCACTTGGGGCACACGCCGGGATCCGGCGTTTCTTTCTCAGGATGGTCGAACGCCAGGCCGGCATTCATCATCGTGGCTGCATAATTGGACTTAGCCTTAGCGCGACGGCGCTCGCCCGCAACGGGACGAGGCTCGGTTTCCGCCAGAGGATGGGCCGGAGTAAAACCCTGAGATTCAGGCTCGTCCGAGGCTTCCGCTCGCTCAGGCTCCGAGAACTCGGGAAGATGCTCTCCGCATTTCTCGCAAACGGTTGCCGTGTCGGGATTATACCAGCCGCAGTTGTCGCATCGTTTCATATTGTGTGGTTTTGTATTAGCTATAGTATCCAACTTACAAATATATAAAAAAATATTAGTCAGTTTTAAATTATTGTGTTCACTTTTGTTTCATAAACTATTTTTTAAACCCGGGCGCGGTTTTTGCGTCTTATGATTGTATGCAGGATAAGGAATCGGTATTCAACGGTTTGGTACGGCAGTACAGCGAGCAGTTGTACTGGCACGTGCGCGGCATCGTGGGCAGCCACGAAGATGCCGACGACATCCTGCAGGAGGTGTTCATCAAGGCATGGAATTCCCTCGACGGTTTCCGGGGCGATGCGGATCTTTTCACCTGGCTCTGGAGGATTGCCACCAACGAATCCATCAGCCATCTGCGCAAGGCCCGGGTGCGCGCCGCGCTCAGCTTTTCCCGTCTTGATTCAGAAGCCGCAAGGGTGAGCGACCCAAGCCCTTACTTTGACGGCGACGCCGCTATGCGCTCGCTCCGCAAGGCAATCGCCGCCCTGCCGGACAAGCAGCGCGCGGTCTTCACCATGCGTTACTGGGAGGAGCTCAGCTACGAGCAGATTTCCGAAATTACGAACACCAGCGTCGGAGCCCTCAAGGCCTCGTATCACTTTGCCTACGAGAAAGTAAAACAGTTTTTAACCGATACCGATTAAACCCCACGGCGCCTTTTGCGTCAAAGAACACGAAATGAGAAAACAAGTTCCATATTCAGTTCCCGACGGCTACTTCGACAGCCTCAACTCGAGGCTCTCAAGCATCCCTCAGCAGCGTGCAAGGGTCAATTTCCTGCCCTACCTCGCAATGGCCGCAAGCTTCTTGATTCTGCTTGCAGTCGGGAATTTCATCCTCAACCGTACGGCCTCTTCCTATCAGGCCGACGACTCGGAAATAATCGAATACCTCATAGAGTCCGGTACCACTCTTGCGCAGGTAGAAAATATTATGGATTATTAGGTTAGTTAAGTTTGCAGTTATGAAAAAGTTGTTTACAGTATTGCTCGCAGCATGCATCGCAGCAGCGGCATTTGCCCAGCCCCAGGGCGATTTCAAGAATAAGGGTGTAAAGCCGGATTTCGAAAAGATCAAAGCAGAGAAAGTGGCGTTCATCACTTCTGAAGTAGGTCTCACATCAAAGGAGGCAGAAGCTTTCTGGCCCATCTACAACAAGGTAGAAGAGAATCAGCGCGAACTCCAGAAAGCCGAATTCGAGGCCGGCAAGGCTCTCCGCAAGGCCATCGCCGAAGGCCAGGACACAAAGGCCCTGCTCGACAACTATCTCAAGGCCAAAGAGGCCAATGTTAATCTTCAGGTCCGCGCGGCAAAGGACTACAAGAAGGTCCTTTCCGACGAAAAGGTAGCCAAATTCTACCTCTGCGAGGAGAAGTTCCTCCGCAACCAGCTTGGTAAGCTCGGCGGCGGACACAGGGGCGGCCCCCAGGGCGCACCCAACGGAGCCCCTCGCGGCTTCAAAGGCCCCCGCGGCGAGAAACCCGCTCAACCAGCAGAATAGTTGCTGATTTCCTTAACGCTTGATTATCAAGCACATCCTTTCCGACCTCTGGGGTTTTTTCCCAGAGGTCGTTTCGTATGTAGCTGAGAGACAGTGGGTTAGATTTGCACGAGGATGGACGATATGATGTCGTCGGCCGTGAACCAGCGGTCTTCCGGGATGCGGAGATTGCCGGTGATGGCGGATGGGACGAGGAGATTCCCGATCAGGTCGGGAATGACGGAGGAGGGAGCGCCGGTGGGAATGACGGAGGAGGGAGCGCCGGTGGGAATGACGGAGGCGGGAGCGCCGGTGGGAATGACGGAGGCGGGCAGGCCGTCGGCGGTGCGGAGGGCGAGCATTATGCGCTCTTCGCGGATTTCGGCCGCGGAGAGGCGCTCGCCAGAAGCGCGCCAGCCGCTCAGATCTTCCGAATTCCAGCTGCGGTAATCGCATTCTGGGGAAGGTCCCGGGGCGTTTTGAGGAAGGTCCCGGTGTGTTTTGGGGAAGGTCTCTAAAAAGGTGGGGGGATCTTCCCCAGTGATTATGCCTCTGGCGGCCCTGGGATGGCTTTCTGCCGGGGAAGGTCCCGGGGCGTTTTGGGGAAGGTCCCGGGGCGTTTTGGGGAAGGTCTCTAAAAAGGTGGGGGGATCTTCCCCAGTGATTATGCCTCTGGCGGCCCTGGGATGGCTTTCTGCCGGGGAAGGTCCCGGCAAAAAAAATAGACCTTCCCCAAAACACCCTTGGACCTTCCTCAACGATTGGGCACCAGAACCTTCCGGCCCTTGGACCTTCCTCAACGATTGGGCACCAGAACCTTCCGGCCCTTGGACCTTCCTCAACGATTGGGCGCCAGAACCTTCCGGCCCTTGGACCTTCCCCAAAGGACTGTCATCAGGGCCTACTCGGAGGCCTTCGGCCGACTGAAGGGGAACGCCATCGGCGTGCGGGGGAATCCTTTCTCCCGTCCCCTGGGGGTGCAGGGGGATTATTGGCATCTGCGCATTCGGTGCGTATAGCAGCGAATGCGCACCGGGGCCGAGTCCCACGTAGGGGGCCCTGGTCCAGTAGGCGCTGTTGTGCACTGCGCGGTAGCCGGGGAGGGCCCAGTTGGAAATCTCGTAGTGCTCGTAGCCGGCGGCGGCCAACTCGTTGCAGATCAGGTAGTATTGCTCGGCGCAGACCTCGTCCGGGAGCTCTGAGTAGCGGCCCTCGCGGGCAAGCTTGCCAAGCGCGCTTCCCTCTTCTACGGAGAGCTGGTAGGCCGATATGTGCTCGGGGCGCCAGGAGACCAGTTCGCGTACCGTCGCCAACAGCGTATCGGAGCCCATTCCGTCAACGCCAAAGATTACGTCTACGCTGATATTGCCGAAGCCGGCGCTGCGGAGTGCCTCGAAGGCGCGACGCGCGCAGGCGGCGTCGTGCCGGCGGTTCATCCAGCGGAGCATGGCGTCGTCCAGGGACTGCACGCCCATGCTCACCCGGTTGACGCCGAGCGCGCGCAGCTCGGAGGCGTATCCGGCAGACACGTCGTCGGGGTTGACCTCGACGGTCCACTCCCGCCAGCTGCGGCCGCCGCAGGCATCGGCAATCGCGCCAAGCCACGAAGAAGGCAGCACCGATGGGGTGCCGCCTCCAAAATATAGCGTATCTACGGCCGCGGTGGCCTCTATTTCATTGCGTCTGGCACGCGCCTCGGCGCAGACCTCATCCACCCACGCCCTCGTGGGGCACGCCCTTTCCGAATAGAAATCGCAATAAACGCAAAAGCTCTTGCAGAATGGTACGTGTACGTAGATCATTTGGCCAGCGGTATTTCGGAGCAAAGCGACTGAAGGGGGACGGCAAAGCCGTGCGGGGGAATCCTTTCCCCCGTCCCCTGGGGGTGCAGGGGGATTAGAGTTGATGCACCGTCATCGGAGCATCAACTCAGTAGATCCGAGTCTGGCCTCCTCGGTAAAGGCCTCGCAGGTATAGATTCCTTTCTCGAATGCGGGAATGTTGTTGATGTAGATGCTGAGCTCTACCTCCTGGCCCTCATAGTCCACCTCACGGGAGGCCGTGGCCTGCACGGTAGTGCCCTGGAAGGAGAACGTGGTGCCCTTGCCGTCGTCCAGCAGGTTGCCGTTGGGGTCTTTGACGCGCACATACACGCGTACCGGGCCCGGCTCGGCGAGGGCGTTCTCCACCAGGCTGAGCGTTGCAAGAAGGCGCACTACGTTACGGCTGCGGTCCACCACCTTGTTGAGGTTGCTGTAAGCCTCGAGCTTGAGGCCGCGGGCCTTGATTACCGACCCGGAAGCCACCTTGCCGGTGAGGTCTTCCACCTGGGCGGTAAGCTGCTCGTTGAGCCTCTTGTGCTCGGCTGCCTCGCGGCGGGCTGCGGCGGCATCTGCCGTAAGCTTATGGTTGAGCTGGTTGAGGGAATCTATCTGGACGATATAGCCGCGCATGATGGTGCGCAGGGTGCCGAGTTCCTTCTCGTACTGACGCATCTTGGCGCGGTTGGTGGCCTCCGTATTCTTGATGCGTTCCACCAGCTGGGCAACCTCCTCGCGGGAAGAATCGAGCTGGAGGTTGATGGAGTCGTAGTCGGACGACAGGTTCTCGTAGTCTGACTGAAGGGCCACGATCTGCTCCGTAAGGGCCTCCTTGTCTGTCTGAAGCTCGCTCACCAGCGAATTCTTCTGCCAGAGGACGACTGCCAGTGCGGCCGCCAGCAGCAATGCCACTATTATCATTATGACCATCACGGTCTTGGCTCCGCCGTTCTGCTTGCGCTCGCGCTCTTTGCGCTCAAGCCTCTCGAGTGGATCTTCTCTTTCCATATAACTGTCTTACTATGTCTTTACGTTTTACTATATCTTACGTCCTGCCAAAATCGTACCGACTGCCATGCCGGCAAGGCCCCCGCACTTCTACACGTTACCCCATCCCTAAATCCCTTCCCTCGGGGAAGGGACTTGCTATCGCCCTTCGGGCTCCAAACCACAGCGCACAAAAGTAGCAATTTTCTTGCACTTTTGCTGTAGCCATTTATTAGTCTCCGAATCCAAAAATGGCGAAAGGGTATTGAACACCAAAGAATGGTAGGCGTCGAGCCACTCTATTTCCGCCTTGTCCAGGAGGTCAAGGTCGAGGGCAGAGGTATCGAAGGGGCAGAGCGTAAGGGGCTCGAAGCCGAGCCAGCTGCCGAACTCGTTTTGCCCCTTGGGCACGCACAGAAGCAGGTTTTCGTGGCGTACGCCGTGCTGACCCTCGCGGTAGATTCCGGGCTCGTCGGAGATTATCATTCCTGCCTGGAGCGGCACCGGATTGAGGTTCTGGCGCACGTCCTGCGGCCCCTCGTGGACACCGAGGAAAAAGCCTACGCCGTGCCCGGTTCCGTGCCCGAAATTGCGTTGGAAGCGCCACAACGGCTCGCGGGCCAGGGCGTCTATGCGGCAGCCCGGAGTGCCCTCGGGGAAAATGGCCATCGCAAGGTCTATGTGGCCCTTGAGCACCAGCGTATAGTCCTCTCTTTCCAAGGCTGTGCATTCGCCCAGCGGCACGGTGCGGGTGATGTCTGTGGTGCCGTCTGTGTACTGGCCTCCGGAGTCGCAAAGATACAGGCCCGACGGCTCCAGCAGCGGAGCATCCGCAGAAGGCGTAACATAGTGAGGCAGAGCGGCTCCTGGGCCGTATGCCGATATCGTTTCGAAGCTGTCGCCGGTGTAGCCGTCGGCCTCGGACCGGAACTCGCGCAGGCGCACTGCGGCGTCCCATTCGCTCACTCGGCGGTCTGCCTGCACGGAGCGCTCGAGCCAGTGGAGGAACCGCACCATCGCAACGCCGTCCCGCACATGGCAACTGCGCATTCCGGCAATCTCGAAGGGGTTCTTGACGGCCTTGGCAAGGCCCACGGGAGACTTGCAGCAATCCAGCCGGATGCCGTTGCCGTCGGCAATGGAACGGAGCTGCCAGTTGAGGCTGGCGGGATCTGCGCAGATGCGCATTCCGGCACAGTCGGCAAGGGCCTCATCCACGCTGTCGTACGGCTCTACGCTAATGCCTCCGTCTGCCAGAAGTCCGAAGGTGCGCTCCGAGTCGGGGTCTTCCACATCGCCCTTGAGGACGAACCACGAGGCGCTGTCTGCGGTGATCAGCAGGTAGCTGATAACCAGCGGATTATATTCGATGTCCGACGCGCGCACGTCCAGCGTCCAGGCTATCTCGTCCAGGGCGGTCAGCAGGATGCCGTCGGCTCCGCGGGCGGCGCAGAAATCCCTCAGCATGGCGAGCTTCTCTTCCCGCGACGAGCCGGATTCCACGGTAAAGACGGGCGTCTGCGGGATGCCGGGGCGGTCTTCCCAGAGAACGTTGATGAAATCGGGCGAGCTGACCACGGTGGGCGGCGAGGAGAACGCGTCCAGGACGTCCTGCACGAACGAGCATCCGGCGGTGGCGCCGTCTATTGCCAACACCGGCTCCGGCTGCCCCTCGAAGTATGCCGCAAGCCACTCTGGGATAAGCACTTGCCCGGGCACGCGCGTCTTGTGGAGCTCCACTCCGGTGCCCTCCAGCTGGCGGTTGGCCTGGATGAAGTAGCGGGTGTCCGTCCACAGGCCGGCGTGGTCTGCGGTGACGACTAGGTCTGCGGCCTCTCCGGTAAAGCCGGTGAGCCACTGTATCTGCTTGTAGCGCTCGGCCGGGTACTCACTGCCGTGCGGGTCGGACCCGGTGAGGATTACGGCATCCCACTCCCTGGCACGCATCAGGGCGCGCAGGGAGGAGATCCTTTGGGCGAATATATTCATAAGGAAGGGTGGAATGCGGGGATGTGGAGTATCTCTGTCTTGAAGAGGTTGCGGCGGTGCATCCGGTCTATCTTGGCGCGGATTTCTTCGTCCTCGCAGATACCCTCGCGGATGTAGCGGTCCAACGTGGCGTAGGAGAAGCCGAATTTGGCCTCGTCCGGGCAGGAGCCGGGAAGGCCGTCGTCGGGCGTCTTGTGCACCCAGCGGGCGGGCAGGCCAAGGTCGTCGCCGATTTCCAGCACCTCGCGCACCACGAGGCCGCCCAGCGGGGCAAAGGAGCCGGCGGCGTCGCCATACAGGGTGGCGTAGCCGATGTAGTCTTCGCTGAGGTTGCAGGTGTTGGCCACCATGCCGTTGAGGCTCTGCGCCGCGGCATAAAGCACCGTCATACGTATGCGAGGGGGGATGTTCTGAATGCTCTGGAGCGAGAATTCGCCGGCGGGCATCAGGGCGCCGAGGGCGTCGCACTCTTTTTCTATCGCCCCGATGGGGAGGCAGAGGTAGCGTATTCCGATGTGGGCGCAGATCTCGTCCGCCTCGTTGAGGCTCTGGCCCTCGGCAGGCATTGCGATGCCCACTACCCTCTCAGGCCCGAGGGCCCTGGCGCAGAGCGCGGCGGCCACCGTACTGTCTTTGCCGCCGCTCATTCCGAGCACGGCGGAGCAGGCGGGGCCGTTGGCCTCGAACCACCCGCGAATCCATTCTATACAGTCTTGCGTAAGCTTTTTCATACCACAAAAATAAATAAAATTTTGTAAATCAAATAATTAGTTGTATCTTTGCAGCCCGCAAAAAATGGGCGGGATAGTTAAAGTTTTAAGTATCAATTAATTAACAAACCAATGCCTGGATTAATTGGAAAGAAAATCGGAATGACTTCCGTTTTCGGTGCCGACGGTAAAAACATACCGTGCACCGTTATCGAGGCTGGTCCGTGCGTTGTCACGCAAATCCGCACCGTAGAGACCGACGGTTACTCCGCAGTGCAACTTGCCTATGACGAAACCACAGAAAAGCACGCCAGCGAGCCTCTCAAGGGGCACTTCAAAAAGGCCGGCACCACCCCTAAGCGCAAGCTTGTCGAATTCCCCGCAGATTACAGCAGGGAGCTCAAGCTTGGCGACGTTCTGACCGTTGAGGACATCCTCAAGGCAGAAGTTCCCTTCGTGGACGTTGTCGGTACATCTAAAGGTAAGGGTTTCCAGGGCGTTGTGCACCGCCACGGCTTCGCAGGAGTCGGCGGCCAGACCCACGGTCAGCACAACCGTCTTCGTCACCCCGGTTCTATGGGCGCATCCTCATGGCCTTCCCGCGTACTTCCCGGTATGCGCATGGCCGGCCACATGGGCAATGAGCGCGTGAAGGTCTTCAACCTCAAGGTCGTGAAGATCCTCCCCGAGAACAACATCATCGTAGTCAAGGGTTCCGTTCCCGGAGCCAGAGGTTCTTATGTGTTATTGGAGGCTTAAGATATGGAACTTGAAGTATTGAAAATCGACGGCACCAAGTCCGGTAAGAATGTTACCCTGGACGAGAAGGTCTTCGGCATCACCCCGAACGATCACGCCATATATCTTGATGTAGTACAGTTCCTGGCCAACCAGCGTCACGGCAACGCCAAGACCAAAGACCGCAGCGAAATCGCACACAGCACCAAGAAGCTCGGACGCCAGAAGGGCGGCGGCGGCGCACGCCACGGCTCCCTCAAGGCCGGTATCTTCGTAGGTGGCGGCCGCGTCTTCGGACCTGTCCCCCGTTTCTACCACAACAAGCTCAACAAGAAGGTCAAGAGGCTTGCACGCCACTCCGCTCTCAGCTACAAGGCACAGGAGAACGCCATTATCCTTCTCGAGCCCTTCAAGATGGAAGCCCCCAAGACCAAAGAGCTCCTTAACATCGTCAACGCCATCAAGGCCGGCGACCGCAAGGTCCTCATCGTGCTTCCCCAGAATTCGGACAACATCTTTCTTTCATCCCGCAATCTCCCGCAGGTCAAGGTTATAACCGTTGACGAGATCAACACCTACGCCATCATGAACGCCAATTCACTGGTTCTCGTAGACGGCGTACAGGACATTCTTGCAGAGAGAGCATAAACGCACACGAAGATGGGAATCATTATTAAGCCAATCGTAACAGAGAAGTTGACGGCTCAGGGCGAAAAGTTGAACCGTTACGGCTTTATCGTTGATCGTAAGGCCAATAAGCTTCAGATAAAGAACGAGGTGGAGAAACTGTACAACGTTTCCGTCACCGACGTCAATACCGTAAACTACCACGGCAAGCGCAAGAGCCGCTACACCAAGAGCGGTCTTCTCCGCGGTCGTGCCAACCATTACAAGAAGGCGTACATCACCGTAGCAGGTGACGATAAGATCGACTTCTACGCTAACATCTAAGGGAGGAAAAGACAATGGCAGTAAGAAAATTCAAACCGGTAACTCCCGGTCAGCGCAACAAAGTGATCAGCGCATTCAGCGAGATCACCGCCAAGAAGCCTCAGAAATCATTGCTTGAGCCTCTCAAGAGCACGGGTGGCCGTAACAACACCGGCCAGATGACCGTCCGCTACATCGGCGGCGGCCACAAGAGGATGTACCGCATCATCGACTTCCTCCGCGACAAGGACGAATGCACTGCAACCGTTCTCACCATCGAGTACGACCCTAACCGCAGCGCCCGCATCGCCCTCGTACAGTATGAGGATGGCGAGAAGCGTTATATCATCGCTCCCGACGGCATCAAGGTAGGTCAGGTTATCGCCTCCGGCAGCGGTGTCGCTCCCGAGGTCGGCAACTGCCTCCCTCTGAGTGAAATTCCCGTTGGTACCCTTGTTCACAATATCGAGCTCCGTCCCGGCCAGGGTGCCGCAATGGCCCGCAGCGCCGGTACCAGCGCACAGCTCGCAGCACGCGAGGGCAACCACGCGGTCCTTCGTCTCCCTTCCGGAGAGACCCGCATGGTCCTCGTCAGCTGCCGCGCAGTTGTCGGTATCGTGTCCAACACAGACCACAACCTCGAATCCCACGGAAAGGCAGGCCGTCGCCGCTGGCTCGGCAAGCGCCCTCACAACCGTGGTGTTGTCATGAACCCGCACGATCACCCGATGGGTGGTGGTGAAGGCCGCGCCTCCGGTGGACATCCCCGTTCCCGCAAGGGTCTGCCTGCAAAGGGCTACAAGACCCGCAACCCCAAGGCTGCGTCCAACAAGTTCATCATTGAGAGAAGAAAGAAATAACGGAATAAAACTTAGAGATTATGAGTCGTTCACTTAGAAAAGGTCCCTATATCCAGGAAGCCCTGGAGAAGAGAGTTCTTGCTATGAATGATGGTAGCAAGAAGAAGGAGGTGGTCAAGACCTGGTCCCGCGCCAGTATGATCTCCCCTGACTTTATCGGCCATACGATCGCTGTTCACAACGGAAACAAGTTTATTCCTGTTTACGTCACCGAGCAGATGGTCGGCCACAAGCTGGGCGAGTTCGCTCCGACCCGCAACTTCAGAGGTCATTCAGGTAACAATAAGAAGTAATCACTATGGGAAAGCGTAAAAGACTTATGGCCGAGCGCCTCAAGGAGGCGAAGAAGGTTACGGCTGTTGCAAAGCTGAATGACGTCCCCACCTCTCCCCGCAAGATGCGTCTGGTGGCCGACACCGTCCGCGGCGTCGAGGTCAACCGCGCTCTCGACCTGCTCAAGTTCAGCAAGCGCGAGGCGTCCGTGCGCCTGGAGAAGCTTCTCCGCAGCGCCATCGCCAACTGGGAAGCCAAGAACCCGGAGCAGAGCAAGGAACTGGACAACGGCAACGTCTATGTGAAGACCATTATGGTGGACGAAGGCCGCACGCTGAAGCGCATCCGCCCGTGCCCGCAGGGCCGTGCCGGTCGCATCCGCAAGCGTTCCAACCACGTCACCGTCATCCTCGATGTCAAACAACCAGTGGAGAATAAGTAATATGGGACAGAAAACTAATCCTATCAGCAACAGAATCGGTATCACCCGGGGTTGGGACTCT
>JAFZXV010000066.1 GCA_017616595.1 Bacteroidales bacterium
ATGCCCATACTCTTCATCCTTGCCGGCATAAGCGCCCGCTATGCACTTCAGAAGTACAACCCGGGGGAGTGGTTCAAGGCGCGCACCCGCAAGCTGCTGGTGCCAGGCACCATCGGCCTGTTTGTCTTTCAATGGATGACGGGATATTTCAATACTGCCGTTACCTCATACGTAAACGGTGAATCCGTTTTGCCTGAAGGGGTTCCCGGCTTCGTAAAGTATTTCGCCTGGAGCGTCAGCGGCATCGGCCCACTCTGGTTCATCCAGTTGCTGTGGGTGCTGAGCCTCCTGCTCCTTCTGGTCCGCGCGATAGACCGCAAAGACAAGTTCTACAATCTTTGCGGCAAGGCAGGAATAGTCGTCATCATCCTGCTGGGCGTCCTTTTCTGGGTAGGCGAGCAAACGCTCATCAAGAACCCCCGCCCCGAGTCGCTGGACGGCCTGCTCAACCTATATAAACCACTGTTCTACCTGATTCCTTTCCTCCTCGGCTACTTCGTCTTCGCGCACAACGAGGTGCAGGAAAAGGTCAAGAAGGCCTGGATACCCCTGCTGGTTGCGGCAGTAGCCTCCGGCGCAGCGCTCGTCATCACCACGTTCGGCCAGGACAATACCTCGCCGCAGTACCTCGGCAGTCCTCTCAACTGCCTCTACGGCTGGCTGATGTGCCTTGGAATGATGGGTTGGTTCAACGCAAAAATGGACCGCACCGGAGCCTTCGCAAGCTATATGGCACTGTCTAGTTTCGGACTGTATGTCATTCATTATCTGCCGGTAGCGGCGCTTGGCTATATGATGAAGGCGTACACCCAGCTGCCGCCGTTTGCCATGTATGTCATCCTTACCGTGGCCGTCTTCACGCTGTCCCCCCTCATCTACGAGGTCCTTCACCGCATCCCGTTCATCCGCTGGTGCGTCCTCGGAGAAAAGAGAGTTTCTTAAAAGAATAGCCACGCTTGGCTATTCTTTTAACTATTCAATCACCGGCTTGTACTTGGGTACGAGCGACTTCATTATGATCCATGCAATCAGGTACGCAAGGCCGCAGAAGCAGAACATGATGAAGTATCCGGCAGGCTTGCCCTCGAAACCGAGGAACCGGAACGCCGCACCCTGCGCCTCGGCGTAGGTGAAGAGGTTGCCGGCAACCTTCTGGATAATCATCGAGCCGATTCCTCCCGCCATCGCACCGATGCCCGTAATGGTGGCGACGGTGCTTTTGGGGAACATGTCGCCGGTGGTGGAAAAGAGGTTGGCGCTCCAGGCCTGATGCCCGGCACCGGCAAGGCCGATGAGTATGGCGGGCCACCAGGGCGAGTTGAAGTGGACTCCGAGCGGCTGGGCGAGCAGTGCCGCCAGCGGGAAGAAGGCAAATATGAGCATCGCCAGCATTCGTCCCGCGTACGGATTCATCCCCTTCTTGTCTACGAACACCTTGGGCAGGTAGCCGCCGCCGATGGAAATGACTGTCACAATGAGGTACAGCGTGAATATGAGCCATTGGCCGAGGGGCGATGTGGCCGGGGCCTGGAACTGGTTGCTGAAGTACGACGGTGCCCAGAACAGGAAGAACCACCAGACGCCGTCCGTGAAGAACTTGCCTGCGATGAAGCTCCACGTCTGCCTGTACTTGAAGCACTGCAGGAACGGGATGGTCTTCTCTTCGTGAGACTCCCGGTCGATGCCGGGAGTGACGGAGGCGTCATGGCCGACCTGATCGGCCATCTGGTCCTGATGGATGTACGCGAGCTCAGCCTCGTTGACCCTCTTGCTCTTCTCTGGCTTCTCGTACATGAACGCCCAGAAGAACATCCAGATGAAGCCAAGGCCGCCGATGATGATAAACGCCATCTCCCAGCCGAACCTGAGGGCGAGCGGCGGTATGAGCAGGGGAGCGGCGAGTGCGCCCACAGATGCACCTGCGTTGAAGATGGAGGTGGCGAAGGCCCTGTCTTTCTTGGGGAAGTATTCGGCCGTCACCTTGATGGCGGCTGGGAAGTTTCCGGCCTCGCCGAGCGCAAGGATGCCGCGGCACAGCAGGAACAGGTACACCGATGTGGTGGATACCGCCAGTGCGATGTTGGAACCGGCCTCCACCGCGCGCATAGCGGCAACGGAGTCGAGTCCGACGATGTGGGCGGTGGCCCAGCCGCAGGCTGCATGGAGGCAGGCGCCGCCGGACCATACGCCTATGGCGATGAGGTAGCCTTTCTTGGTGCCCATCCAGTCTACGAACTTGCCTGCGAACAGGCAGCAGATTGCGTAGAAGATGGAGAAGAAGCTGGTGATGGTGCCGTAGTTGGCGTCCGTCCAGTGGAACTCCGGCTTGATGAATTCCTCATAAGTGAGGCTCAGTACCTGGCGGTCCAGATAGTTTACGGTAGTCGCCACAAACAGCAGGCTGCACAGCCACCACCGCCAGTTGGTCATTAATTTCTTTTGCGTACTCATATTATACTTTCCACTGCGGTTCTCATGCCGCTATTCTGTATCAGTTCCAGATCTTTGGCCAGCATTTCGGTAAGGCCGGGAACGGCGTTGAGGTCTTCGCCCCATATAAACTGGTCTGCAAGCACTCCGGAGGCAACTTTGAGCACGTCGCCGGTGGCCCAGAGGTTCTGCAGGAGTTCGATTATCTTGGGATCGTCGTTGGGGACTATCTCGTCGTCGCCCCTCTTGCCGCCCTTGTAGTAGGTGCAGATGCCGGCGAGGCCGAGCACCAGGCCCTTGGGCAGCTCGCCCTTGCGCTCAAGATAGGTCTTGAGGCCAGGGAGGTCGCGGGTCTTGAACTTGGGGAAGGAATTGAGCATTATGGAGGTCACGAAGTGCTTGACGAACGGATTGCGGAAGCGTTCCATAACGTCGGAGGCAAACTTCTCCAGTTCTTCCTTGGGAAGGTTGAGGGTGGGAAGGAGTTCCTCGAACATCACCCTGTGCACGAATTTGCCGATGAGCGGGTCTTCGCAGCATTCCTTGACGGTGTTGAGCCCGCTGAGGTATCCTACGGGGCTCAGCACGGTGTGAGGGCCGTTGAGCAGCGTAACCTTGCGCTCATGGTACGGTGCCTCGGAGGGCACAAAGAGCACGTTGAGGCCGGCCTTGTCGGCAGGGAACTCGGCGGCAACCTCCTTGGGGGCCTCAATTACCCAGAGGTGGAAGATTTCTGCCTTGTCCAGCAGATGGTCGTCGTATCCTGCCCTCTCGCACAGCTGGGCGGCGTTGTCGCGCGGGTAGCCCGGCACTATGCGGTCCACCAGGGTGCTGTACACGCCGCAGCTCTGCTCGAACCAGTTGGCAAAGCCCTCGGGGAGCTTCCAGAGCTCGATGTACTGGCGGATGCATTCCTTGAGGTGCTTGCCGTTCTCGAAAATGAGCTCGCAGGGGAAGATAATCAGGCCCTTGTCGGCAGCGCCGCCGAAGTGCTCCCAACGGTGATAAAGCAGCTGCGTAAGCTTGCCGGGGTAGGACGAGCAGGGAGCGTCGTCAACCTTGCAGGCGGGGTCGAATGCAATGCCGGCCTCGGTGGTGTTGGAAATCACAAAGCGGATCTGGGGCTGCTCGGCCAGTTTGAGGTAGGCCTCAAAGTCGGCGTAGGGGTTGATGCCGCGGGAAATGACGTCGATGAGGTCGACGCTGTCTACCGGCTGCCCGTTCTGCAGGCCCTGGAGGTTGAGGTGATAAAGGCCGTCCTGCTCGTTGAGCCATTCCACCATTCCCTTCTCTATTGGCTGAACTACTACTACGCTGCCGTTGAAATCTGTCTTCTGATTGGTTTTCCAGATTATCCATTCTATGAAGGCGCGGAGGAAGTTACCCTCTCCGAACTGGATGACCTTCTCTGTGTAACTCTTGGCCTGAGGGGCCGTCTTGCGGTTAAGTCTTTCCATTGTATTATTCTTTTTCTGTTACGATTACATAGATAAGTGCCTGCTCGTCAGAGGCTTGTTTGATGGTGTACGACGTCCCTTTCTGCAGGTCGATAACGCCGCTGTCTGCAGGGGCATCATACGGAGTTGCAATGACGGTGGCGTTTCCGCCATCCGGAATCAGTTGGATCTTTGCTCCGGTTGATGTGGACTTGCGGCGTACGAACCAGAACTGCACCGTGGAGTCGAAGGTCTCCGATGTGGTAAAGGATACCGAGCCCTTGCTGTCGAACTTGAGTCCGAACTTATAGGCGGTGCCATTTACGGTGAACGTAGGGCCGTTGTAGTCCTTGCTGAAGTCGGCG
>JAFZXV010000067.1 GCA_017616595.1 Bacteroidales bacterium
ACCGCAAGCGGTCCCCCCTCTCCCTAGCCGAGGGCGGCAAGCCCGCGGAGCCATATATACCTCAGCCGCAATTTCCGACGTAACAAAGCACGGGCATCTCTGAAACGCGCAAAGATAACGGCTTGATAATCAGCGACTAACGCGATTGAGGGACCCTCAAAACGGGGGCCCCTCAATCATATAATCAGCTATAAATCAGCCGGTTAAGTTTGCGCGTCCCAAGGGCTACAGCGTACTCATTCTGTCCACTGCAAGTTCTACGAGTTTGCGGATTGCGGGTTTGTAGTCGGGGTTGGAGCTCTGGAGGTAGCGGTTGGCAATGATGCAGCAGACGGTGGAAGCGTTGTGCCCCAGATGGGCGGCAAAGCCGGCAAGGGGCGAGCTCTCCATCTCGAAGTTGGTGATGCGGTAATCCTCTCCTGCATCCGAGAAGCGGAAGCTCTCTATATTCTCCAGCATGTCGGGCATTGCCAGAGGGAGGCGTACGACGCGACCCTGGGGGCCGTAGAATCCGGGAGCGGAGATGGTAACGCCCTTGACTGTAACGTCTTTGAACAGGTCTATGATCTTGGGCGATGCCTTAACAAAATAAGGGGACGGGAGCCCGGGAGCCCATTTCATATGCTCTTTGAAGGCTTCTTCGACTGCAGGTATGGTAACCTTCTCCCGGTTGGCGTACCAGTTCATGACGCCGTCAAAACCCACGCTGATATGTGCGAGCACATAGCTGCCGAGGGGAATGTCTGCGTGAAGGGCGCCGGAGGTGCCAATGCGGAGGATGTTGAGTGCCTTGTGCTCGGGCTTGACCTCGCGGGTCCTGAAGTCTACGTTGGCAAGGGCGTCGAGCTCGGTCATGACGATGTCGATATTGTCGGGGCCGATACCGTGCGACAGAACGGTAATGCGTTTGCCGTTGCGCTTGCCGGTGATGGATACGAATTCGCGCGATTCGTGGCGGAATTCGATGTCTGACAGGTACTCGCCGATCATGTCTACGCGGCCGGGGTCGCCTACCATAATGACGTTGTCGGCCAGCTCTTCCGGTTTGAGGTGGATGTGGAATACGGAGCCGTCGCCGTTGATGATGAGTTCAGATTCGGGGATACGCATATAACTTGATGATTTAGTGTTTTTTACGTTTTGAGGAGCGGAGGCGGCTGGAGCTGCGGACCATAAGTTCGTCGGCCCATATGCCGCGTGCGGCCAGCACGTCCAGGATTACCGCCACTATGGGGAACAATGCAGGGACGTGGAACAGCGGGTCGTTGCCGGTAACTGCAAAATCCACCGCCAGCCACACCTGGAGGGCAAGGGTAAGCAGCGCGGCAAGCACTGCAGTGCGCACCTGGAAGATGCGGAATTTCCAGGTGGTGAGAGCGAGGAAGTGCAACAGCACGCTGAGTATAAGCAGCACCAGATACGGCCAGTAGGAGGTAAAACTGACGCCGTCTGCCTTATCGCAGAAGAACATTGCGGCAATCAGTGCCGTTGCGATTGCAAGATATAGTGTTTGGATTCTCTGCCACATAAGCTAACGTGAATTGAAACGGGCAAGCACGGCCTGCTCGTAAGTTTTGGAAACGGGGATGAGGGGCGTAGCGTCGCTCTCCAGCTCTATGCTGTAGCCGTCTTTGCCGGAAGAGAGCACGCGCACTTTGCGTATGTTGATTATGTATTTGCGATGGCATCGCACCAGGTCGGAGCCGGCAAAGCTCTCCTCAACCGTCTTGAGGCGGCAGCGGAGCATGTATTTGCGCATTTCTGCAGAACTGTCTGTGTACCAGACCTGTATATAATTGTCGTCCGACTCTATGAAGAACAGGTTGTCCGGGCTGATGTCGAATTTGAGGGCGCCGCTGTTGTCGAACAGGGTGATGCGCTGCTCCCCGCTGGGGGCGATGGGGGCGTCGCTGACTACCTCGCCGTATTTCATCAGGCGAATGGTGTTGTCTTTCTCTTCCAGCAGGAAGTACTGGGCGGCTACGATATAAGGGACGCCGAGCGACAGGGCCGTATAGCCGAGCGCGCCTATGAACACCATCAGGAAGTCGCTCTGTTCCAGGGAGATAATGCCCAGTTTGTCTCCTTCTTTGGTAAAGAAGGTGTACAGGAGCGATATGAGCACTATTTCCGCTATGTTCCAGAGGATGTAGTGCAGGAAGGTGAAGTTGTCTGCCTTGTGGGCAGCGTGCATGAGCATTTTGCTCACGATGACTATGGCCAGGGAGATGAGGAGGAACACCAGCGTGAACAGGAAAGCCTCGCCGCGGTCCAGGGAGAACCATGCATTGTGGGAGAACGGAATGCTCAAGATCAGGAACGCCAGGGAGATGAAGGCCGCAAACACCACGGTTGCAATCAACTGGTGCTTGCCCAGCAGGAACCGGGGCAGCTGCGTTCTGAGCGAGTGTACGGCCATAACCCCACAAATATATGAAAAATTTGTATATTTGCGGCCGGAAAAAACCATAACCTGATGAACAAAAGAGTAGTTGTTACCGGACTTGGAGTCCTCTCCTGCATAGGCAATGATGTGAACACTTTTTGGGACAGCCTTAAGAAGGGAGTATGCGGACTCGACTTCGTTCCGGAATTCGAGCAGGGAGGTCTCCCCGTCAAGATAGCAGGAAAAATCAAGGATTTCAATCCCGAGGAGTACGGAATGGAAAAACCGTTCATCCGCAAGCAGGATCCTTTCACCATATTCGCAATGGCAGCGGCCTGGCAGGCAATGAAAGACTCCGGGCTCGTGACCGGAGAAAACATCAGCCCGGAACGCCTCTCCACCTACGTCAGCTCCGGTATCGGCGGCTTTGCCACCATCCAGAGAGAGATCGAGAAGATGGTTGAGGATCCCACCGGACAGTGGATTTCCCCTCTCTTCGTACCCACGATGATTTCCGATATGGCCGGCGGCCAGATTGCCATAAAATATGGCGCACAGGGCTCCTGCATAGACATCGTAACCGCTTGCGCTACCGCCACCCACTCCATCGGAGAGGCATACCGCACCATCAAGCACGGGTATACAGATGCCGTAATAGCCGGTGGCACAGACCATTGCGCCATTCCCATCGGAGCGGCTGCATTCGGTAACGCCCGCACCCTGTCGCGCGCAGAGGATCCCAAATACGCCAGCCTCCCGTTCAACGCCAACCGCAGCGGCTTTGTGATGGCGGACGGCGCGGCTGTGATCATCCTTGAAGAAATGGAGCACGCCATCGCCCGCGGCGCCCATATCTATGCCGAGATGGTGGGCTACGGCAGCACCTGCGACGCCTATCACGCCACCGCTCCCAGGCCGGACGGCAGCACCCAGGCACGCTGCATCAGGCAGGCTCTGGACGAGGCAGCCTTCGCCCCCGAAGAAGACAATGTGTACATCAACGCACACGGAACCGGCACCCAGCTGAACGACGTCGCCGAGACAGCCGCCTACAAGATTGCCTTCGGAGATGCGGCATACAAGATCCACATCAGCAGCACCAAGTCGATGCACGGCCATATGTTCGGTGCCACAGGAGCCGCCGAGGCAATCGCGGCCGTCCTCGCCCTCAAGAACGACATAGTTCCCCCCACCCTCAACCTTGATGCCCCCGATCCCGAGTGTGACCTCGACTACACGCCCAACGTGGCCCTCGAGACCCCGCTGACCCTCAGCCTTTCAGATTCCTTCGGCTTCGGAGGGCACAACGCCTGCATAGCGTTTAGAAAGCTGGCGCTTTCTGAACGCTAATTACACGTTACCCCCTGGCGGCTGAGAGCCGCCTTCCCCTCGGGGGAGCCGCTGGCGCTTTCTAAACGCTAACTACACGTTACTCTCTGGCGGGTGCGCAAACTTAACTCGCTGATTAACAGCTGACTATATGATTGAGGGGCCCTCGTTTTGAGGGTCCCTCAATCGCGTTTAGAGCTGATTATCAGGCGGTTAGCTTTGCGCAGACCGATTAGATGCCCGATCAGGTCGGGCATGACGGATGGTTCGGGTATGACATACGGCGGAGGTATATATGACTCCGCCGATTATTCCCCGGCCTCTTTAAGGCGTTCTGCGTTCTCCGCTATCTGGAGCTGGTCTATGCATTCCTGAATGTCGCCGTCCATGAAGACGGGGAGGTTGTACATACTCCAGTTTATGCGGTGGTCGGTGACGCGGCCCTGAGGATAGTTGTAGGTGCGGATCTTGGCGGAGCGGTCTCCGGTAGAGACCATGGTCTTGCGCTTGGCGGCTATGCCGTCCAGATACTTCTGATGCTCGAGGTTGTACAGACGCGTACGGAGTTCTTCGAACGCCCTGTCTTTGTTCTTGAGCTGCGAGCGCTCCTCCTGGCACTGCACCACAAGCCCGGAAGGGATGTGGGTAAGGCGCACGGCTGAATAGGTGGTGTTGACGCCCTGGCCGCCGGGGCCGGAAGAGCAGAACAGGTCCAGGCGGATGTCGTCCCAGCTGAGGTCTACGTCAAACTCGCCTGCCTCGGGGAAAACGGCCACGGAGGCCGCCGAGGTCTGGATCCTGCCCTGGGTCTCGGTCTGGGGGACGCGCTGCACGCGGTGCACGCCGGACTCATACTTCATTACGCCGTAGACGCCGTCTCCGCTGAGTTTGAAGACTATCTGCTTGAAGCCGCCGGAGGTGCCGGGAGCCTGGTCCGTGACCTCGAGCTTCCAGCCGCGGCGCTCGGCAAAGTGCTGATACATACGGAAAAGGTCTCCGGCAAAGATGGCTGCCTCGTCGCCTCCGGTGCCGCCGCGGATTTCCACCATGGCGTTCTTGGAGTCGTCGGGGTCTGCGGGGATG
>JAFZXV010000068.1 GCA_017616595.1 Bacteroidales bacterium
AGCGGAGAGCACATCGCCCTGTGCTTCGGGCACACTCCCCCGCCCTCGCTCCCCGGCTGGAACTACTGCTACTCCCCGGTGCTGGACGACGTCTTCGACCTTGACTCCGCGCCGTTCTGGTTCAAGGTAGGAGCCGACGGAAAGGTTACCGTACCCTATTCCACAGTACCCGAGAACAACAGCTTTGCATCACCAAACCTTTAATACACAAATCAATGAAAAAGTTTTTCTTAATCTTTGCAACCCTTGCATTCGTTGCAATAGCCTGCAACCCCAAGGACGACCCGGCAAAGCCCGACGACGGCAACAATCAGGAGAATCCCGATGACAACAAGCCCGAGGAGAAGCCTACCATCACCATCGACGGCAGCTTCGACGACTGGGCAGCCATGCCTGCAGAGAAGGTCAAGGTAGCCAAGAACGCATCCGACGGCAGCTGGGAGGCAGTCAAGGAAATCCGCGTCTATGCAAACGAGGAGTTCGTATTCTACTACATCGAGTTCCAGAAGGATACCGCCAAGGAGCTTCTCGACGACTGCTTCAACAAAAACTCCGAAGACAAGGACGGCGACGGCATGCCTATCCGCCTCTGCATCAACACCGACGGCGAGTTTGAGTCCGGCTACACTTCCTACTTCCTGGACGGCTACGATTTCATCATCGAGGGCAGCCTCGCCAGCGAGAACGGCGTATGGGGCAACTTCGACGGCAACTTCTACCAGAGGATCGAAATAGATGGTAAGATGAAGTGGTACAACCTCAAAGAGGCCGGCAATGGCATCTGCGCCGGTGCAGGCAAAGACAACAAGTACGAGATCATGGTTATCCGTGCCATGTTCAATGCAGCAGCCCTTGCCAGTCCAGTTCCCATGCAGATGGGAGACAACTTCCAGACCGGTATCCGTTTCTACGATCCCTGGTGGGCCGAGCTCTCCAACATGCCCAACGAGAACGTTTCCGACGACAACACCAACGGCTACGGCCATCTCCTCGACATCACCGTTGACAAATAACAGATGCTGAGTTTTTGATTTGATTTTTACTCTCCCTTCCCCGGAGGCCACTCCGGAGAAGGGGGTTTTTGATTTATATTATTATGAAATTTACTGTTCCTGTTATCCTTTCCGCCGCCATAGTCGCCCTTGCCGTCTCCTGCAAGCAGTCAGACGAGCCAGAACTCCAATACTACACAACCGAGGGCACCTACGATATAGTAAACGTAACGCCTCCCCCGGCAGACGCGGAGGTGCGCAATGTCATTTTCCTCATAGGCGACGGCATGGGTCTGGAACAGACCAGCTGCGCGTGGGTACTCAACCACGGCAAGCTGAATTTCGACAATTTCCCCGTAGTCGGCCTGTCCCGCACATATAGCGCAGACAACCTGATTACCGACTCCGGAGCCGGCGGAACCGCTCTTGCCGCCGGGCAGAAGACCGGCAACAACCACGTGGGCTCAGATATCAACGGAGAGCCCCTTTATTCCATGCTCCACAAGGCTCACGCCCTGGGCTGGAAGACCGGTGTAGTGACCACCTGCCACCTTGCAGACGCAACGCCGGTAGACTTCTGCTGCCACAATGAGCATCGTTACAACACAGATGCGATAATTGCGGATTACCTCAACTGCAACGTAGACTACATAGCCGGCGGCGGCTCAGACCTCTTTGCCCCGTCCGCGCGCGAAGACGGCCGCAACATAGCCGAAGAGATGGCTCAGAAGGGCTACAGCGTAGTCAACACTGAGGAAGAGCTCATGGCCGCTCCCCTGCCGGTGCTTGGCCTCCTGGCCCCCGACAACCTGCCCGTAGCGATCGAGCGCGGAGACCTCTTCCGCCATATGGTCGCCCGCGGCATAGAGCAGCTTTCCGCCGCCAGCGAGGGCAAGGGCTTTGCGATGATGATCGAGGGCTCCTGCATAGACGACTGGCTGCACGAG
Source organism: Bacteroidales bacterium (assembly GCA_017616595.1). Taxonomy (GTDB): domain Bacteria; phylum Bacteroidota; class Bacteroidia; order Bacteroidales; family UBA932; genus Cryptobacteroides. Next base: position 1,940 of record JAFZXV010000068.1, read on the forward strand.
AACCGCATAGACAAGGCTATGGAAGAACTTCTCGACTTCGACCGCACCATCGGAGACGTGCTGGAATGGGCGGCAAAAGACGGCCACACGCTTGTTGTGGTGGCGGCAGACCACGCCACCGGCGCCCTCACCCTGCAGGACGGAGACCTTGAAGAAGGAAAGATTGGCGTAGCCTTCGGCAACGACTCTCACAACGGCATCGCCGTGCCCTATTACGCCTGGGGCCCCGGCTCCTGCGCCTTTGGCGGCATCCTTGAGAACGCCGCGCTCGGCGCCCTCATCGCCTCCTTCGTCAAATAGAATCATGAGAAGAGTATTGCATATCTTCACGGTCTTTTCTATCCTTTCTGTTTTTTCGTCCTGTAAAAGCTTTGAAATTTCAGATTCATATAATGGTACGCAATTAGTCTTAGTAAATGATACAAGTCTTGATTGCAATTTACAGTGGAGAATTGATGATGGTCTTAACGGACGCAAGGCCTTTGAGAATGAGACTTCAGTACTCTCTGGGGAAACATATATGGAAGAGGTAAGGAGTTTTGATTATACTCAGTACTTTTCAAACACCATACGCTTCTTCTTCAGCAACGGTTATGTTTTTGAAGTGCAAAATATTACAATAGAGAATTCCAACGTCGTTATATGGTGGGAGTGCCTCCCTAAGACAGAGCACATATCGTCTCCATCACCCGGCATTCTTACGCAGATCCGTTATTACCTATCAGACGTTTTACCATACGCTAAGCCTCAAGATTAAGTTCATTAAACGCATTATGACACAGAAAAAACATAACTGGCTACTTTATGCCATCATTACGATGGTTACGTGGGGCATCTGGGGCGCATTCAGCGACCAGACCACGCTCCCAAAGACAATGGTGTATGTAATATGGGCGCTGAGCATGATCCCGTGCGCCATTGCTGCCCTTGCAAACATCAAGTTCAAACTGGACGTCCGTCCCAAACCGGCCCTGCTGAGCCTCGCCGTGGGTCTGCTGGGTGCCGGCGGGCAGCTGGTGCTGTTCCAGGCCCTGGATTATGCACCGGCGTACCTGGTGATGCCGATGATTTCCGTCGCTCCTATCGTCACGGTGCTCCTGTCGGCCACCGTGCTCAAGGAGAAGGTATCCAAGCTGGGCATCCTGGGCATCGCGCTCGCATTCGTGGCGCTCGTATGCTTTGCCCTGCCGGACAGCAAGGACGGCACCGCCACAAGCAAGATATGGATCCTGTTCGCATCCATAGTATTCATATGCTGGGGCGTTCAGGCCTTTGTGATGAAGCTCGCCAACAACAATACCCCCGATGCGGAGAGCGTGTTCGTGTATATGGCCATATCTGCCGTACTGCTCATCCCCGTTGCCCTACTGATGGGCAAGGGGCAGAACAATCCCCTCGCAGACGGCTGGGGTGAGGCCGGCAAGGTGTTCCTGGTGCAGATTCTCAACGCCGTGGGCGCATTCACGCTGGTGTATGCCAACCGTTACGGAAAGGCTATGGTGATTGCCCCGCTGGCCGACGCCTGCGCCCCGGTGATCATGTGCATAATCTCCCTTATCCTTTACGCGGCCGTGCCCACCGTACCTCAGATTATCGGTATCGTGGCCGCCATTTCCTGTGTTCTCATTTTCTCCCGTGAATAAATGAAAAGAAGCTTTCTGATCCTTGCGCTCTTAGCGCTGCTGCCGCTTGCGGCCCTTGCCCAGGACAAGAATCCCGTGCTGGAAAAATACCTTCAGGAAAACATCTTCCGCACCGGCGTCAACACCAACCCGTATGAATATCTGCCCGTCGCGGAAACTCCCGTGCCTGCAGGTTATAAGCCCTTCTACATCAGCCACTACGGCCGCCACGGATCCCGCAGCGACTGGGAGGGAACCACATATTCCGACGCCCTCAAGGTGTACGGACGCGCCCACGAGCTGGGCCTCCTGACCGAGGAAGGCGAGGCCGCATACAAGACGGTGGCGGAGATTACCGCCCTGCACAACCATATGGACGGCCGCCTGACCGCACGCGGATGCCGCGAGCACAGGCAGATTTCCGGGCGCATGTTCGCCAAGTACAAGAAAGTGTTCAAGCAGACTCCGCGCGTGCGTGCCGTATCCAGCACTTCCCCCAGATGCATCGTGAGTATGGCAGCCTTCACCGGAGAACTGCTCGCACGCGACCCCAAACTCTTCCTCAGCTGGGACACCGGAGACGCATTCATGACCTACTGCAGCAGCGTAGATCCGGACGACGTCAAGTACGAGGCCTATAAGCTCATAATCGAGCACGCCGAGGCCCATTATCCCGATACGGCACAGTTCTACGCCCGCATCTTCAAGGATCCTTCCAGATGCCGCGAGGCCGGAGATCCGCACGCCCTTCTGGACGGCACCTTTGCCATAGCGGCCATCTGCGGTTCGTTCGACTACGACGACACGATGCTCCGCCTCTTTACCGCAGACGACCGCTACTGGTACGCCCAGAACGTCTCTATGAACCTGTACCTCCGCCAATGCAACTCCAAGGAGTTCGGCGAGCGCAGGATGGCGGTTGCCGAGGTCCAGGGACTGGTTGACGACATTGTGGCAAAGGCAGACGAAGTCATAGCCGGCGGCGGCTGGGCTGCCGACCTGCGCTTCGGCCACGACTACCAGCTGCTCGCCGGCTGCTCCCGCATGGGCATAAAGGGCATTGCCGAGCGCCTGGACAGCAAAGAATGCCTTGACTGGCCCGGATATCTGTACAGCCCCTTTGCAGGCAACCTGCAGATAGTTTTTTACCGCGGCAAGAAAGGCGACGTACTTGTAAAATTCTACATCAACGAACGCGAGACCACCCTTATAACCCTCCCGGGAGGTCCGTATTACAAGTGGGAGGATGTAAAAGAAGCTTTCAAAACCTGTCCTTGATATGAAACGCTTGTTCCTATTTGCGCTATGCGCAGCCATGGCCCTTACGGCCTGCCAGCCCAAGACTCCGGAAGATCCGGACGGACCCGAGAATCCCTCTCGCCCGCAACCCGAACAGAAAGACACCCCCGGCCCCGGCGTGTACAATTTCGTGCTGCCCGACAATTGCGGCAAGACTGCCTGGGCGGCCGGAGACAAGATCTATCTGACCGGCGGTTACACGCCAAACTCCATAATCGTAACCGTCTCAGGCTCAGACATTTCTGCAGACGGCAAGACGGCTGCCGTTAACCTGGTTGCCGTTCCCGACAACACTTTCGGGCCCGACAGCTTCTACGCGGCATATCCCGCAGAACTCATAGACGAAGAAGACACCTTCTGCGAAGACATATTCAACTTTACAGATACCGACGCCCCGCTGATGGGTGCCTGGCTGGCAGAGGGCAACACATTCAAGTTCGAGAGTCTCTGCGGCAGCGTAAAGTTCACCGTAGACGGCAGTTGGGACGGATGCGTATTCTGCTCCACCAAGTGGGATTACGTCCGCTTTGAGACATTCAGCGCCCAGATCAACAGCGAGGCGCCCAACTACAAGCGCTCGCGCAAGGAAGGCCACTACTTCTTCAACAAGACCCTTGCCGACGGCGGCGCCACGTTCTTCTTCCCCGGCACTCTCACGCTTGACGAGGGCTTCCACATCTACCTGCGCAAGGGGAACTCATATCCCAAGGTATTCACCCGCACCGAGGCCCTCAACCTCAAGCGCACCGATGTGCTGGACCTCGGCAACATCACCGCCAGTCTGGCCGATTACGACGGCCCCGCACCGGAGGATCCCGTCATGCCGGTTATGGGCAAGTACACCAAATACGACATCAAGGAGGTTCCCGAGATGTCCGGTATCTGCCTCAACAACGACAAGTCGTTCTTATGGGCCGTAGGAGACGAAGGCAGCCTCGCACAGATATCGTTGGACGGCAAGGCCACCAAGCTATGGGCTAAAGGCGCCGACATGGAAGACATCACCATACATCCAGAGACAGGCGACCTGTATGTGGCACTGGAGGGCGACCAGAAAGTCATCAAGATAGCGGCGCCCGATTACACCAAGAACTGGACTAACGTGTTCAAGGTGCAGGAGGCGATCGACGGCAAATACGGCAACAGCGGCCTCGAGGGCATCACTTATTACAAAGATGACGTGCTCTTTGTAGGAAGCCAGGTGGGCGCCAACCTCTGGAAATACAGCCTGGACGGAGAAAGGCTGTGGATGGTGAGTCTGCGCGAGCTTACCGGCAAGGCCATTTCCGAGGTGGCGGGCCTTTGCTATGACCACAAGAACGACTGGCTCTGGGTCGTTGACTCTGAGACCCAGAAGATATACGTGCTCGACGAGGAAATCACCCATATCCTCGCCACATATCCTATACGCTACGCAGGCAACTGCGAGTCGATCTGCGTCGATCCCGACCATGACTGCGTCTGGATAGGAGACGACGACGACAGCGTCCCCCACCTTTTCAAGATTGCATTCGAAGGACTTTAATTAATACGACCACATAATGAAAGAAATTGCCGAAAAATTTGCCATCCAGGGCAACATCCTGGAAATCAAGCCCCTGGGCAACGGACTCATCAACGACACCCTGCTCGTCAAGACCGACGGGCCCGACGATTACGTGCTCCAGAAAATCAATAACTCCATCTTCAAGGACGTAGAGCTCCTGCAGCACAACATCGACTGCGCCACCGCCCACATCCGCCGCAAGGGTGGTATGACATTGACCTTCATCCCCTGCAAGGAGACCGGCAAATCCTACTGGACCGACGG